>WGCS01000034.1 GCA_015493685.1 Bacteroidales bacterium
GATTAGTAAAACGCCGCTTAAATCTCAATTTTGGAATAATATTATGATAATAGGATTTTTTGATGTCGGTACAGCGTGGACAGGGATGAATCCATATTCAGATAATAATGCATTATTTAAGAAGCAAGTATATCGTAAGCCGGTAAAGATTACTATTATTAATCAAGATGATCCTTTAGTGGCTGGCTATGGCTTTGGACTGAGGTCTCAGTTGTTTGGTTACTATATCAGAGCCGACTGGGCATGGGGAATTGAGAATGCCAAAGTACACAATAAGTCTGTATTCTATTTCTCTCTTGGCTTGGACTTTTAAGGGTAAATGTCTGTTGTTTTTTTTAAAATTATAATCAGATGAAGATGACTATAACAACATTAGTAATTTTAGTATTTATTGGTTTAGCAGCAGGACTGTTAAGTGGTTTTGCCGGCGTAGGAGGCGGGGTAATTGTTATTCCGGCTTTAATATTTTTTCTTGGAATGAGCCAGTTTGAGGCGCAAGGTACCAGCTTGGGAATGATGATTCCTCCCATTGGTATTATGGCGGCAATTAATTATTATAAAGATGGTTATATCAATTGGACTTATGCCTTAATACTGGCTACTTTTTTTGTAATTGGTGGTTATTTCGGCTCAAAGTTGGTGCTCCAAATTCCTCAACATCTGGTTAAAAAAGGCTTCGCTATATTTGTCATACTGATTGGTGTTAAGATGCTTTTTACCTAGTAATAATACTTAAATATAATATAGATAGAATAATAACTTTCGAACTTAAAATAGTATTAATGGCAACAATATTAAAACAAAGAATAGAACAATATTGCCGTCTGTATCACAGTGAAGTGGTGGCGGTACGACGACATATTCATGCCAACCCTGAGTTGGCTTTTGAGGAAATACATACTGCCGATTTTATTGCTTCCAAACTTAAACAATATGGAATACCTTATGAAACTAATGTGGCAAAAACAGGAATAGTAGGTTTTATCGAAGGAAAGAAAAAAGATAAAGTCATTGCTCTGCGTGCCGATATGGATGCTTTGCCCATTAAGGAACTTAATGCTATTCCCTATAAATCTAAAAATCAAGGAATTATGCATGCCTGTGGGCATGATGCTCATTCGGCAATGCTGCTGTTGGCAGCAAAAATACTCAATGATATTCGCGCTGACTTAGATGGGAGCATAAAGTTAATATTCCAACCTTCAGAAGAGGTTTTGCCCGGTGGTGCTAAAGCTATGATTGAGGCAGGAGTATTGGAAAATCCTCGGGTGCGTCATGTGATAGGGCAACATGTATTACCAACAATGCCTTCGGGTAAGGTAGGATATAGGCAGGGGAAATATATGGCTTCTTCCGATGAATTATATCTTACCATCAAGGGTAAAGGAGGCCATGGTGCTACTCCGGATCTAACTATTGACCCAGTATTAATTGCTTCTCATATTGTAGTTGCTTTGCAGCAAGTGGTTAGCCGTATTGCTTCGCCTTTAATGCCTACTGTAGTTTCTTTTGGGAGGTTTATTGCTGAAGGCCAAACAAATGTGATTCCTGATGAGGTAAAAATTGCAGGGATATTACGTACTTTTGATGAAGCATGGAGAGATAAAGCCAGAAAAAAAATCACTAAAATAGCTACAGAGATAGCGCAGAGTATGGGGGGCAGTTGTGAGGTAAATATTGTTGAAGGATATCCTACAGTAATTAATGATGCTACTTTGACAGAGAATTTAAAATTATTTTCCAAAGAATACTTGGGTCAACGCAAAGTGGAAGAACTTGAAATGCGTATGACAGCCGAAGATTTTGCATACTATGGACAGAAAGTTCCCAGCTCATTTTTCCGAATAGGAACAAGAATACGTGGTAAAGCCATTACTAATTTGCATACGGCAACTTTCGATATTGATGAAGATGCGTTGTTTAAAGGAATGGGTAATTTAGCTTATATTGCATATCGTACCTTGGAAGAACTAGCAGATTAGAATAAAATTATTAAATAGATTAATTATGTCAGATATAGAAATAGCTCAGTCTATCGAGATTAAGAGGATAGAAATTATAGCAAAGAAATTGGGAATTCCTGTGGAGGATTTGGAGCCATACGGACATTTTAAGGCTAAGTTGCCATTGAGTTTAATTGACGAAAACGAAATTAGTAAGAGTAAACTAATACTGGTTACAGCCATTACTCCGACACCTGCAGGCGAAGGAAAAACTACTATTTCCATCGGCCTTACACAAGGGCTTAATAAATTGGGAAAGGATAGTATAGTAGTGCTAAGGGAGCCTTCCTTAGGTCCTGTTTTTGGAATTAAGGGTGGAGCTGCCGGTGGGGGATATTCTCAGGTGCTTCCAATGGAAGATATTAATTTGCATTTTACCGGAGACCTCAATGCCATTGAGAAAGCACATAATCTATTGGTGGCATTGGTCGATAATCATTTGCAACAGAAAAACCTTTTGAATTTAGATGCACGTACTATTAAAATAAAGCGGGTTATCGATATGAATGAGCGGGCGTTGCGCAAAACAATAGTAGGACTTGGAGGTCCTAAACAAGGAGTACCTCGTGAGACCGGTTTTAATATTACTGCTGCCTCTGAAGTTATGGCAACATTATGTTTGGCAAAGAATATTAGTGATTTAAAGTATAAATTGGGGAATATTTATATTGGCGATAGTTTTGATGGTACACCACTTTATGCCCGCGATTTTAAAGCGCAAGGGGCAATGGCTGCCTTATTAAAGGATGCCATTAAGCCTAATTTAGTACAGACTATTGAAGGTGGACCAGCTCTTATCCATGGAGGACCTTTTGCCAATATAGCCCAAGGAACAAATTCACTTATCGCAACAAAGATGGGCCTTTCTTTGGCCGATTATGTTGTTACAGAGGCTGGTTTTGCCAGTGAGCTGGGAGCAGAGAAATTCTTGGATATTAAAGCCCAATATGGGAATCTTAACCCTAATGCTACTGTTTTGGTGGTAACCATTAGAGCGCTTAAACATCATGGTGGTGTTGCCGGCAGTAACTTGCATCTTCCTAATGCTGACGCGGTACATATAGGCCTAGCCAATATGGCTAAACATATTGAGAACCTTTCTAAATTTAATCTTAAACCGGTGGTTGCTATCAATAAGTTTTCTGATGATACTGAGGAAGAAATTAAAATAGTAAGCGATTATTGTCATGAAAATAAGGTGAAAGTTGCCGTAGCTGATGTTTGGGGCGAGGGTGGAAATGGGGCCGTTGAATTGTCGAAATTAGTTATGGAAGCTGTTGATGAATGTGAAAATTGCTTTAAGCCGCTATATGATTTTTCGGATAGTATTGAAGCTAAAATCGAAATAATTGCAACAGAACTCTATGGGGCAGCGGAAGTACAATATTCGTTGGCTGCACGGAAAGTATTAAAACGAATTAAAGAGCTGGGCTTGGACAAATTGCCCGTTTGTATTGCTAAAACGCAAAAGTCGCTTTCTGACGACCCTTATAAAACTAATTGCCCAAGTGGATTTACAGTTAAAATAAGGGATATCGAAATTAATTCGGGGGCAGGTTTTATTGTTCCTATAGCAGGAACTATTATGAGGATGCCCGGTTTGCCTTCGCATCCTGCTGCTGAGCGTATCGATATCGATGAGGATGGAGTTATCTCCGGCTTATTTTAAATTGATTCTTAGCATTCTTTCATTGCGTTTGTTTAATCGATATATTAGTTGAATAGTTGATGTAGATTTTATTTCAGTAGTCCCATTTTATTTATGAGAAAGTTTTCTATTACGGATAAACTGATTATTGCTTCTCTTTTGATTAGTATTACAACGATATTTATTGTAGCTACGTTTTCGTTCTATCGAACAAAAAACACAGTAATCAACCGAACCTATAATCAACTTACTTCCGTACGCGTTATTAAGGCTAATCTCTTAAGACAGTTTTTTAATAATGCCATTTTAGAGATGCAATTAATAAAGGAGTCTCGCGACATTAAAGGCATTGTTAATCAACTTAATACAAGAAAGAATACAGTTTCGTTTCATTTGATAAAGAAACCGATAAATCATTTAAATACATTTTTCTTTAATAGTATTGAGAAGAGAAAATACAGTAGAATATTTTTAATTGCTAAGAACAAATTGGTGTACTATTTCCCTTCGTCCATTGATTCACCGAAGATTAGTAGTAAGGATTATGAAGATTTATGGCAGAACACCTTGCAATCTGATTCGTTTTATTTGAGCGATTATTCCCTTGTTAATGGTAAGCCATATTTACGTCTTAGCTCAAAAGTAGTTGGGGCTGATAGTAGCGTTGCTGCAATTATTGTTTTTGTAATTTCAAGTCAACCGATCGATGCAATCATGCTTGAGAATAATTCATCCGGTGGATTAGGAAATACCGGAGAATCTTATCTTCTGGGAAAGGATAAGCTGATGCGCTCTTCTTCTCGTTTTTATTCCAATTCAATTCTAAAGACAAGAGTGAATACTGAGGCCTCTCGGTGGGCACCCTCTCAGTATAGTGGCTCAAAGATATTAAGTGATTATAGGGGGGTAAAGGTATTGAGCTCATTTGATAAGCTTCATTTGTCTTATCTGCCGTGGAAAATAATTGCCGAGATTGATTTTAAAGAAGCAATGGTGCCTGTTTATGATATCAGAAATGAAATTGTCTTTATTTCTATCTTTATCTTTTTATTGGTGATGCTTGTTGTGGTAATATTCTCTCGTGTAATAACTTATCCCATACAAAAGTTGAATGCGGCAGTACATGAAATTGGAATGGGTAATCTTGATGCAAAGGTTAATATTATACAGAATGATGAAATTGGAGAGTTGGCGGAATCTTTTAATACTATGGCAACTCAATTAAAGGAGCAGTCATTGAAATTGCAATACGAACAACAGAAAAGCTTAAGTTCATTGTTGGATGGGCAGGAAATAGAACGCCAGAGAATATCCAGAGAACTACACGATAGCTTAGGGCAATTGTTGATAGGGCTGAAGTTGAGATACGAGAACTGTATCCTTCAATCTACTAAGCAAAATGGAAAGGTAGATTATAGCGAATTGGGTTTACTCTTTGATAAAACCATTGATGAAGCAAGACGTATTTCAAATAACTTGATGCCTGCGGCTTTATCAGAATTTGGCTTGATTCCATCCATTAGAAATCTATGTAATGACTTGTCGGATCTATCCGCTATACCTATTCAGTTTTCAGTGAAAGGAAGAAATAATATTAAGAATAACCATAAAATCGCCATTTATATTTATCGAATTGTTCAAGAGGCTATAACTAAT
Source organism: Bacteroidales bacterium (assembly GCA_015493685.1). GTDB lineage: Bacteria > Bacteroidota > Bacteroidia > Bacteroidales > UBA1556 > UBA6267. The sequence continues at coordinate 5,308 of WGCS01000034.1, forward strand.
ATTATTAAACATTCAGATGCAAGCAAGGCTTCTATCACTATTGAGTTTACTGCTGACTATGTGTATTTGGTAGTTAGGGATAATGGGAAGGGATTTAATGTGTTGGAGAAAAGAAATAGTCAGGGAAATGGATTATCCAATATACACGATAGGGTTTTGGTATTGAAAGGAAGCATCTCTATGAATTCAAATAAGGGAGAAGGAAGTGCTATTGAAATAAAAATTCCATTAAAATAAACATTTATGAATAGAATAAAAATAATACTAGTAGATGATCATCAGATTGTTAGAGATGGAATTAAAGCACTTTTATCAGATACTTCTTATATCAATATTATTGGTGAGGCAAAGAGTGCTTATGAGTTTTTTGATTTGTTAAAGATAGAAACGCCGGATGTGGTATTACTCGATATTTCATTACCTAAAATGTCAGGGATAGAGGTTTCAAAAATTCTTTCTGCTGAATTTCCTGAAATAAAAAAACTAATGCTGTCGATGTATGTCTCAGAAGATTTTATCTTCAATGCGTTAAAATCGGGTATTGATGGTTATCTTCCTAAAAATACTACTCAAGAAGAATTGCTTTTTGCTATCAAAGAGGTGTATGAGGGAAGAGAGTATTTTAATAAATCAATTAGCGATACCATTCTTAAAAGTTATGTCAAAAATGCTAAGTATGGTAATACTGTTTCTGATAATAATTTGGGAAGTCTTACAAAACGGGAACATGAAATACTTTTTTATGTGGTAGAAGGACTTTCTAATCCAAAAATAGCTGAAATATTATCTATTAGTGTGCGTACTGTTGAAACCCATAAAACGAGTATTCTTAGGAAACTTGACCTACATAGTATAGTGGATTTGGTGAAATTTGCCATTAAAAATAATATTATTGAACTATAGCCATCTACGTGTTTCGCGTAGATGAAATTACGTATTCTTCTAATTGTATAGGAAATGGAATTCTTTCATCTTTGTAGCTAAATAATATTGGGACAAACATCTATGAATAAATTTATACTAAGAAATATTTTCTTGCTGATATTTATTGGGTTAACAACTTCAAATGTATTAGCACAAGCCGACAGCTCTACCACAGTAAACCCATTTTCGGTCAGTTGTGACTTGATGAGTCGTTATGTGTGGAGAGGAACCGATTTTGGTGCGTCGCCAAGTATTCAACCGGGGATTACTTTTACCAAGGGAAATTTTGTTGCCGGGGTTTGGGGTGCTTATGCCACAAATAGTAGAGGGACGCAAGAAGCTGATTTATTTGCTTCCTATACGCTAAAGAAACATTTTACCTTTACTATTACCGATTATTTTTTCCCTGATGAAGTAAATACTTACAACTATTTTAACTATCAGGATAGCACAACAGGACATGTTTTTGAAGCTTCAATCTCCTATTCAGGTCCGGATAAGTTCCCTATTACACTTTTGTTGGCAACTAATTTTTATGGTGCTGATGCGCATAAACTAAAGGCCGATGGTTCGCAAGGAGGAATTCAATATTCTACTTATGCCGAAGTAAGTTATGCCTTTAAATATGCTGATGTTTTTATGGGGACAAATCTTACTAATGTTGATAGAAGTCGAGGTGAATCCGGTTTCTATGGTGATTATTTGGGTGTAGTAAATTTTGGTATAACCACCACTAAGGATATTAAAATTACCAACGACTTTTCATTACCATTAAAGGTATCATTGATAACAAATCCACAAGCACAGAGAATATTTCTTGTTGCCGGATTTTCATTTTAATAATTTCATTTTTTTAATCTAAATAATAAGATTTATGTTTGATACAGGAACGACGACATTTATGATACTCAGTACGAGTCTTGTAATGTTAATGACACCGGGATTGGCTTTCTTTTATGGCGGTTTGGCCGGTAAGAGAAATATCCTCGGTATAATGATGCAAACATTTGTGTCATTAGGTATTACCACCATACTATGGATAGCAGTAGGTTATTCACTTAGTTTCAGCGGTGGTGAAGGCGGAATTATAGGGAATCTCGACTGGTCATTTCTTAGAGGTATTCCTTTTAATCAGGCCTATAGTGGGGCCGATGGCAAATACCCGGAATATATTTTTATCGCTTATCAGATGATGTTCGCCATTATCACTCCTGCATTGATTACGGGAGCCTTTGTCAATAGGGTTACTTTTAAGGCTTATTTGATATTTCTTGTAGCTTGGCAATTACTTGTTTACTATCCATTTGTACACATGGTATGGGGTGGTGGCCTTTTGGCAACGTGGGGCGTTCTTGACTTTGCCGGTGGTATTGTTGTTCATGCAACAGCTGGTTTTGCTGCCTTAGCTTCTGTTTTTTATGTTGGTAAACGTAGAGGTAAGCAATCTCCTCCCAATAGTATTCCTTTGGTAGCTATTGGTACCGGACTTCTTTGGTTTGGTTGGTATGGCTTTAATGCCGGTAGCGAACTTAAAGTTGATGCTATTACAACAACAGCCTTTTTAAATACTGATATTGCTGCTTCCTTTGCCTCAATAACTTGGCTTATTATTGAGTGGGTAAAAGAAGGGAAGCCTAAATTTGTTGGTCTTCTTACCGGTGCTGTTGCCGGCCTTGCCACTATTACACCTGCTGCCGGTTATGTCCCTGTTTGGGCCGCTGTGTTAATAGGTATTGCTTCTGCCATTATTTGTTTTGCTGCTGTTGGCCTTAAGAATCGTTGGGGATGGGATGATGCCCTTGATGTTTGGGGTGTGCATGGTATGGGTGGATTAACGGGTACTATCCTTTTGGGAGTGTTCGCTTCTTCTGCCATTAATGGTCAGTCAGGACTATTGGAAGGAAATACTTCTTTCTTTATTAAAGAAACAGTTGCTGTTTTGGGTGCTGCAGCCTATGCATTTGTATTCACTTATGTCATGCTTATCGTTATCAATTTTGTAACCCGCGTTAAAGTTACGGAACAAGAGGAAATTGAAGGGCTTGATGCCTCGCTCCATGGTGAGCGAGCTTATGATGAGGGCTCCCTATAGTAGCATATAGATTATTTTTTGGGAAATATATAGTAGTAATGCCGGATTACACAGTGTGTAATTCGGCATTTTTTATTGCTAACCTTATGAGGTGCGTCACCTAAAAATTGTAATGCTACTCTATTGCATAATGTTGATTGTATTGATCCCGAAATCAGCTTACCAGAATGGTTGCTTTCGTGGGTTAATTATATTTTGGTCGCATTTCTAACAATTGTCTTAAGTGATTTTAGTTGTAACTTTGTAAATTGCTTAACAATTTGATTTTCTTACAGTATATAGTGCTATAAACTGTAAACATGTTTGTTAGGTTTATTAAATTTAATATTGAGTAAATACTTCTAATATGTTTCAACTTAAACCTTTAGACCCTTCTGATGTTAAGTATTTCTATCAATGGCTCAACGATGATGAGGCAATTCAATATTCGTTATCGCTTTTTCAAAAGATTAGTAGTGAGAAAGAGATTAATAATTGGTTTGTTAATTCTGTATTATTTAAGGAGGATAAGACCTTAAATCTGGGAATATATTTAGATAATGGGAACAAACTGATTGGTTATACCGGTTTGTGTAATATCTCCAAGGAAAATAAATCGGGAGAATATTTTATCTTTATTGGAGATAAAAATATGTGGGGTAGGGGGATAGGAACATTAATTACTAAGCAAATTCTTAAAATAGGTTTTGAAAATTTTAATCTTAATAGGATTTATTTAACCGTATCCGAGTTGAATACTTCCGGTCTTAAAGCCTATCAAAAGGCGGGCTTTGTAGATGAAGGTAGATTGAGGGAGGCTAATTTTAGAAAGGGTAAATTTCATGACAAAATAATTATGTCGGTGCTCAAATCAGAATGGAAATTACAGAATTAATAGGGATAAAAGGATGCAACAATTAAGAAAATACCTGGATAAGATGGGTAGTGTTAGCGATGCTGATTGGGAGTTTTTTATTTCTAAACTTCAACAAAGAAGCTTCCCCAAGAAGGCGCATATTATTAATAGAGGAGAAGTTGAAAATCATGTCTCATTTATTGAAAAAGGAATAGTACGTTTATATATTCCCAATGAAAATAAGGATAAGGAAATCACCTTTGGCTTTAGCTTTGAGAACGAATTTATTAGTGCGTATGATTCTTTTTTAAGCAGGCAGCCATCTAAATTTTCATTACAAACGCTTTCTCCTACCAAAATGTGGAGCATTAATTATGAGGAGCTACAGCATGTATATAAAAGGACTAAAATAGGAAATGCAATTGGCCGATATTATGCAGAACAATTGTTTATGATAAAGTCGGAGAGAGAACAGGCTCTGTTATTATTATCGGCAGAGCAGCGCTATCGTAATCTTTTCTTGCAACGTCCTAATTTATTTAAAGAAATTCCTTTAAAATTTTTGGCTTCTTATATTGGCGTTACTCCTCAGGCTTTAAGCCGCATTAGAAAAAGAATCTAATCTATGTTTTATTAACTTAAGTTCATTGTTTATTATCGGAAATAGTGAGTTCTTTGTATTGTAATAGTTTAAAAGACTAACGCTATGAAGTAAATGCTGATGGCTCGTTACCGTTTATGACAATTTTATAGTATAAATTGATCCATAAGCTTACGATAAATATAGTGTTAACTGACTCCATATCACCGTTCCGATAGCTACCGGAATAATAAATTCTAAACAGATGAAAAACTATTTTGAAAAGCAATTTGAGTTACGTTATTTTGAGATGAACAAGTTTCAGGAGGCTTCCCCAACGACTATGCTTACGCTTCTTGAGGAAACAGCTGCCGATCACTGCCATGCCATTGGAAATAGCCTATTTGATTTGTTGAATCGTAATATAGGTTGGGTGCTGGTTTCAGGAACCATGCAAATTGATCGCTATCCTAAGTATAAGGAAAATATAAAAATACGTACTTGGCTCTCTGAATTTACAACGATTAAGGGTATTCGTGAGAATATTATTTATGATGAAAAAAACCATATTATCGGTAGATCCAAGGGAATGTGGTTGTATTTTGATATTCAAAAGAGGAGACCTGTTCCTATTGACAAGGTATTTATTGATAAATGGGGTATTGATAAGGAGCAAAGTATGGAGTATAATTTAAAACAAAAGATTAGTCCCATTGAAATATCGGAAAATCATCTGGAGTATAAAGTGAATAATTTTGATATCGACTCTAACCAACATGTTAATAATATAAGGTATTTGCAATGGGCTATGGATACTATGCCTCAACATTTTCTTGATATGTATACTCTTAGCGGTATTGATGGTAGCTTTCTTTCTGAAGCGAAATATGGTGATATTATTATTTCAGATACCTTGGCCGGCGAAAAAGAAAATAGTTTTAAGCATACTATTCGTACAGCAAAAGATGAAAAAGTATGTGTTGTAGCACAAACTTATTGGAAGCTGCGATAGTATTTGATAACATTACTTTTATGTGACGTAATTTATATAATCTGTAGGTAGAGCTTGCTGAAAAGCACAAAAATAGTAATCTATAGATATCTATAAACGTATTCCACATAATAAGCGCAAGGTTTTCGAGCATAATAGTGTAAAATCAGTGCAATTATTAAAGCTTGATAAAGCAATCTTTTGTTACTTAGAAGCACAACTCTTTTTTTAACTTCTTCGTCTTGCAGTATTTTTATACATCTATACCTCAAAAATCAAAAAATTGCATTTGCTGGTTAAATCTACCAGACCCTAGGTAGAAGAATTTATTCCCTTAGGTGTGAATATTAATTTTACTTTTGCCAAATTCTAAAACTGATTGATTTTTGGTTTTTATAAGCTTATATATTTCTGTTCTACTATTCTATGAAAAAGAAAACATCGGTGGCTATACTTATAGTCCTCTCTATATTGTTTGGAACAATAATTTATTCCTATCTAAGGTATATTCTATTTGGCAAGTTTAATACTGATAATAATGTTGTGTTTATTTTAAACAAAACGTTTATCTTTTCAGCGGTACTACTTATTCCTTTTATGATTCAAACCAAGTATAAACTGTATCGTTATTTGGTTGATATTCTGGTAGTACTACATATTGGCATTAGCCTATATTCTTTGTCTCCGGGTTTTTATCCTCAATTTTTCGACTCCGATAATATGCTTAATGTCTGGGGGATTTCCGTGGTGAGTTTTGGTAGTATCGCAGGCCTTTTCTTTTTTAATGCTATCGCCAAACAATTTATTGAAATATCGAAACGGTGGAATTCTGTCTTTTTCTTGCTATTTGTTATTGCCCATAATGTGGCGCTTGACTATTCCGGTTGGTTTAATTTTGACCATTGGTATGGCGGTCTCCCTCCAATAAGTTTACTGACAAGTATTGTCTTAGTTTATTCCTTGGTACTCGTTTTAATACAGCCGTTGAGGAAAAAGAGTTGATGCTAATTCGACTCACTTATAAAGTAAAACAAAACACAATAAGTAAGAATTTATGCGGCCTATGATGGTCCATAGAGATTATTTGATGCTTGGTATCACCTATGAGGTTTGTTGAAAATAATCATCTTGCTATGGAGAAGGTAATATGATCTAAGCTTTTTTTAATAATATAAGAGCAAAGTCTTTTTCAGAAAGGTAGGCTTGTTGAAAAAGGAGAACGTACTCAATATCATTTAGCTTAATGCTTTGTTTAGTATACCAAATATTCTCATCGATTTTTTTTGAGCTAAGAATTTGATTTGCCATCCAAAAACCAAAGGCAGAAGCACTGGGATGTTCTCCCACATAGTGTTTGTAGAAAGCAATAGGCGTGTTTTTAAAATGATTTTGTAAGAATTTTTGCTGCGGTTTGTCGTAGCTTTCTACTCCATTAAAGCCGGCAATTAGTAAATTAATTTGCGAACGACTGATGTTGTTTTGTAGAAGAAAATCCAATAAAATTTCATCAAGGGATTCAAAAGAGGTATGGATGACTTTTACATCAAGTAGTTGTGCATACGAATGCTCTGTACGTTGACTCGATAAGATAAAGAAGCTTGAACTTTCTCCCATAATTGCACCCTGAATATAATTGTTCTCTTTTATTGCAAATGGATTTAGAGCTTCTTTTGTCCATAAATCTCCTTGTGATTTATGTTCGAAGGTTTCTTCTGTTATTTCATCAATCCCCCCAACGAGAATAGTTTTTGCTTTGTCTTCTGCAAATAGCATTATAGCATCAATAAGGCTTATTTCAAAAGCAGCGCCATGATGAGTGTAGGTAGTATTATATTGTTTGTTTTTGAGCATTAGTGCTATGCTTCCGGCGACAATATTATTGGTAGATTGCACAAAAGAAGTGGGAATTAGCATTCTTTCTTTATTATCAATAATACTATTTAAAAATTTTTGTGTATCACTTATATTTCCGTTTCCGGTGCCAACAATTATTGCGTCAATGGAGTTGCTATTGGCATCTTCTATCGCTTTCTGTGCGCCAATAAGGCCAAGTTTCATTTGCTTTGCCATACGGCGCAATTGCTTTGCCGGAATATAATCTCTGTATTTTGGTGCAATAATCTGGAAATATTTCCGTGGTATAAGCTCTACTGTGCTATCAAAAAACAGATTATTGAAACTCGCTTGTGGTGATATGCTATGGATGCCATTTACGTAAATAGGTTTATTCATTATCACCTCCTTTATTTACTTTGCCAAAAACGATACTGGTATTGTTGCCTCCAAATCCAAAAGCATTGCTTAGGACATAGGATAGATTAATATTTCTTTTCACTTTGAGTATTGGTATCAATTGTTCATCCATGGCTTCCTTGAAGTTGAGATTGGGAAACAGAAAAGAATATTTCATAGCCAAAATAGCATATATGGCATTAAGTGCTCCTGCAGCTCCTAAAGTATGTCCTACATAAGATTTTGAGGAGGCAAAAGGAGGAATATTAGTCTTAAAAATACGTTTTAAGGCTTCTCCTTCTGAAGTGTCATTATTGGGTGTTGCTGTTCCATGGGCATGGACGAAAGAAATTTGTTCCGGCATTAGTGCTGCTTCTTTCAATGCTTGTTTTATTGTAGCATAAGCTCCTTCGCCATCGGGCGATGAGGCAGAGGAATGGAAGGCGTCATTGCGGTTGGCATAACCCAATACTTCTGCGTATATATCTTTCTTTCCCAAAACATCCTCTGATTCTAGCACCAGAAAAGCGCCTCCTTCCCCTAAATTTAGACCCTGATGCCGAGCATCGAAAGGTTTACAATTTTCCTCGTCATAAATCATTAAACTGGCAAAGCCATTTAAAGAGAATTTGGTTAAAGGATCGCTGCCTCCTACTAATACGCGCTTTGCTCTTCCGTTTTTGATAAGTCGCGTTCCAAGAATAATAGCGTTGGCTGAGGATGAGCAGGCTGTATTAATGGTGGAAGTATAAGCGGAGGTGTGAAGGTAGTCGGCAAGTTGGCGTGTGGTTTCGCCTCCCGGATGAGCTTGATTAAAATAGTATGGGTCTGTAGTTTGATAATCACGGTAATTGGCTTCCGTAATATCTATTCCTCCTACGGTATTTCCACCCACGATGGCCATATCTTTCTGATCTTCAATGCTAAGTTTTGCCTCAGCAATGGCTTCGTTGGCAGCAATTATGGTGAGTAGTTGTCCCCTTGTATATCGAGTTCCTTGATTGAAATTGGGAATTAAATTGAGAAGCTGAGTATTTGTTAAATCAATCTCTGCTGCGGGCCATTTTCCACGATGAATAGTGCTGAGCCCGCTAATGGGTTTAATGCCTGTTCTACCTTGCTGTAAGGCCTTGAGGTTTTCGTTCACATTGACTCCTATGGATGATATTACGCCCATTCCCGTTACGAAAACTCTCATAGCTATGCCTTGTTCTGTTATTTATGCTGCTTTATTGGCTCTAATGTAATCAGCCATCGACTTAATAGAAAATAAGATGTCTTTTCCTTTTCTTGAATCTCCTACTTTGATTCCATATTCTTTTTCTAGCAATACTATCAATTCTAAGGCATCTATGGAGTCTAGTCCTAAACCTTCGTTAAATAGTGGATCTTCAATATTGATATCATCGGGCTCAATATCTTCCATATTTAGTTGCTCAATAATTTGTAATTTTAATTCTTCTTCCAATCGATTCATTCTACGTGTTTTTACGTTTACCATAAATTACAGCTATGCCTAAATTAAGCATAAAAAATAATCCTAATTTTAATATAATTCCTCCCAATTGATTTATCGTATCTGCCTTTAATACAATATCATAATAGCCCTGTAAGGACCAATTTAGAGGAGACCACTGGGCTATTTTAAGCAAGGAATCAGGCATCATATATGTCGGCACCCAAATTCCTCCAATGGCAGCCAGCAAAACTACTGAAATACTTCCAAATACCGAAGCTTGATGATGAGTTTTTGCAATATTGCCTACGGCGATGCCAAAAGCTGCTGCAGCTAAGCCGATAAATAATGTTAAAATAAGGAAACTTATGTAGTTACCATGGATATCAAAGGCTTGCATTCCCATTAATGGCAACAAATATTTACCTATTAATAAGAGTGTAATAGCTTGGATAACAGCTAAAAGCGAGTATATACAAATTCTAGCTATTAAAGGAATAGAGTAGGGTGTGGGTGATATCTTAAGCCGCATGAGACTTCCTTCTTCTCTTTCGGTGATAATTTGTGTTGCCAAAGGGATTACCATAAAAAATATGGCAAAAACGGTCCAAGCAGGTACATTATGTTGTGTTGAGGAGGGGATTTTTAGACTTTTATCGCCTAAATCTTCAGATTCACTCAGACTAAATCTATCAAGGGGAAATTTTCCTATATTGGATTTTCCTGTGATCTTTTGCAGTGTAGTTGTATAGCTTTTAAAAACAATAATTGTGCGTATGTTGGCCATTAATTGTTCCAAGGATGAATGAAGTGCTTTGCGAAGACTCCCTTTTATTATGGGGTCGAAAAATAGTTGTATATCTACCATCGGAAGTAGCGAGTCGGGTATTATTTGTGTCCCTATAGTTGGGAGTTGCTTTCTGACTTCGTTACTTATTATACGCCGGGTATAAATGCTGCTCTTGGGAGGAATAAGTATTCCCACTTGAAAATTACCCTTGGCAACTGCTTTCTGTGCTAGTGCTAGTGTTAAACTGTCGCCATGATATTGTTGGTGGATATGAAAAATTTTCATTTTTTTAAGTCCTTTGAGAATAGATTTGCCCACAATACCATTATCAAGATTAACCACAGCTATATCCAGTTGTTCAACTTGTAATTTTTTTATGGTTTTATCCTGGAGTAGCGTCATTAATACTACCAAGACTATGGGCATTATAAATAAGAAACTTAAGCCCGCTTTGTCTCGTAGCAAAAGAAGAACCTCTTTTTTTATATTTCCAAAGAATGCAATCATCAATCTCTCAACTCCTTTCCTGTTAATTGAATAAACACATCTTCCAAATTTATTGCCTCCGGACTATGCTTAATGAGTTCTCCCGGACTTGCCGTAACAATAATTTTACCTTGATCCATAATGGCTACCCTATGACAGATATTTTGTGCCTCTTCCAGCATGTGCGAGGTATAGAGCATACTTACTCCTTCTTTATTCAACTCAATTAAATAGTGCTGTATTGCCTGTTTGCTCTGAATATCAATACCTACTGTTGGCTCGTCCATAATCAGCAATTCGGGCTGTTGAATTAATCCTGCAATAAGATTTATTCGTCTTTTCATTCCACCGGAAAATTCACTTATCAATTTATTTCGCTGCTTATACAGGCCGAGGGATTGCAATAAATGGTTTATGCGAAGTTTTCTTTCTTTTCTTTTTATTTGATATTGGGTGGCAATAAAATTTAGGTTTTCATAAGCGCTAAGTTTGGGATATAGTGCAATATCTTGTGGTACAAGGCCAATTTTATAACTCAATAACTTATGATTAATAATCTTTTTTTCCTCCCAGAATAAGTCACCGCTATTGGCTGTTAGAAGTCCTGCAATAATATTTATAAGGCTCGATTTGCCGGCACCATTGGGCCCCAATAAGCCAACAATCTCTCCTTTTTCAATGCCTATACTTACGTGGTCTAAGGCTTTGGTGTTGGTCGATTTATATTCTTTTACAATATCTTTAGCTTCCAAAAGCATGCTTATAGTTTTAATTGATAGAGTTTTGTAAAGAAATCTTTTTCTCTTAATGCAATTTCTTTTAACTCTTCGGAAATGGAGTGGTATGATTCTCCATTCGAAGTCCTGTTTTTAACTACTCTACCGGCATTCACGGCAAAAGTACGCCATAAATCTCCAATCTCAGTCATTTCGTTACTTAAGGTCGCCAATTTATCAGAGTGTAATAGTTTTGATGATTCTTGTAAGAAAGCGGCATATAAAAAACGGAATCCTGCTCCACCGGTACCTATTTCTTCTTGCATACGAATTACAGAGCCCAAGTATCGGGATGCTTTTTTCGCATCATATTTTTGAGGCCATTTTTCAATACCTTTTGCCAATAAGCGGATTCCCCGGTAGCCAATTACAGGCCCGGGAGCTTTAACCATCATCATGGCTGTATATTTTATGGATTTCTTAATGGCTTGGGGCAAATTGTAATCCTGAGAGACACTCTCTATAGAGTACATTTTTCCTTTGGGTTTATAAGTTCCTTTGGCATAGCGTACTCTCTTCAGGTCCTCTTCTGACAGCCATTCAGGATTTTCCATTATTGGGTCCGAGATAAGATATTGGCCGTTCTTTTTTCCATAAGCTACAATGTTATGCGCATTAAAATGAAATCGTAATGGAGCAGGAAAATAGCTTAAATGATATACGCCTACAACCATGCCTACAGGAGTCTTTTGTGTCAGTAGGCTGTCAAGTGCTTGCATGGCTTTTTGTGGTGAAGACCGGAAACTGGAAACTTTCATCTTTATTCCCAGCACTTTATTGATGCGATGAAAAATTCTTCCCGGCATAGGCCGGAAGGAGCTTACAGGGGCGCCATTTAATTTTAAAAATGGCAGGTAGGTGAAAAATAATCCTGAACCAAGGCCAAAAATCATCGGCTCGCTTAGTTCTATACCATAATATCGTAATAAATTTGACGTTACTCCATTCTCGCAATGTGCCGCCATTGAGTGTTTAAAATCTATAGTCTCTATCTCCATTTACTCGCTTCAAAACTTAATAAATCATTACTATCTATACTGAGAACCTTGGCATACTCTTGTAGTATCTTGGAATTTATTTCTGGAAAATTCTTCCCTTTAAGATGCTTCTTTACTCTCCATCGTGGAAGGTTCATATATTCTGCCAATATTTTTACATCCATCATCTCTTTACACATGAAAAAATAAATTGGACTTTTATCACCGTGAATTACTTCTTCAAGAGCCGATGCCGTACGTTCTTTTACTTCGTCCCATGCTTGTGCCAATGCTATATTCTGTGGCTCAAAGCCGGGACTTTTTTCTTGTACATAATTGCCCTCTTTATCCACTGCATATTGGATAAAACTGGTTTTTCCTTCCAAAGCATTGGCATCGTCTTTGGGCATATCTTCAACTTTCATAATCTCTTCTCCGACTAAGGTTATTGTAATAAAATCACCTATACTACGGTCATTTTTATATAAGTATAGGAAAAACGAGCACTCTCAGGACTCATTACTAATATTTGGTTGCCTTTCTTTAATAGTCCCGAATTAAAAAGCTCTTCCATCATCAGGTAGGCCGATGCGGCTCCAACATTGCCAAACTTACTTAGATTAGTAAACCATTTCTTTTGTGGTAACGGACAGCCGGCTTTTTCGGCTTCTTCTTCTATTTTGTATCTGAAATATTCGGATGACATATGAGGGAGGAAATAATCAATTTCATCGGTGGTAAAATTGTATTTGTCACAAACTCTCTTTATCCCTTTTGCTCCTGTTTCTACAATATTACCGCCCAATAATTTGGTGTCTTGACGGATTGATAAAATTGATTTTGCTATTAATTCTTCTTGCGAATAGGCTCGCCATGGGATAAGTTGTCCATCGTCGGTACGTTCACCTCCGGCATACATACAAGTAGGCAACTCATTGGAGTAACTTAAGATATCAATAAAGTCGATACGGTAAGACAGCCCTTCAGTATTGGGTTTGTCCTCTAAAAGGGCTACAGCGGCGCCGTCACTTAACATCCAGCGTAGAAATTCACGCTCAAATTGAATGGTGGGCTGCTTTTTTAGTAAGAGTAGCTTCTCTGCTTCTTCTTCAAAATTAGAGGCTTGTAGCCATGTGGATAATAATTCAGAACCGCCTGCAATAGCATTTCGGCTGTTGCTGGTTTGTATCGACATATAGGCGTATTTCAAAGCTAACATTCCTGAGTTGCATGAGCCTTCGGGACTAATTACTTCCATGGGCCTGTTTTTTAATAATCCTTGTACCATGGAAGCATGCGAGGGTAGTAGCTGGTCGGGAGATGTTGTGCCCACTGCCAGCAACTCCAGCATATTTAAATCAAAACCATTTTTCTCAATTTTTTTAATGGCTTCAAAAACAAGTTCCGAATTGGTATGTGTGTAGTTACCTTCTTTGTCTAAAGCATAATATCGTGTCTTAATTCCATTGTTTCGTAAAATAATGCCTTTGGCTCTTGACTTAGTCCCTTTTATATAACCTAAATAGTCTTCCATTTCATCAGATTGGATGGCTTTGTTTGGAAGAAACCGACTCATTTTATTGATATATACTATATTCATTTTGTTTATTTTATTATTGTGTTATTGTTGTTATCTATAGTAAATTTATTTTCGCTGCATTAGAAGAATCCGATTCATGCCTTTTTTGGTAAGGGGATAAAAAACAATGCCTGCCAGACTGAAAATAGAAGATGATATTGGACTAATAAAGAAAATAAGGAAGAGTAAGTAGTATTCATAAATTTTTAACCGGACTTTTCTGTCCGGATTTCCAGGGCCTCCCTTTTTCCGGATAAAAGCTGCCCATAACTTAAAAATCCTTCCTGCAGCCATTTCGGTAGTCTTTATTGAAAATTTAAGGCTTACTCCTTTGTTTTTTACTACTCCTTCTTGAAATCCGGACCAGTTATTAGTACTAAGAGAAAGCTCCATAAGCTCCCCAAATTTAGTGAGTGTTTCCAACTTCTGCTTTGTTATGCCATAGGGAGGAAGGTTTTTATAAGGTTTTTTCTTCCCTGTAGTTAAAAATTTCAATACGGTTATTACGCTGATAATATTGGAATTAGGATCGGCAAAAACCAAATTTCCCACATGATTTACCTTGTTTGCTTTAAAATAATTAAGGAGTCGTTTTTGTGCATTTACCCACATATTACGTATGCCAAGAATGGTGATAACGTTGTTGTGATTAAGCAGTGCTTTCAATTTTTTGTCCTGGAGCATACTCCAAAATGGAATTGATAATGAAAGAAACCATACTTGATATGCTAAGATTATTAAATCGTAATCGCCTTGTTTATCGAAAGCTTTTACAGGAATGGTAATGCCTTCAACAGATTCGGGCATGCAATCGTAAAAAGTGTCATTTGTCCAAGGAAACGGAAAGTCATCAATAGGTTCTATCTTAAAGTAGTCAATAGTGTAAGTGTTATTTTGAGATAATGGACTTAATATCTTATCGACAATTGTCTTTAACTGACCCGATTGGGTGTAATAAACAACTAATATTTTCTTCATCTGCCATTTAATAATCTATACAAAAAGGAAATTATATTTATAAATACCCACAACCATGTTTACTAATAGCAAAGATACATAATTTAATTCACGAAATATCATTAATGTGTCTTCAAAGTAATATATTATCGTTTGGATAATGAGGCTGATGCATAAGGTAATATTTTGCCTAAATTCAAGGTGGCAGTATTTTGCTGTATGGCATTTTACTGGTATTATCAGTAGTGTACAGTATTAATACAAAGAGGTAAATCATTATCAATTAATCTTGCTTATAGTATAAAAAATTGAATTATTGCGGATTAATTAATCCAATTTAACCATTAAGTAGCTCCTAAATTCTTTATCTTTTTCAATTTACGATAAACCCCACATTACGTATGAGCCTTTGATACCCAACCTACTTGTTCCTATTCAATCAATATTTTCTTTATAAATACACCCTTTTCTGTTCTCATTCCTAATAAATAGTATATCATTGGTTGGATTTGGAAATATTGATATCATATTACTAACGGGTTCAGTAATCCTTACAGGAGTTTACTCCTCTACTATAATGGATAAATTGTATTGTTTTCTAGTAATTGCACTTAGAGCAAGCAACGCTGGCATAGCAATCTTACATCTATGTGTCCTAATAGTTATCCCGCTCGTATAAATTATAGCATTCTGTAGTGTGGCTTTAATTTCTGTATAGACTTACCGTTCCTTTGAGGTAGATGCTGGGATTTTTATCTATTTCTCCAAATACAGTATAGTTAATCTCCCAAAAATAAACTCCTTCTGTTGCTTTTTCACCATTGATGCTTCCATCCCAAGGTTTATCCAAATTAGTGCTATGATAAACAAGCATCCCCCAGCGATTATATATTCGAATCTCAAAAGTTTCAATATTTTGATATTCTATTTCAAATACATCATTATAACCATCCCCATTTGGAGTAAATACATTGGGGACTTTGAATTTAGACTTGCAGTTGAGTATATGAGTAGTGTCATAGGCATAGCAATTTCTTTCCTTTACTCTAACCCAATAGATTCCAGGCCTGTAAACGGTAATACTGCTGCCCGTTGCATTGGTATTCCATCGATAAGCTTCATAACCACTTCCTGCATTTAGCAAGACGTTTCCTCCAATACAGATGGTGGTGTCAGGATGAAGTGTGACAAGTGGAGGCAGGTCTTGCCTGACTGTTATGGTGTCTTTTGCCGACCAACAATTAGAGCTGTCTTTGACTTGTACAATAAATATATTGGGCAGATTTACCCATCGCTGTGACAAATTGTAGTGGTCGTTCCAACGATAAGCTAAATAATTTCCCAAATTAATTTTTACACTGTCGCCAATGCAAAATGCGGTATCTTTAAAAGCGATAATAATTGGGGGCGGTTGGCTTATGCTTATGGTGTCTTGGATTTGACATAATCCACTGTCGGCACTTACGGTAAGGGTGTAGTTTCCGGCGGCTAAATTAGTAATAACTTGTCCTGTTTGTTGATTTGACCATTGGTAAATATAGGAGTAAATAGTGTCAGTATTTATTATTTGAATGCTTCCGTTACTGTCGTTAAAGCATTGGTTGTCAGTAATAAGATAATTTAAATTGATGTTGCATCCCACATAAAGAGAGTCGTAAACAGTACAATTGCCGGCATAGTCCACGGTAATATAATACCAGCCTGTTTGGTTTACCGAAATATCGGCTGATGTACTTCCTGTAGACCAATGATAACTGGTGTTGGGACCTCCATTAAAATTAACACTGCTAAGAATAATATTTCCTCCTAAACTTAGGTTTGTGTCAGGGCCCAGTCCGTAAACATATTGTGGCCCATTGGAGAATATCCAAGCCGAATTATTGGAAATGTCACTGCTAAATGCACCGGCATAATAGTTGGCTCCTCCCAAAGCATGAATATCGCGCATATTGATAAAATCACCATTTACATTACCTGCCGCTTTGCTAACATAAGCTTGATTCCCTCTCGAAGTAGATTGTAATGTAAGGGCAAAGCAGTTGTTTCCTCGTACCTGCCAAAATGATCCTACCGTTTGAGTTTTAGCTTCTTCAAGCTGATAAGTATTGCCGGCCTGAAATAGAAGACTATCGAAATAATGTTCTCCATAGATATCAGCATTATTGTTAATCTGTACTTTATTGAATGTATCGTGCGAGCTGTTTTCATTAATGATCTTGCTTAATCCTTTTCGTATTGGTTTGAAATCAACATTATTAAAATGAAGTATTTTTGTTCCTTTTAAATGGAGTTCCAGTTGGGGATTATTACTATATTCATTGAATATTATTTGAGAATTATTGGCCATTAAATTGATGCTATCGCTATTGATAGAAAACGTATGTTTCAAGTGAAAAATAGAGTTTCTAAGGTCTAATTTTCTTGGTGTATTATTGGGAGATAAGTAGTCATAGGCAAAAATAGTGTTATTATTAAGTATGAAATTTCCCTTATTATGAAAAATAGTATTGCAGTGTAAATCATCAAAAAGCTTCCAGCTGCCTTTTCTTTGAAAATAAATCATGTTGGTGTACTGTTGTGAGGAACGGATATAGTTTCCTGTGTCGAGCGCCATAAAATGGAACTGTACGTCGGAGCGTAAGGTCATTGTGTCACCCAAATAAAGTGAGCCATATATATTAAGTTTATAAATATTCATATAAGGATTGCTGGGGGTGAAATCCCAATACATAGTATGACATTCGATGGGTAAATTTGATATGGCGCTTCCTGCTACAGGAAAGGACTGTTGTGTAAAATGTACATCATCAACAGAAGTTGGAATGCATTCTCCGCTTATGCCCCCGTCGGTGAGTGACCAATGGGCTGTATCCCACCATTCACCTGTGGTATCAACCCAATAGAGTGTCCGTGCAGTAGGAGGTGTAATTTGCCAATTGGAAGAATTGCCTCCAAGGTCGAATCCATTAACAATGGTAAAGCTGCCATTACCAATGCCAATGATATTTTGTAAATAAACGCTGGATAAATTTACATTGCCATTGAGCTTATGTACATTTGTTGCTGAGCCATATCCTTGTATTTTTATGGTGCCATAACAATCGGCATTAGCTTGCCAGTCGTAGTTAATATATTGGTTGCTATTGCTCTGTAATGAGTATGTTCCTCCTTTGGAAAATATCAATGTGTCCATATAATTATTCGCATTGAGATCGCCATCACCGCTAAAGAACAAAGTGTTAAAACGATTACTAAGGTTGTGGTCGTGCTTTATAATACCTTGTCGGCTAGAATCCAAGAAATTGACGTTATAAAAAACGGCTTGATTGCTTCCTTTAGTTTTAAGTTTGCCTCCGTGAATAAAGTTCAGGCTTGAGTTGGCTGCTAGTAAGTGGGTGTTGTTGTTGCTTCGCCAATAGAAGATTCTATTTATTCCTCCGTCAATGATATTAATTTCTCCATTATGAAAGTCGAGGGTCTTTTTCTTGTCAATGTCGGCTAAATACGACTGAGCAAAAATGGGCTCTTGGTTGCAAATAAGTTTACCGGCATGGTGATATATTTTTTCTCTAACATAGAGGGTGTCAAGTAAAGACCATTGTCCGGTATCACAAAATACTATTTCTCCATCATAAATTTGTCCGGCCATATCAATGCTTTTATTCAACTGGTCGTTGATATAAAAGGTTTTGGCTTTCATCTGAAAATCCATATTGTTAATTAGCTTAATGCTTCCTGAGATATAATGCGAATATTGGATGGAGTCAAATATAAATAATGGATATTGTGTGCTTCCTGTCCAATCCATATTATGACAAAAAATATCGTTATATTGTATTAATACAGAGTCGTTGGAGTTATTAAAAGAATTGGCATCGAAATATACATTGTCAAGGATTTTAGGAATGCATGCACCCGAGCTACCCCCACTACTATAGGACCAATGTGTGCTGTCTTGCCAGTTGCCGTTTCCATTTACCCAGTAGTGATCTTGGGCGTTATTATTAAATGTCCAGCCTGAATTCTCTCCTAAATCACTGCTGTTGTTGGCAATAAAACTGGCGCCACCAACAGCATTGCTTCCACGTAAACTAACATTATTGGCTACGATGGTGGCAGAGGCAGGAAGGCTTAAGATGAAATAACTAATGCCGGTAGATTCCAATAAATTAATGGTTTTAGTACAGCTGCCATCAGCAAGAAGAGCTTTGTTTATGGTGTCTGTTCTAGCGAAGAAAGTAAAGCTGTGGCCAGCCTTAAAGTAGGAGGTGTCGGAAATAGCAATTCCGGAGAGAGAAACATCCGCAAGATAATTGATCCTATTAAAGAAAGTTGATGCACAAATAAAACTTGATAGATTAGCGCTTTCGTTGAAAGTAAGATTGTATAATGAATCAGGTAAGTTTCCGGAGCTTTCAAAATGGCTTCCGTTATTGAGCATGTGAATATGTGAAGTGCCCGGGTGTATGATTAAACTGTCCTGTTGGATATTACAACCCAGTTGAATATCAATAACGGAAGAGGAAAGATCTAATATTTTTGTGAAAGAAGAGTTTATTTGTAAACTATTACAATTGATATAATTGCCATCAGTGATAAGATGTCCTTTTGAAAATTTTATTCTTTTATTAGGATTTATTAAGCTATCGGTGAGCACCCAGCTTCCCAAGCCAATAAATTCTATATTGTGTTTTAAATTGATATTGGAAGTATGAATTGTTTCGCCTGTGTTATCCGAAACGAAAAAGATAGTGCTTGTATTTTGCATCTGTAGCGAGTTTCCTAAATAAAGCGAACCGGAGATATGAATATCTTTATTGAAGTCCCATGTTCCGGCAACGTTATCGTGCCATAGAATGTTATGACATTCGGCGGGGATATTTCCTGAAATTATTAAACTTAAGTTAGTGGTGGAATTGCTGTCAATAATTACATTATCAACAAGAGTAGGGATGCATTCGCCTCCTGCTCCTCCGGAGATTGAAGCCCAATGGAGAGTGTCGTCCCAATCACCATTTCCATCAACCCAATATAGAGTTCTTGCATTTGGAGGTAACAAATTCCAGCCTGTATTATCACCTAAATCGTCGGTAGCCATTGCATTGAAGACAGCACCTCCTGTGGCATGAATATGTTTAAGAATAAGATAGTTGCAATTTATTACACCGCTGACTTTATTTATGCTTGCAAAACTTCCGCCACCCTGAATACTTAGTTTATTGTTGCAGCTCCCATTGGCAATAAATGCGTGTTGTATAGTTTGAGTAGTATTAACAGCTAGGGTATATTGCTGCCCTTTGCTAAATAGTAAACTGTCATAAGTATTGTTGCCATTGATAATTCCGCCGCCACTAAAAATAACTTTATGGAAATTAATGGGGACAGATGGATTTGAAAGTTCACCTATTGCTCCTGTAAAATACACATTGTTATAAGTAAGGCTATTGTTAGTTGTGTGGTTGAAACTTTGGTTGCTAATGCTTATATTGGAATTAGTGGCATTGACATGAAACCCATTGCCATTAACAGTCCAATTGCCAATTTGTAAGCTGGAATTTGTAATAATTAGGTTTCTGTTGAGTGATGAATTGGAAGTAAAACTATTCCCTTGAATGCTTTTCCCATTGCTATTAAAAGTGCCATTTTCAAAGGATATACTATTGAAATAAAGACTACTACTGAGAATCCAACTTCCGCCGCCTTTAAAAAACAGGGGCGACGAAAAATTCAGCCCATGGGGTTTTATCTCTGAAATACCGGCGGGGGCTTCAAAATAGAGTTTAGCTGTTGGTAAAGAAAGAAGGTTGCTTAATTTAAAATCACCATAGATTTTCCATATTTGACAGCTTCCGATAAAGTCAAGGTTAGAAGTAATGAGCTCTACATCAAAATTTTTACAGAATAATGTACTGATATTGAGATTGATAACAGCGCTATTATTCATCGAATTAGTATCAAAAATTACATTGTCAGCTGCTGTAGGCGTTTGAATATGGTGCGTAGTTCCTCCTGAACTTGTAGCCCAATGGTTAATATCGGACCAATTTCCGGAACCACCAACCCAATAATAATCAGAGGTATATCCTGCTATCGAAAAGACTAAGAATACACAAGTTATTGCCAATTTTTGTATGAAAAGCATTTTTTTAAGTTTAGAATAGTAGATAATAATAAACAGGGTAAAGGTAACTTATTTATCAATACCAAGCAAATGGGTGTTCTTTCCTTATTTTTTCAGATGATGCTTCCCGATAATCAGTAGTAAATAACTGATTCATAATAATATGAGTATATTCCATTTAGATGTTTCAGATTAGAGAGAAAATGCTTTACTTTTGCGTCTTATTATCTTGTTTATTATTTTACTTAAAAAACCTTGCATTATTATGAAATATAATATATTATATCTCTTAGTATTATTAGTATTAGCCTCCTGCCAAACTAATAATGAAACCATTAAAGATGGAAATCAATTGAGAAATTCAAAGAAAATTAAAGTCGGTGTATTTAAAGGGAATGGAGCTGGTGCAGTATCAGTTATTGAAACCATAGAAGCATTAAAAATTGATACAGGTATTGATGCTGTTCCTATTAGTGCTGTGGACATTCAGAAAGGAGATTTGGCAGATTTTGATGCTATTATTATCCCCGGTGGTAGTGGAAGTAAGCAATTAAATAATTTAGGAGAGAGTGGTGCTAAAAAGCTTCGTGATTTTGTAAGACTCAAGGGAAAAGGTATTGTTGGTATTTGTGCCGGAGCTTATTTTTTGTCATCGACAGCGGGATATCCTAATTTGCAATTGGCAAGTTCGGTACATATCGATAGAGCACATTATAATAGGGGAAGAGGATTGGTGCAATTGGCATTGACAGAAAAGGGAGAAGAATTCTTTCCTGAGTTAAAAGGACATAAAACTTTTCTTCAGTATTATGATGGTCCGGTATTGGTACATAGCGACTCTACCAAAGGCGATTATCAAGAGTTGGGAACCTTTGTTACTGATATTCATCCCGACAATTTTGCGCCTATAGGCATTACTCCCGGTAAAACATTTCTGCTGCGTCAAGAAGTAGGAAAGGGCAGAGTTTTTCTTTCGGCAGGACACCCTGAATCTACGCCGGGTATGCGTTGGATGGTTCCTCGCATGGTTCGTTGGGTTACCAAAAGTAAAGCGGTAAGCTATAATCCTAAATGGATAAAGCCACAAATTAATGACTCTGCAATAATATTTGATAGTGCATTGAGAAAATATGAGAAATCAAATTTCTGGAAGTTGTTTAGTCAGGACCCCAAAGAGCAAGTGCAAGCAATGAATAACTTATATTCTATCCGTTCGCGCCCTGGAGTGCGTTGGAATATGGGATTATTGCGAAGTGAAAATTCTGCAACAAGAAAACGAGCAGCTCAATTGCTTAAATTGACAGAATATGGTGATGCTTTACCCGATTTAAGGGAAGCGGCTATTCTTGAAAAAGATGTGGCTACCAAAGCAGCCATTGATTCGGCAATTTACTTCTTGGCTCATAAGTAGTTTAATAGGTTCTTTTTAGTATTTTAGCATTGGCTAATTTGCTCACAGTTTATTAATTTTTCTTTGTTTTTAATGTCAATCAATACTGCGAATAAGGATATTGCCCTGTACAATCGTATTAAGAAAGGCGATAGAATTGCCTTCAATACTATCTTTGATAAGTATTATGACAGCTTATGCGATTTTTCGTATATGATGAACGGGAATAAAGAACTTGCCGAGGAGGTAGTTGCCGATGTTTTGGCAAATATTTGGATTAAAAAAAATAAGATTGAAATTGTCCACAGCCTTAAAGCTTATTTGTTTAGAAGCACGCGCAATATGACAATCTCTTATATGAGAAAACGTAAATTGAATACGGTACATATTGAAGACTCTATCCATTTTCAACCGGTAGAGAGCTCTAACCCCGAAGAAAAAATTATCCAAGAAGAAAGCCTGATTTATGTTGAAAATATTTTAAATATTATTCCGGAAAAGAGCCGCAGAATATTTAAAATGCATCGTTTTGATAAATTAAAATATCAAGAGATCTCTAATATCTTGGAGATTTCTAATAAAACGGTGGAAAAGCACATGAGCAAAGCAATCAAAATTATGCGTGAATATAAGGCAACGCATTTATTGTTAGTACTCCTTAGCTTTACAGCTATTATTAAAATAGTGTTCTCATTTCAGCAAGGAACATTTTTGTAATACAATGGTAGGGTACTAGAGGTAATGCTGCGTCGTTAATATACATTTGTTTAATTTATTAATTAAAAATTTATTTGAAGATGAGAAAAAAATTACTTTTTGTAGCCGCTTTTTTGATGGCTTTTAGTTTCGTAAATGCACAATATTCTGTGCT
This sequence comes from Bacteroidales bacterium, assembly GCA_015493685.1. Classification (GTDB taxonomy): domain Bacteria; phylum Bacteroidota; class Bacteroidia; order Bacteroidales; family UBA1556; genus UBA6267. The sequence continues at coordinate 28,365 of WGCS01000034.1, forward strand.
TTTAGTGGATGATGATGCGAATGGAGCAGATGAGTCTTCGCACATTGATACTGCCTTAGCCCACTCCGGGTATACCTATTCCTTTATTAATATTGACACTAACGCAACTCCAAGCTATGCTGATCTTAAAGATTACGACATGGTAATTTGGACTACTGCCAATGATGGTGCTGATTTGCATTTGTGGGATGTTTCGGATACTGCTGCCAATGGTGCAGGTGCAATAAAATTTAATGCTGCATTGCAACAATATGTTGATTCAGGTAAAGTTGTTTGGGTTGACGGTATAGATTTTATGTATGATATTTATAAAAAAACACCTACAACATTTGCTGCCGGTGATTTTGTTTATGATGTAATGGGAATTCAAACTTATGTTGCTCAATCGCACAAAGACGATTCATTGGGTTCTTTTACAGGTCTACCAATGGATTTGAAAGCCGCAACAAATACAATTACTACTTTAGATACTATTCGCTGGAAATGGTCTTCACTATGGTATGGTGATGCTTTTGATGTTACTCCGGCTACTACCGTTCTTTATGAAATGGGCCCTGCTACTTATGATTTTGCCGGTAAAGCTTCGATGTTTTATTTATATAATGTAATTACTTCTTCTATGCGTATTGGTTCTATTGGAGACAGTCATAATTATGCACAAGGTGATTTGGATGTGCTTGTAAAAGAAATGGTTGATGCTGCCGCTGCCGGAACTTTTGTTAACCCTACCATTGGCATTGATGAGGCTAAAAATACAATTTCGAAAGTTGCTGTATATCCTAATCCTGCCACCAATAGAGTTACATTTGCTATTCCTGCTCAGAATGCAATTGTTGCCGTTTATGATATTACAGGCAAAGTGGTTTTTAATCAGTCTGTTGAAATTAATGGAGGATTGTTTAATTTAGATATTTCAAACTTAAACTCAGGAATGTATTTCTACAATGTAACGGTTGATAATTCATCAGTTACCGGAAAATTTTCTGTAGTAAAATAAATGATTTAGTTAATAAGGGCTGAAATTTTATTTCAGCCCTTATTAATATTAAAAATAGAGTACATTCTTTATGAAGCATTTCGGTTTACTGTTTTTTTATTTCTTTATAGTGTCCAATTTATGGGCACAATCTATCTCTACCGATAGAATTATCCTCTTGCGTAGCGGTTTTGAAAAACAAAATCAGTTGGAAGGTAAAAACAGTGCTTCATATATTATTTATGGAGAAAATAATGATACTATGGCCATTGTTTTTAATTATTCAAAGGCCTTTGTTGTTATTAGTAAGAATAAAGACTTTCCTCCAATAAAGGCTTATTCCTTGAATCATACTATTAATATAGCCAATGCTTTTGATAAATCTAATCCTGTTTCTTTTTACAATTTATTACGTGATGATTATATTCAGTTTGCCAAAAATAAGGCACAGAATAGAGATTTTGTCACCATTAATAATAAAGATTGGAATAGGCTGACGCAAGTTGTTAGGAATACCAAAGCAAGTAAATCGCAAATAGGGCCCTTATTACCTTCGCTGTATGGACAGGTAAATTGCAAAGATCAGAATAATCACACCATTAATGTTTCAAATCTTTATACTCCTCATAATTATGCTCCCGGTTGTGTAGCCATTACCTTTGCTGAGGTATTGCAGTATTATAAGTGGCCTCGTATTGGTGTTGGAAGTCATTCTTACTCCGATAATTATGGAAGCTCTAGGGGCGATTATTCTTTTAATTATGGAAGTAAATATTTTGCTTGGGGAAATATTTTAGACAAATATTATAAGGTGTCATCAAGTTCGGTACAACGATTGGCATTGGGTTATTTGGTTTATGGTTGTGCTGTGGCCGTCAATATGGATTTTGAATCCAATGGCGCTACATCTAATGTAAATAGAATACCGTCAGCAGCAAATAAGTATTTTCGTTATACAGCTAAATATATCACCAAATCTACACCTACTTTTTGGGCTGATGTGGATTCTAATATTATCAATAAGCGACCTGTTCAGTTTCCAATATATACCTCATCAGGTGCCGGGCATGCTATTGTTTGTGATGGATTAAAGAATATTGGTCAATCTACTCAATATTACCACCTTAATATGGGATGGTGGGGAAGTTCCAATGGTTGGTATAGCATACAAGGTAATTTCAATGCGGGAGGATATTCTAATATTACCGGTGCGGTTATCAATATGGTTCCGGTACCCGAATTGGCAAAACCAAAATTGAAATTGGAAGACAATGCATTGGATATAGAATGGTTTTATCCTAATCCAAGTATAATTAAGCCTCAAGCTTATGAACTTCAAGTGAAAGAAGGAAGTAAAAATTGGGTAACTATTGCCGATGATATTACTTCTACTCATTACAAATATCCCTACCAAAGTACAGAATTGCATCGCTTTAGGGTGAGAGCTAAAATTGATGGTAAATGGAATGATAAAGGTTGGTCTAATTATGAATTTATTAATATCAAACAAGCCATTGCCAATTACTATCCTGAGGGATTAAAAGTATATCCCACCATTATATTTGATAAACTCACCTTGGAATATAAGTATTTGTCAGGGAGTGTTGTGGTGATATATAATACCCGGGGCAATCAGGTATTTTGTCAGAAAATGGATACTGATGGTATTTCAAAAGTTAAAATTAATATTCAGGGATTGGCAAGTGGAACATATATTTTGCAGATAGTGTCGGCCAAAGAAGTAGTGACAAGTAAAATTATAAAGCTAAGGAAACTTCAATAATACAAGAAGTGTAAATCAATTTGATATGAAGAGTGAAGATATAGAGTGGAAATTATTAGTAAAGCATTTATCCCAAGAAGCGAGTTTGGAGGAGGAAGCTCGCTTTACTGAGTTGCTCAATAATGATTCTGGTTTTGCCGTTTTATATGAAGAGGTGTCAGAATTATGGAATGATTTACAAAACAACGCCCCTGATTTTGATAAAGCCAGGGTCAGAATGCTCACAGAGGAGAAGATAAATACTGCAAAGCAGACACTAATTCGTAGGAACATATTAAAATATGCAGCCATTTTTATCGGGATATTAATGGTGTTTGGCATTATCGCTTGGGATGCTAATAATACTAAAACAGTTATTGCTAAGAATGGTAATATTAAAGCTTATGAGCTTGCCGATGGCTCCATTGTTAATCTTAGGAAGGGAGCCGAAATTGAAGTCTCAGCTTCACGATTTTTTGATTTTAACAGAAAAATTAAGCTGTTGAAAGGAGAGGCATTCTTTGAGATAAAGAAAGACCATGGAAAAGGCTTTGAAGTACTTACCCCTAATTTTACCATTAATGTATTGGGAACTAAGTTTGATGTTGTTAGTGGAGGGAAATTGACAGAGGTAGTGTTGGCAGAAGGGAAAGTGGTACTCGATAATTTTAAGAATAAGAGCCTGGATGGTGTTAGCATGAAACCGGGTGAAGAAGTAAGCTATTGCACAGGATGTGATAATGTTGTTAAAACCAAAGTAAACCCTGCAATATATACCCTCTGGATGGGAAATAAATTGGAATTTAAGAAATTTACTGTCGATGAATTAGCTGTAGTTTTTAATAAATATTTTCATAAACAACTGCTTATTAACGATAAAATAATTGGAGAAAAGCATATTGGTGGTTCAGCTCCTAATGATGATATTAATTTGATTATTAAGGCCTTGTCTGATATCTTGCACAGGAATATCATTCAGCGCAACGATTCAATAATTATAGAATAATATAGTATTAACGTATAAAAAACATTTTATGAAAAAATTGTTATTGGTAATAACTCTATTGTTGAGTTTTGGATATAGCCATGCTAAGAGTCCATTCTTGCTTAGTCAGGAAAATAAAATTCAGTTTGAGAACATCGTTAAAACATTGGAAGATAAATTTGGTGTTTCAGTAACTTATGATGCCGATGCCTATGTTGAGGTTTCCAATGTAGAGAAATCACAGATTTTAAAAGCAAAAAATATTGAAGCAGCTCTAAAAAAACTGACCTATAATAAGGGAGTTAAATTCAAAAAACTTCGTGCTGATTATTATGTCATTTTAAAGGAGGAACAAAATGCGACCTTGAAAAAATCCCCTCAGAAGAAGGTAGATAAAGATAGGGTCTTTACCGGTACTGTTACGGATAATTATGGTGAAGGACTGCCGGGGGCAACAATTGTAGCCAAAGGCAACACTAATATTCATGCCATAACGGATGTTGATGGAAATTTTACTATTACCGTCCCTCAAGGGGTTAATGTTTTAGTTGTTAGATATCTTGGTTTTAAGGATAAAGAAGTTACCTTAAGCAATAAGTCTAAATTGAACATTAGTTTAGAGCCTTCAGCAAAGGAATTAAAGGCGGTTATAGTGTCAGGGGTAGCAGGAAAGACTACCAAAGAAAAATTAACCATTACGGTGAATCATCTTGATGCCAAAGAACTTAAAAGAGTTCCTGCTAGTTCTGCCTCAAGCGTTTTGCAGGGTAAGGTACCGGGAGTAATAGTTACCCAAGCCGGAGGTCAGCCTGGTTCGGGGTCCTCTATTCGTTTAAGGGGAGCTACTTCCATGTTGGGGAATAATTCTCCACTTGTTATTGTCGATGGTATTATGGTACAAACTTCATTGGCAGATATTAATTCTGATGATATTGAGAGTATTGAAGTGCTTAAAGGAGCTGCTGCCTCTGCCTTATATGGCTCTCGCGCTGCAGCCGGTGTTATTGTTATCAATACCAAAAGGGGACGCGATATGAAAAGCTCGTACCAAGTGATTGTACGTAACGAAATTGGTAATTCACAATTGTCAAAATATATTAAGTTGGCAACACATCATCCTTATCAACTTGATTCTAATTATCAGGATTATCCTTATACTCGATACAAGGGAGTTACCTACGATAGTGAAGGTAATGTTATTAATGGAAGTAGGAGCTTGACAAATACAGGCTATGCAGATCAGCCATATGCTGTTCTTCATAATCATCAAAAAGAGTTTTACAAAAACGGAAATTATTATACTAATTATCTGGGAGTTGCTTCCAAAACAAAAACTAGTAATTTATTCTTCTCTTTTGAAAATCATCATGACGAAGGAATTATCTTTAATACATCGGGATATACTCGACGAAATTTTCGTTTTAATGCAGATACTAAAATTGGTAAGCGGATAAGCCTTTCAACCTCCAATTTGTACATTAGGTCGTACTCCGATAAGCCAGGTTCAAATAGTAGTTTTTATGATTTATTATTTATCAATCCTGATGTAAACTTAAATCAAACTAATACTGACGGTTCTCCATATAAAATCTTACCCGACCCATGGAGTATCAATGAGAATCCACTTTATCCTTTAAATTATCGTCATCGCGATACTCGTAAGAATACTTTTATGACTAATGTAAATGGAAAGTTAGTGATCTTTGACTGGCTTAACTTAAAAGCAAAATATAGTTTTGAATCTTTTAACAAATATTATAATACCTATACTCCTAAGGGCTATCTTTATGGTGGTGGTGCTAATATTGGTGGTGCTATTTATAAGGAGCAATATACCTCCAATAATCAGGTTTTTCAAACAACGTTGAATTTTAATAAATTGTTTGGAGATTGGCTGGTGAAGTCTAAACTGAGCTATATGTACGAGGATGAGAATTATCGTGATTATAGTGTTTTAGGTAAGAATTTTATAGTTCCTAATATCCCTCAGTTATCAAATACTGATCCTACAAAAGCTTCTCTGAAATCCTATGATGGAATTGTTAGAGCCATTGATTTGTTTGCCATTGCCGATGTTGATTATAAAGGAAAATATTTATTCTCAGGTTTATTTCGTAGAGATGGTTCCTCTCTCTTTGGTGCTAATCAACGCTGGCAAAGTTATTATCGTATTGCGGCCGCTTATCGTATTACCGAAGATATTAAAATCCCACATGTTCAGGAGTTGAAAATCAGAGCTGCTTATGGTACTTCAGGTTTACGTCCCGGTTATTCGTGGCAGTATGAAACCTATTATTTTAGCAATGGTCAATTATATCGCGACCAACTTGGAAACAAGAATTTGAAACCTTCTGAAGCTAGAGAATTGGAAATAGCATTGGATGCAAATTTCTTAAAACGATTAAATTTTACAGCAAGCTATTCTATTACAAATACGATAGGTGCTTTTGCAAAAGTTCCATTGGCCAGTCATTTGGGTTACCCATACCAATGGCGAAATGTAGGAGATATGAAAGCTAATGTTCTTGAACTGTCATTGGGATATAATGCCATTAAAAAGAAAGATCAAAATCTAAATTTGCAGTTTAACTTTGATAGGATAAGGCAGAAAATGACAAGTTTAACTATACCGGCGTATTATACCGGTCCTCATAGTGCTTATTATATTAATCCCGGTGAGCCTTTTGGAATTATTTATGGATATGACTGGGTAAGGTCACTGGACCAAATGGCACAGCAATTGCCTGCCGGTAAAACCATTGGCGATTATCAAATGAATAGTGATGGTTATGTAATCCTTAAGGGGACAGAGGGAACAAAACAAGAAAAGGCAATTCCTTTTGATGCTAATAAAGATGGTAACCCTGATAAAGTAGCTATCGGTAATGGCAATGCTGATTTTCATCTTAATTTATCAACGACCTATCAATACAAGAAATTTACGGTTTACCTATTGATGGATTGGAAACAAGGCGGTGATATTTATAATTATACTCACCAATATACCTTTAGAGATGGTCGTGCTATTGAGTTCGATCAATTTGGTAAGGCAGCTGATAAGATGAAGTCAACGGCCTACTATAGTAACTTTTATCAACAATCAATTAATTCTTACTTTGTCGAGGATGGTACTTATTTGAAAATTAGAGAGTTCTCCATTTTCTATACCTTTACTCCCAAAGTTCTTAATGGTTTGTTTAAATCAGTGAAATTCGGTATCGTTGGAAGAAATTTCCTTACCTTTACTAAGTATTCAGGATATGATCCGGAGGTTGCCTCCACAGGCGATTTAACAACCTTTGCTTTTGATGATTTTGGATATCCAAACTTCAGAACATTTTCAGCTTCTTTAGAATTTAAATTTTAACCCCAAAAATTAGATTATTATGAAATTTAAAATACTATATATATTTGTTATTAGCTTGATTGTGTTTTCAGGATGCAAAAAAAAGTTAGACGTAGAAAATGATACTAATCCAAGTATTAAAAATATTTATGCAGATCCTCCTTCGGTATATGGCGTAGCCTCAAGTATGTTTTTTAATTGGTATATCAATGCACAAACTCACAGCTGGTCTCCTGCTATGTCGATGATGGTGATGGCAGATCAGGGAACTTCTTCTTGGTTGAATAGTGGGATGTATGATTTGTCTCGCGAACCTCGTTTGCCCTTCGATAATTCTGAGAGCTATCGTTATGCCAAGGTGTTTGATCATTATTGGTCAAAACTTTATGCTAATATCAATACATCTAATGATGTGTTGAAAGTATTGAATGATGGAATGCAAATAGGTACGTTGGATGCCTCCGGACAAGGTGCAGACACTAAGATGGTGGAGGCAATGTCTTATTTTATTCAAGGTTTATCTCTTGGTTATCTTGGTTTAAATTATGATAGAGCATATATCATTACCGAGACAACTGACGATCCTGCTTCTGAACCTTTGAGTTCCTATTCTGAAGTTACCGCTGCCGGTATTGCTGCTTTACAGAAATGTGCCAGCATTGCCCAAGCCAATAATTTTATTATTCCAAGTGATTGGATTAACGGGAAAGATTATACTAATAATGAATTGGCAGAATTAGCAAATTCTTACTGTGCTCGTTTCTTAGTGTATAATTCACGAAATGCCAGTGAAAATTCTGCCGTTAATTGGCAGCAAGTATTAGATTATGCTAATCAAGGAATAACCCAGGACTTTGAGGTGTTTATGGATAATGTCAATTGGAAAAACTGGGTTTATCATTATACCTATGAACGTGATGATTGGGTTAGAGTAGATCCACGTATTATCCACTTAATGGATACTACCTTTGCCGCACATGTTACTTCAGGTGCCGATCCAGGAGTAGCTCATTCTGCCGATGCTCGTTTAGGGACAGATTTTGTCCATACCAGCGTTTGTCCTTTTAAACCGGAACGTGGATATGAACATTTTTCGTATTATTTATACCACCGTTTGACCTATTCTTTTTCTAATCCGGGTAATTTTCCTGAGTTTTATAAAAATGAATTGGACTTGATTAAGGCAGAAGCCTATGTCCATTTAGGCCAGCTTCCCCAAGCTATCACTATTATAAATAATAGTTCAAGGGTTACTCGTGGTCACTTAACTCCACTGTCTAACTCCTTAACTAAAGACGCTATTCTTAAAGCAATATTTTACGAACGTGATATTGAGCTTTTTGTAGCTGGATTTGGTACTGACTTTTATGATATGCGTCGTAGAGATATGTTACAGAAAGGAACAATGTTACATTTTCCCATTCCTGCCAAGGAATTAAATGTTATGGGTATTCCGATATATACTTTTGGTGGTGTGGCAAATGCTGATGGAGTGAATACCTCCAACGGTGGGTGGTTTTAAAATAGAATTTAAATCTAGATAGAAATGAAGATAAAAATTAGTGTATTAGCTTTGCTGTTGGTATTTGTGTTCCAAATTCAATTATCGGCATGCACAGTAGCTGTTATCTCTGGTAAATATACCAAAGATGGTCGTCCTTTACTGTGGAAGAATAGAGATACTTGGGCTGTTCATAATAAGATTATGTATTTTGATGATGGGAAGTATGAATATATGGGCTTGGTTAATTCGGGAGATATTCATGGTAAAAGCGTTTGGATAGGTCAGAATAGCGAAGGCTTTGCCATTATGAATTCCGCATCGTATAATCTTAATATAGGAGATACAAATAAGCTTAGCGGTCTTGAAGGACATGTTATAAAAGCAGCTTTGGCCAATTGTGCCACCATAGCTGATTTTGAGAAAATGATGGATGAGATGAAAAGGCCTACCGGTTTTGAAGCTAATTTTGGGGTGATTGATGCCCAAGGAGGCGCGGCGATGTATGAGCTTAATAATAAAGGCTATGTTAAATTTGATGCCAACGATCCTAAAGTGGCCCCCTTTGGTTATATCATTCGTGCCAACTACTCTTTTATGGGCAGTTTTGGTAAGGAGAGTAGTGGTTATATTCGGTATAATACAGTCAATGAATTATTTTATAATGCAATGAGTACTAATGCCTTCACTGCTCAATTTATTTTGCAGGATGTGGCGCGTAGTTTAAAACATTCGCTTGTAAAAGAGGACTTGTTTATCAAGTATGCAGATGTGCCTCAAAATACACCTACTTTTGCTTTCTTTCATGATTTTGTTCCACGAAAAAGCAGTGCCTCTACTTGTGTTATTCAAGGCGTGAAAAAGGGTGAGAATCCTGAATATAGTACTCTATGGTCTGTTGTGGGCTTCCCGCTCACTTCAGTGGTTGTCCCTACTTGGATTAAAGGAAAAAATACCTTCCCAGAGGTTCTTAAAAGGAATGATAAGATTAAAGATTCTCCGATTTGTCATGCTGCATTGACATTGAAGGCTGAAGTTTTTCCCATTCGTTGGGGAAAATTTGCTTCGAAATTCTATATTAATATTAATGCACTTACCAATGAGGATGGTACGGGTATCCGTCAAAAAATAAAACCTTACGAGGATAAAATATTTGCTCAGACTAATGCTAAATTAGATGAGTGGAGGACTTCGGGAATGAAAAAATCAAGTATAGAGGATTATTATAAACAGTTAAATGCGGAAGTTCAGAAGATGTTCCAAAAAGAGTTTAATATAGTACTGAATTAATACTTGGTTTTTTATATAGTGTGTTTACTGTGTGCTTGTTATGCAAGCATAGATGTTTGGGAAGTGAAAAAGCAGCTGTAATGGCTGCTTTTTTTATTTCGTTGTCCTTAGCTATTGTCGCTAGCCTCTATAAGAAAAGAAATGCGCCGTCAATATGTTTTATTGTTTCCCCTTCGGGATGAATAACGATGGATACAATATCGAATCGTGCCTCAAGGTTGTAATCACTGGCATTAATAAAAGCATTGGCTGCTTTGATAAGAAACCTTTGTTGCTTTAAACTTACACTTAATTCGGGCTTTACTAAATAGCCAACAGTTCGGGTTTTTACTTCTACAAAAACCAGTATGTCATCGTCTAAAGCAATAATGTCAATTTCCATCTTGCCATAGTGCCAATTGCGTTTCAGAATTTTAAAACCTTTCTTTTGCAGATAGTTACTTGCAAGCTCTTCTCCCTTGTTGCCTGTTTCTTTAGCTTGATTCATAGGCTCTTATGGATTAATTTGTACTTACTTTTTCTTTGAGTGATCTGAATCCATCTCCTAATACCTCATTGGCATTAATTACTGTTAAAAATGCATTGGGGTCTACTGAATGAATATACGACTGCAATATAGTCAATTCTCTTCGATTTACAACGGTATAGATAATTGTTTTTTCCTTTCCGTGGTACATTCCTTCTCCTTTAACAAAAGTGCCTCCGCGTTTTAAATCATCAACAATTTTATTACGTATTGCTTCATGTTTATCAGAAATGATAATAAGTGTTTTGTCATAATCTACACCTTCAATGACTACATCGACTACCTTGCCGGTAATAAAAATAATTATCCAGGAAATAAGAGGTATTAATGGGTCTTTAAATGCAATCCAACTTAACAATACAATTGAAGAGTCCACAAGTATCATTAGTTGTCCTAATGAGATATGAATATATTTTGCTAATATCATAGCTATAATATCAGACCCTCCTGATGTTGCTCGCGATTTGAATACCATTCCCAATCCAATTCCTATTAAAACGCCTCCGTAAAGTGCCGAAAGTAAAGGCTGATTTGGAACAAAAGGAGCATAGCCATGAACGTACTCCAATAAACTTATCCATGCTGATAGCAATACCATTCCAACAATAGTTTTAATACCAAATCGAGGTCCTAATATCCAAAATCCTAGAATGGTAAGTGGTATATCCATTGAAATACCTAATAATCCTATGGGGAAATTAAAAAGATGATGGAGGACAATGGCAATACCGTAAACCCCTCCCGGAGCAAATTTATATGGATTGATAAAATAGATATAGGCCACTCCCATGATAAATGTTCCAATGACTATTAGTAAATAGGCTTTAAACCATTTTGCGCTAAATAATTTTTCTTCCGTTATAAATGACATAATATATTATTATTAATGATTAGTACTATTACTAGTATTAAAGATTGATTTATTAAACTTTAAAACGGCGGCGAAAATAGTTTTTTTCTATTCTCGTTATACTACTATTTTTCAGGATTTATATTGATATTAAACAGTAATTATTGAGCTTGATTGTTGGGCTTAAAGATAGTATGATATTCTAATTATCAGGTAGCTATATTTTATTGTGAGTTTTAATAATTGTAATACAATATTTTTTGGCGGAATTTATTTAACTTAATATGACCCAACAGATTGCCTGATACGAATAATTTTAAACTGTTTTATTAATCACTATTGTTTAACAAAAACAGAAATATGTAAATTATCATTAACTAATCTTGTTTCTGTCAGTCATGAACTGATAGGTTTATTAGCAGTAACTTACATCATCCTATGACTGAATGAGGGAAAATAAATTGAAATTCTCATTCCAAGGCATAATTTATTATCGTGAAATTTCTTTATTAGCAGTAATACAATGACAAGAATAGCGCTTACAGTCTTTATGAACTTTTTAAACAAAATGCTGTAATAATTAGAACTTAACCGTTTATTCTTGTTGGTCTTGTTGGTCTTGTTTAAAAGTAATACCGTCATTTCTGTGTTTGTATTGGCCAATGCTATAAACAAGCAAAACAGTTCCAATGAGTAATGTGATATAACCGATAAAAACAACAGGGAATTGAGGCCATATCAAGATAAGAATGCCAAGGCTAAGCGCGATAATGCTGTTGATAAGCATAAAACTAGAATTGCCAATAATGTGTTTTCTGTTAGCGGCAAAGAATAGTTGTGTTAAGCCTACAATAATTAACCAGATAGAAATAAAATAATGCAATAGATTAACTACTATTTGGGGTTTGAAAAATAGAAATAAGCCTACGGCAAAATAAAGTACTGATTGAAAATACCAATAAGTTTTGGACTTTATGGTTGTTGTTTTTGATTGGTAGGCGTATATCAAGAATGCTAGCCCAAATAAAAACAAAGTGATGCCGGCAATAATGATAATGGTATTGTAAATGGTATTGGGAACTAAAATAAGTATTGCACCAATACTTAAAGTGATCACTGCATTAATCAAAATATTAGTCCAGTGATTCGAGGTGGTAATTTGTTGATCTTTCATGGTTTATATAATTAGTTATTTTTATTATAGTATTTCATTGCAATAGGCATAAACTTTTTTAATGCTTCAATCCTTGTGGCATCACTAGGATGTGTTGACATAATCTCCGGTGGTTTTTGACCACCTACTTTCGACATTCTTTCCCAAAAGGAAATAGCCTCATGGGGATTATAACCGGCAATAGCCATAAAAACTAAGCCCATTTTGTCAGCTTCAGATTCGTGAAGACGTGAGTAGGGCAGCATAATGCCATATTGGGCCCCCAAACCAAATGCCTGCTGAAATAAGATTTGGGTTTCCTTGGGTTTATTTTGAATAAAAGTAGCGAGAAGCTGGGCGCCATAGTTGGCAGCAATTTGCTGACTCATTCGCTCATTGCCATGGCGTGCTACGGCATGGGCAACTTCATGACCCAGCACAACAGCCAAGCCGGCGGCATTTTTTGTATAAGGGAGTATGCCGGTATAAACAACAATTTTTCCTCCGGGCATACACCATGCATTGGGCTGTGGATCTACCACTAAATTATATTCCCACCGGTAGCCGTCGATAAGCGATTCTTGCCCCTTCGACTTCAAATAGCTTTTTACTGCTGCGGCTATTTTTGCCCCTACCGATTTTACCATTTGCGTCTTTCGTATGTTAGTTGATTGCTTATGTGACTTTATAAAACTATTGTAATTGGTTAGCGATAAGTTAATTACCTGACTTTCCGGGAGCAGCGCTATTTGTTTTCTCCCCGTTAAAGGAACGGTGCTGCATGAGCTTGCCATAAGGAGCAATAGTAAAGTGATATACTTTATATTTTGAATTAATGGTTTCATTTGTTTGCAATCTTTGTTTCTATAAATCTATTGTACAAAGATATGCAAATGTATTTTGTATTAACATTGATGTCCTATTTAAAATCTAAATTTAATTTAAGAATAGGGAAATGAGTAGAACTTTGCTAAACTAAGATTAAGAAATAGAAAATTAGATTAAAAAAAGCTAATGATGAACAAATGTTCATTACTTTTGCGGTCTAAAATAATAGATAATAATACTATGCCACGACCGGTACGTCATAGACGAATGCAGAGACCTCCAATAATTAAAGGTTTTAAACCTTATGGGGGACAAGTACATTCCAGCGACAAGGTGAATTTGCTTATGGAAGAATATGAGAGTATTCGTTTACTTGATTTTGAAATGCATACTCAGCTACAAGGGGCTAAAATAATGGGTGTATCGCGCCCTACTTTTACCAGAATATATGAGTCTGCTCGCAAAAAAATTGCTTTGGCAATGGTGCTTTCAAAAGAACTTACTATTGGTGGAGGTAATGTTAGCTTGGAGGGAAGTTGGTATCGTTGTACTAAGTGTAATGCTGTTTTTGAGCTTGGTAATGAAGAGGATATTGAAAAGATAAGCTGTCCTCACTGTCAATCTGATGAGTTTGAGAGTATCAATGATAAATTAAATCAATTTGATAAGCCTCAATTTAATTACTTTCAAGATAGGCATAGTGCCGAGGCTGGATACTGCATTTGCAGAAATTGTGGAATGAAGATATCACATAAAAGAGGTTTCCCTTGTCGAAAGGTCGATTGCCCCAAATGCGGTATTCCGCTATTTCGTGAATCTGTACTCAGAAATGCTGAAATGAAAATAGCAGTTTCTGTTCAGTCGAATACGGATAATCCACTTTTTGATCCTAAATTCGGAAGAGCTGCTTATTTTGCCTTAATCGATAAGGGCAAAGTAGTTGATATTGTTGAAAATAGAGCTAAGGAATCTGCCGGAGGGGCAGGTCCGGCAGCAGTAAGTTTTGTGGCTTCGCTGGGGGTGAAAAGGGTAATCTCCGGTAGCTTTGGTAATAAGGCTGAATCAGCTTTGGAAGCCGCCGGCATTGAGGCAGATACCTTAAAGGGGCAGGAACTAACTATTAATGAGATAATTAAAAATATTATTCTAAAATAAACATATTAAAATTAGTATTATGACAAAGAAAATAGCAATACCTATGGCAGGAGGCAGATTAAGTTTACATTTTGGCCATTGCGAACAATTTGCAATTATTGAAATTCAAAATAATGAAATAGTGAAAGAATCATTGGTGAATCCTCCTGAGCATGTGCCGGGTTCTTATCCTAATTTTTTGGCCCAGCAGGGTGTTAATGAAGTTCTTGTGGGTGGTATTGGCCAAAAAGCTGTTGATATTTTTAATAAAAATAATATTAAAGTTCACATGGGAGCTCAAGAGAAATCTATGGCTGCCCTTATTGATGATTATACCAATAATAGATTAGTTACGGGCATGAATCATTGTGATGGTGGTTGTGAATAATAGTATAATAAGACGGTTCTAATAATGAAATTTGTTATTGCAAGTGGCAAAGGAGGTACGGGTAAAACTACGGTAGCAGTTAATTTGTTCGAGGCCTTGCGTATGGAAGATAATATTCAGGTCGAGATTATTGATGCTGATGTGGAAGAGCCTAATGTACACTTATTTCTAGCTAAGGAGGCTGCTGATATCCACTGGGAAACGACAGTTGTAGAAGCAAAAATTCCAGCTATTAATAAGGATAACTGTACTTTTTGTGGTCGTTGCGTGCACTTCTGTGAATATGATGCCATAATTATGCAAGAGGAGAATCAACATATTGAAGTTGTTGAGGATTTATGTACCTCTTGTGGGGCGTGTTTATACGCTTGCAATGACGGTGCTATTACCGAAGAAGAAGTATGTATAGGCAAATTGGGTGTTTATAATTATGAGAATAAGCATCTACTTGAAGGAAGATTGGATGTCGGAAAACCATTTGCTGCACCTATTATTAAATCCTTGAAAGCATTAAAAAATCCCAATAGAATTAGTATTATTGATTCTCCACCGGGTATTTCTCGTACTGTTGTTGAGGTGATGTATGATGCCGAATTTATAATTGTTGTTGCTGAACCATCGCCATTTGGACTCAATGATTTAAAATTAATGGTGAAGACTTTAACTAATATGCGGAAAGATTTTGGGGTGGTTATTAATAGGTCTTATGGAGAATATAAAGAAGTGCATCATTTTTTGGAAAAGAAACAGATTCCTTTATTAATGGAGATTCCTTTTAAACGAGAATATGCTAAATTGAATTCGCAAATAGAGTTGCTTATTCATCACGATGAAGACCTTCGACTTAAGTTTATAGCTCTTTTTGAAGAGGCAAAGAATATATATATTCAAAAGAGTATGTACCGTTGACGGTATAGATAAGAGATTATTTTAGTGTATTTTATTACGTTTGTATAAAATTATTGCACCCTTTCAAAGCATAAATAATTTGCTTGATTATGATGGGTATCAAGTTATATAATGGATTGTCTGGGCATTTATATAAATGGATTAATTATTATGGACAACAAACAGCTAAATTAGCACAATAGATAGATTAACAAGACTCAATAATGAAACAAATAACGCTTATCAGCGGTAAAAATGGTACGGGGAAGACAAGTTTAACAGCTGCTTTTGCCGCTATGGTGCAGAATGCTGCTTTTGCTGATTGTGATGTTGATGCAGCTGATTTGCATATTATTTTTACGCCCAATATTATCGAACAATTTGATTTTGTAGGGAATAAAAAAGTAGTTATCCAACAAGAGGAATGCATCCGTTGTGCTTTATGTCATACCCTTTGTCGTTTTAGTGCAATTGATCATATCAGAAATCAGTTTTATGTACGTGAATTTTCTTGTCAGGGATGTGATTTGTGCCGCAAGAGCTGTCCCGTAGGGGCAATTGAACAGATTGATAGAAAAAGTGGGGATTACTTTATATCAGATTCTCGCTTTGGTCTTATTGTTCATGCCCAACTTGGAGTAGGAGAGGATTTTAGTGGCAAGTTGGTAACTTTGGTAAGAGAGAATGCTTTGAAAGTAGCCAATCAATACAATAAGGAGTACATTATTATTGATGGACCTCCCGGTATTGGTAATACGGCTATGTCTAGTATTAATGGAGTTGACTTAGCATTGATAATTGCTGAGCCGACTCAAAGTAGTTTGCATAATCTTAAAAGAATGTTTACTCTGACAACCAAATTAGCTGTTCCCGCTGCTGTAATTATTAATAAGAGTGATCTCAACCCGGAGATGACCATAGAAATTATAAATTATTGTCAGGAAAATAAACTTCAACTCATTGCCGAAGTACCCTATGATAGAGATTTTACTTATGCTATGTTTCAACAAAAATCGTTGACTGAATATAAACCTGAATCGCCCACTGTAGCTATTATAGAACGTGCATGGAATAGAATTCAAAAACAGCTATTTCTCTAATCGAGCTTCTGTTGACAACTATGGAATAAGATTATAAGGTTTGCTATTTTGTTCTGTGGGATGTGGATTCCGAAAGTTTTTGGCGCGTTCGCTGCGGCTAATTACCAAGTATAGTCCTATGGCTACAAGAGCTATAAGTAATACTATTTTCCATGATTTACTATTTTGGGCAGTACCCCCTTTTATTTCAATTGGTGTTCCTTCTATTTCCATCCCTAATACATCACGTTGGGGTACAAACTCATTTTCTGAATCAATAATAGGGTTGTCACTATTTTTTCTAAGTAGTTTTCGACTAGAGATAACATAAATAACAATAATTAGTAGTCCTAAAGCCAGTAGTAAACTTCCCATTCCGTCTATTTTATCAAGTTGCATGGTGTTGGTATTAGTAATGATTAATTAGGGTTGATACTAGTAGGGATAAAAAATCTGTCTGCAAAGCGAATGCTTATGCAGACAGATTAAAAGAATGCAAATAGGATAAGAGGTTTATCTCCCTGATAAACTTTTTGGTATTCTCCCCGTTTTTATACATTCAGAACGTAGTCTTCGGCCAACAATACGCTCTACCATATTTCCTATCTCGAGTACTTTATCAATATCAAGATTAGTCTCAATATTCATCTCGTCCATCATTACCACCATATCTTCCGTAGAGACTAATCCAGCCAGATTAGGGTCTTTATAATAATATTTTCCGGTGCCGGCAACAGGGACACCACTAACAAAATTTGCCGGTTGGCCTCCTAATCCACCCATCGAGGACTCATAATTAGTCATTCCGGCTTGTAATGCAGCTAATACATTGGCCAGTCCCCATCCTCTGGTGCTATGGAAATGGGCGATATGTTTATCCGGCTTACCAAAATGATCTAAGAGCATACTGAAATATCTATATACTCTGTCGGGAGAGGCAGAACCATCATGGTCGGCATGTTCCACATCATTGGCTCCAATATCGATCCATCGTTGGGCAAAATCAATGGCTTTACTCATATCTGTTGGCCCTTCAATGGGACAGCCCCAAATTGTACTTACCGTGCCGTTTACTCGTATGCCTGCATCATGGGCTTTGGGAATCCATTCTTCAGCCATTTTCCAATAATCTTTTAGACTTAAACCTGAGTTTTGTCGGTGGTGTGATTCACTGGTGGAAACCATTAATAATATCCTGTCAGGGCCATAACCTTCTTTCTTCGCTTGTATGGCACGTTCAATAGCACGCTCCCGAATTGTTATGGCTGTTAAGCTTACGTCGTCGAGAAGACCTTTTACTTTTTTACTATTGTGTATGCCTTTAAAAAGCTCATCAGCATCTTTAAATTGGGGCATCCCCTTTGGATTGCCAAAGTTGGATACTTCAATGTGTTTGAATCCTGCCAATACTAACTGCTCAAGAGTCCATAGCTTGGCCTCGGTAGGAATAAATTGTTCCTCATGTTGGAATCCATCTCTTACCGTAATGTCACCTATGGTTACTTTCTTTGGGTAGTTCATAGTGTTTGTTTTTGATTGTTATATAGTTATAATTTCATTTCGGGAATATCTCCTTCGATAATTAAAGGAGCATCTGTATTGGCAATAATATCTTCTACACTTACGCCGGGAGCTCTTTCCATAAGCTTAAATCCTTGCTTAGTAACCTCTATTACTGCCATATCCGAGACTATTTTCTTAACGCAATTAACACCGGTGAGGGGTAAATCGCATTGAGTTTTTAATTTGGATTTTCCGTGTCGGTCAACATGAGTTGTGGCTACAATAATATTTTTTGCTGCTGCAACCAAGTCCATGGCGCCACCCATTCCTTTAACCATTTTGCCGGGAATTTTCCAGGAGGAAATATCCCCTTTATCACTAACTTCAAAGGCGCCGAGTACGGTTAAGTCAATATGACCACCTCGTATCATGGCGAAACTTAATGAAGAATCGAAAAATGCTGAACCTGGAAGGTAAGTAACGGTTTGTTTTCCTGCATTTATAAGGTCTGGATCGGCTTCTCCTTTCTTTGGAAAAGGACCTATCCCCAATAATCCATTCTCTGATTGGAGTACTACATCCATCCCTTGGGGAATATAATTTGCTACTAAAGTTGGAATGCCAATGCCTAAATTGACATAATATCCGTCTTGCAACTCTTGGGCAATACGTTGTGCTATTTCTGTTTTACTTAAAGCCATAATTCTTTTTGTTCAAGGTTAATAACTAGTCTTGAGTTGTCTCAAATTCAATCCTTTTCTCATAGTTCTCTCCTTGGAATATTCGTTGTACAAATACTCCTGGAAGATGAATTTGATTTGGATCTAATTCGCCTACTTCTACCAACTCATCTACTTCGGCGATGGTGATTTTTCCTGCCATGCCCATGGGTTGATTAAAGTTGTTGGCAGTATAACGGAAAATTAGATTGCCGGCCTTATCTCCCTTCCATGCTTTGATGATAGAAAAATCGGCTTTTAATGCCCGTTCCAAAATATGAGGCTTTCCATCGAAAACTCTTACTTCTTTTCCTTCGGCTACTTCTGTTCCATAACCAGCCGGTACAAAGAATGCGGGTATGCCTGCTCCTCCGGCTCTAATTCGCTCGGCAAGAGTACCTTGTGGATTGAGTTCAACTTCTAATTCACCACTAAGCATTTGGCGTTCAAATTCTTTGTTTTCACCAACATAAGAAGAAATCATTTTTTTTATTTGGTGCTTTTTGAGTAATAAACCTAATCCAAAATCATCAACACCGGCATTATTAGAGATGCAAGTGAGCCCTGTGGTCTCTTGATCTACTAAAGCATTGATGCAATTTTCCGGGATACCACAGAGTCCAAATCCTCCCAACATTAATGTTTGATGGTCTTGGATGTCAGCAATTGCTTCGGCTGCATTTTTAACTACTTTATTCATCGTTATTGTTTTTGTGTTAATATTTTATTGATTATGAAAAAAAGATTTTCTTAACAACCAATATACCTTGAAATTACCAGCCGCTGTATCTCACTGGTTCCTTCACCTATTTGTAATAATCTTTGGTCACGATAAAATCGTTCCACATCATAATCTTTCATAAGTCCATAGCCGCCATGAATTTGCACTGCTTCGTCGGCTACTTCTTTAGCTATCTCAGAGCAATAAAGTTTGGCCATAGCAGCCTCCTTGGCAAAGGCTTTGTGTTCATCTTTAAGCCAGCATGCTTTATAGAGTAAGTTTCTTGCCAGCTCTATTTTCATTGCCATATCAGCAAGTTTGAAAGCATTAATCTGAAATTTGGAAATAGCTTTGCCAAATTGTTTTCTTTCTTTAGCATAACTTAGTGCTGCTTCATAAGCTCCTTGTGCTGCTCCCAATCCCATGGCTGCAATACTTAAACGTCCGTTGTCCAAAGTGGAAAGCATAATATGTGATCCTTCCCCTATTTTTCCCAATAAGTTTTTTTCGTCAACTTCGCAATCATCAAAATAGAGCTCTGATGTGTCAGAAGCACGCCACATCATTTTATTATGCATTGTTCGTTGGGTAAAGCCTTTTGTTCCTTTATCTACAATAATGCAAGTGTATTCTTTCTTACCGTTCTCGTAAACTTTGGTAACAGCTTGTACAGTGCTTCCCAAATTAAAATCGTTGGAACCGTTAGTGATAAATATTTTTGATCCGTTGATGGTCCATTTTCCGTCTTCGAGTTTAGCCATGGTTTTAGAACCGCGCGAATCAGAGCCAGCCTCAGGTTCCGTAAGCCCAAAGCCCCAAAGCCCTTTGCCGCTACATAAGGCAGGTAAATATTTTATCTTTTGCTCCTCGGTGCCATAGTAATACAATGGACCAATTCCCAGTGAGTTGTGTGCTGCTAATGTTGCTGCTTGTGAACCATCAACTCTTGCTAGTTCCTCAACAGCAATAATATATGAGAGGGTGTCCATTCCTTGTCCACCGTATTTTTCCGGTAAATACATACCAAATAAACCCAATTCTCCCATTTTCTCTGTTAGCTCATAAGAAAATTTAGCTTTTTCATCAAGCTCTTGAGCGATGGGTTTTATCTCTCGCTCAGCAAAATCACGAACTGTTTGTCGTATTAGCTTTTGTTCTTCTGTTAAATCAAAATTCATTTTATTCTATGTTTTTGTGGCCTAATATAAAGGCTTTGTTTGTGTTAGTTTTCTTCTGTTTCTTCTATTTCTTCCAGAATGATAAGAGCCGTGTTTCCATCAACCATTTCTCCTTCTTTGGTCGTTATGGTCATTACTTTTCCATCACGTATTGCAATAATGTTATTCTCCATCTTCATCGCTTCAACAACTATAAGACGATCTCCTTTTTTTACTTCATCTCCTTCATTGATGTGAATTTTTATTACTTTACCAGGCATTGGCGATTTTATCATATTACCGCTTCCCGCATCTTCTTCATTAATAAAAAAATCAGTATCATATAATAAATCAGTACGTTTTAAGAGAAAAGTAAAACCGTTATAACTTATTCTACTTCCTTGGTCTGCGGCTTCTGAAATGGAAAAGTTGAGGCAATGGCCGTTGATATTTATACGAATGAAGTGAGCCTCGTTTTGTTTAATGTTGCATTGGTAGCTTTTGCCTTGAATAAGCAGCTCTAATTCCCCTTTGTTCGCTCTGATTAATTCTGCGCTAATTATCTCTTCATTATATTGTACTTCAATGAGTTGTTTGCTGCGCCAATAACCGATTGCATTCCATACAGTATCCTTAGCGTTAATCTTATGGTTTGTTAGATTATGCGAAAGATATGCTGCCACTATATTATTGATATCAATAGTAGCTTCTTCCTTTGAGATACTTAAAAGGAGGTCTTCGGTGTTTTCATCACAAAACTTAGTGCTGATATTATTTTCCACAAAGGCTTTGGATTGTAACATTGCTATTAAATAAGGTATATTAGTATTTATACCATGGATAATATAATTGCGTAGTGCTTGGGTAAGCCTTTCGTTAGCAATTTCACGATTAGGTCCAAAGGCAATTAATTTACTAATCATCGGGTCGAAGAAACTATGAATTGTAGTAGGCCCATCAAGAGCTGCATCGAGGCGAAGGTTATCACCTTCAGGAGATTTATAATAGTTTATATCACCTGGAGTTGGTCTGAAATTATTCTCTGGCTCTTCCGCATAAATACGCGCTTCGATGGCGTGGCCTCGCTGATGAATATCCTTTTGTGAAAAGGATAAAGCATTGCCGGCGGCAACTTGAATTTGCTCTCCAACAATGTCAATGCCTGTTACCATTTCTGTAATAGGATGTTCTACTTGTATTCGCGTATTCATTTCCAGAAAGTAGTAATTCTTATTTTTATCCAATAAAAACTCGATGGTCCCGGCACTATCGTAATTAATAGCCTTGGCAATCTCTACTGCTGTAGCTCCCATTTTTTCGCGTATAGCCTGATCCAAAGTAGGAGAGGGGCTCTCTTCAATGATTTTTTGATAGCGCCGTTGTATGCTGCATTCTCTTTCGTAGAGGTGGATTACATTCCCCTGTTTATCGCCAATAATTTGTATTTCGATATGTCGTGGATCTTCAATAAATTGTTCAATAAAGACTTCCTTATCGCCAAAATAGGCCAATGCTTCGCGGCTTGTAGATTCGATAATCTCATCCAAATCATCCAAACTGTTAACTATTCTCATTCCTTTGCCACCACCGCCGGCAGCGGCTTTTACTAAGATAGGCAGTGGAATATTTTTAGCAGCTTCCTTAAGCTCTTCAAGAGTACCAGTGGCTCCTTTGGTCATTGGTACCCCTATTTTTTCAACGAAAGCTCTGGATTCTACTTTGTTTCCCATAAGTTGAATGGCGCGTGTACTTGGTCCGATAAACGAAATATTAGCTTTGGTACATTCTGCTACTAACAAAGGGTTTTCTGCTAGAAATCCATAACCGGGATGTATGGCTTCGCTTTTTGAACGGAGGGCAATGTCGATGATTTTGGCCACATTTAAATAGCTATCGCTTAAATCTTGCTCTCCTATAAAATAGGCTTCATCAGCCAAGCGGGTATGTAAAGCATTTTCGTCGGGGCGGGAGTAAACAGCCACGGTTTGAATACCCATTTTCTTTGCTGCTTTTATAATACGAACAGCTATTTCTCCTCTATTGGCAATTAGTATTTTATTAAATATCTTCATTTTCGTGTTTTGTAGTTCTAACTGATTTTACCCATCTTCTAGTCCACCCAGTTGGGTTTGCGCTTTTCTAAAAATGCTGCCATACCTTCTTGCCCTTCGTCGGAGGCGCGAATATCAGCAATCATTTTGGCGGTATATTCAATGGCTTGGTCTAAATTTAGATTGTTACTAATTTCATAAAGTAAATTCTTACAATGGCTCATTGCTTTGGGTCCGCTCGTTTTGAGAAGTTTGATAAGCTCTTTTACGTAAGTTTCCATTTCTTCTTTTTCCATGGATTTGTTGATAAGACCGTGTTGTTCTGCCTCAGGGCCTTTAAATCGTTTTCCGGTGAGCATTAGCTCTTTAGAACCATATTCCGACACTCTTTTGGTAACATAAGGTGATATACATGCCGGTACTATACCAATTTTTACTTCGCTCAATGAGAAAGTGGTATTATTGTCGGCGTAAGCGAAATCACAAGCTGCCAAAAGTCCATTGGCTCCGCCAATGGCGGCACCATGTACCATTGCAATAGTTGGTTTGGGACAGGTATATATTTTGTGAAAGCAAATGGATAAATTTAAGCTTTCTTTATAGTTGTCTTCATAACTATATTTCGCTACATCACGCATCCAGTTTAGGTCGGCGCCGGCACAAAAAGACTTGCCTCTTCCCCTCAATATAAGTACGCGAATAGCATCCATTGTTTTTACTTCATTAAAAAGGGAAATTAGTTCAACAATCATTACTTCGTTAAAAGCATTATGTATTTGTGGTCTGTTGAGCCAAATGGTCCCTACTTCATTTTCTATTTCAAGTTCTATGGTTGTGTAGTTGTTCATAAGGTTTTGTATTTACATTCTAAAAATACCATATTTAGTTTCATCAAAAGGTTTGTTTAGTGACATGGCAATGCCCATAGCTACTGCTTTGCGTGTATCCATCGGATCGATAATTCCATCATCCCATAGGCGGCTGGTGCTATAGTATGCAGAGCCTTCATATTCATATTTCTCAAGGATATCCTTTCTGAGTTTTTCAATGTCTTCTTTTGCCATAGTTTTGCCACGAGCAGCAAGCTGATCTTGCTTAACTTGAATTAGCACCCCGGCAGCTTGTTCTCCACCCATGACGGAGATTTTGGCATTGGGCCACATAAAGAGTAGTCGAGGATCGTAGGCTCTACCTGCCATGGCGTAATTGCCGGCACCAAAACTGCCACCAAAAACAACGGTTATTTTGGGTACATTGGCATTGGCAACAGCATGCACAAATTTTGCTCCATCGCGGGCTATTCCTTTACGTTCATATTCTTTTCCCACAATAAAACCGGTGATGTTTTGTAGAAATAATATTGGAATATTTCTCTTGCTACAGAGTTCGACAAAATGGGCTCCTTTAAGAGAAGTCTCAGAGAATAACACCCCATTACTTGCTATTATTCCCACAGGATAACCCATAATATTGGCAAAACCGGTAATAACGGTGGGTGCATAACGTGCCTTGAATTCTTGGAAACGACTTCCATCAACGATACGAGCTATAATTTCTCTGGCGTCAACAGCTTGTTTTAAGTCTATTGGAGCAATACCGTAAAGTTCCTCCGGGTCATAAAAGGGCTCTTCTATTTCGCTAAGCTGCAGCTGCTGCTTTGGTTTTAGTTCTAGAGTCTGAAAGATATTTCGGCAGATTTGTAGTGCGTGACGATCGTCATTGGCATAATGGTCTGCCACTCCGGAGATGCTGGTATGTACATCAGCGCCACCAAGTTCTTCAGCGCTAACTTCTTCTCCTGTTGCTGCTTTCACCAATGGTGGACCGCCAATAAATATTGTTCCCTGATCTTTTACAATAATGGTTTCGTCACTCATGGCAGGAACATAAGCCCCGCCGGCAGTGCAACTTCCCATTACGATGGCAATCTGTGGTATTCCCGCTGCCGACATTCGAGCTTGATTATAGAAGAATCTTCCAAAGTCAAAGCGGTCGGGAAATACGTTGGATTGTTCAGGTAAAAATACACCTCCAGAGTCTACCATATAAACACATGGAAGATGATTCTCCATCGCTATTTCTTGGGCTCGGACATGCTTTTTTATGGTTTCTTTAACGTAAGTGCCCCCTTTTACCGTGGCGTCATTGGCGATAATTAAAGTTTCTTTGCCTTGTACAACGCCTATACCGGTGATAATACCGGCAGAAGGAAACTGATTGTCATAACGATCATAAGCGGCCATCGTTGAAAGTTCAAGGAAAGGTGTATTGGGGTCAATAAGGAGGTTAATACGCTCGCGGGCAAGAAGCTTACCTCTTTTTTTGTGTTTTTCCACGGCTCTGGGAGAGGAGCCATTGATAACGCTGGATTGTTTTTCGCGGAACTCTTTAAGAATTTCTTTAAACTCTTTCTGATGTTGAATAAATTCCGCTGCCTTTGTATCAACTTTAGATTCAATTCGGTACAAATTTGTAGTGTTTTATGCCAGCCACTGATTTAATGCTAAAATGTAAAAAGCAGGGCTAGGTTTGCGTTAGTGTATATGTTAATTAACTCGCTTATCATGGTATGATAAGGGCCTCAAAGATAAGAAAAAAACGCTTTGTTTTTTTAAGGAATTTTATTGATAAGCTTCTATTTTTGTTAAAAAATAATGCTTTTATAACTTTAATTAACTGACTATGGCAAATCGAAGTGTAATAATTTTCGTTTAATAGAAAAACAATTGATAATATTTAATACAGATAATCCTATATGCCCGTGTTTGTTATGTGTTTTTTCTTGTTCCAACAGTGTTTTCCGGACTGTTTAATAAGGTTCCCGTTGGCATCAAGGTAATTTCCATACCTATCTTTTTTAATTTTAAATAATTTACCTTGCTTCACGTAGAGAATAACCAATGAGATAAGTTCATTTTTTGATAGGTGTTTGTGATTTTTCCCCAATAGTATTCCAACAGCATTATTTTTACTGTCCATTAATGAAGCTGTTGAATCTTGTTGATTATTTCCTTTTTTAAAGGATTTATAATTGACTTTCTCGTGAATAATACCAATACGTTTGGCTTTTTTGATTTTTATGTTTTGGGCAAGTAAGGCCATCCAAAGGCAATGCTTAAAGGCATCCAAATTGCCACCGTGACGATCTTTAAGTAAACCAGACTTCTCGATACTATCAGTAATTTGTATGGCTTCTCTACTTATCAAGAGAACTTTATGTGCAATGAATGGATGAGCTATTGCCCACAGTACTTCCCGTCCTGAAATAGTGATTGTTTTAGGTTTCGCAGATTTGTTGATTGTTGTGGTTTGAGCTTGTAATGGGCTTGTGGTAATTAGTAAAATTACTTGAAAAATGATGATAAATTTTATGTGATAAATAGTTTGTGCCATATATTAAAACTATACCTTTGCGTTTTGCAAACATAATTAAAATTTATAAAGATGTCAGTTAAAAAAGGATATCGTAGAGTGGATGAATTTGACGATGAAACTACTAAAAAATTAGCTTATCATTATAAAGAAATTTTAAGCCTCTTGGGTGAAGATGCACAAAGGGAAGGGCTTTTAGACACTCCTTTAAGAGTGGCTAAAGCAATGCAATTTCTTACTCAAGGATATGATGGCAATGCCGAAGAGATTATTCGCTCTGCTATGTTTAATGAGGATTATAAACAAATGGTTCTTGTAAAAGATATTGAACTTTACTCCATGTGCGAACATCACATGATTCCTTTTATAGGACGAGCTCACGTGGCCTATATTCCCAACGGAAAAATTATGGGATTGAGCAAAGTTGCTAGAATTGTGGATGTATTTGCACGTCGTTTGCAAGTACAAGAGAGATTGACAATGCAGATAAAAGATGCGATTCAGAATGCCTTAAATCCATTGGGTGTTGCAGTGGTGATTGAAGCTAAGCATCTTTGCATGGCCATGCGTGGCATTGAAAAACAGAGCTCAGTAACCACAACCTCGGATTTTACAGGTGCGTTTCTTAATAATTCTACAACAAGGAAAGAATTTCTTCACCTTATAGGGACAAAATTATCGTAAGCAGGTAAGTATTATCTTATTAATATAATAATATTACAATCCTATTATTTTTTATATAGATTAACATTTATTTGTATAAAAGATGAGGCTGATTTATTACCTTTGCCGCTAGATAAAAAATTAGTATTAAAATAGAAAATAGTGTATTATGAATATGTTTAATCAAACTATTAATGGAACGCAATCGAATGATGTTCAGGGATATGTTGCTAAGAATTTTTTAGCTAATGTCTTTTCATGGATGGGTATTGCTTTAGCAATGACGGCATTTACAGCCTATTATTTTGCGTCAGATCAAACTTTGATTAGTTTATTATATAATGCCCAAGGAGGAATGACTACTCTGGGAATGATAGTCCTATTTGCCCCTTTGGCATTGGTTTTACTCATGGGTTTTGGTATGAATAAAATGTCTTACCTTTCATTGGTGCTAGTGTTTGCAATATTTTCCATCCTGATGGGTATGAGTTTAAGTTTTGTACTGTTGGTTTATACATCAGCTTCCGTTTTTAAAACTTTTTTGGTAACATCACTTCTCTTTGGAGTAATGGCTATACTGGGCTATACAACGAAAACTGACCTAACGAAATTTGGCTCATTATTATTAATGGCTCTAATTGGAATTATTATTGCCGCTGTTGTCAACTTTTTTATGCATAGTGCAAGTCTCGACTATTTTATTAGTTTCTTTGGCGTGTTAATTTTCACCGGACTTACTGCTTATGATGTTCAAAAGCTTAAACGTATTGGCTCAGGTGCTGAGTATCAGGGTGCTTCTTTAAGTAAGTTAACGGTCTTAGGTGCTTTAAGTTTATACTTGGACTTTATCAACTTATTCTTATTTTTACTCCGTTTTATGGGAGGCCGTAAATAAGCTTGGTTTCGCATATAACTTATATATATAAAGCTGATATTCAATTGCTTTATATATCTATATTAAAACTATTCTAAAACATTTTGGAAGTAGATTGAATTAAATATTTACTTTCACAGGATTATTCAAATTAACAACTATCTAATGAAAGCATACGTATTTCCAGGGCAAGGGGCTCAATTTGTAGGAATGGGGAAGGATCTTTATGAGGCTTCAACTGAGGGAAAAGACCTTTTTGAGAAGGCCAATAAAATATTGGGTTTTCGTATTACCGACCTAATGTTTGATGGTACTGATGATGATCTTCGCCAAACTAAAGTTACTCAGCCTGCCATATTTCTCCATAGTGTAATACTTGCTCGCTTATTGGGTGATGATTTTAAGCCGGATATGGTTGCAGGTCACTCCTTGGGTGAGTTCTCGGCTTTGGTAGCCATAGGAGCACTGTCTTTTGAAGATGGACTTAAGTTGGTTTCAAAAAGGGCATTGGCCATGCAGAAAGCATGTGAACTTGAACCTTCTACCATGGCTGCTATCGTTGGTTTAGAAGATGATATTGTGGAGAAAATTCTACGTTCTATTGATGAGGTGGTGGTTCCTGCTAACTATAATTGTCTGGGGCAGTTGGTAATATCAGGAAGTATCAAGGGAATAGAAATCGCCATTGAGAAACTTACAGAGGCTGGAGCTCGTCGAGCGTTAAAGCTTAATGTTGGTGGGGCTTTTCACTCACCATTAATGGACCCTGCCAGACAGGAACTTGCTGTAATAATAGAGAAAACTAAATTCTTAGATCCAATTTGTCCAATATATCAAAATGTTACCGGTCAAGCGGTTAAAAATGCTGAGATAATTAAAGGAAACCTTATTTCACAATTAACATCACCGGTGCGTTGGACTGAAACTATGAATAATATGTTGGCCAATGGGATGGATGAATACATTGAAGTAGGACCCGGTAAAGTGTTGCAGGGATTGCTGAAAAAAGTAGATAGGAAGATTCGCTCCTATTCCGCTTCTATAGAACAATAGAAAAATCTGTACGTACGTAACATAAGAAACACAAGGCTTGTAATTGTTGTTACAGCTTTGTAATTAGTAGAATATTAATAAAAGGTATGTTGACGTAAATATGCCTTTTTTGTTATAAACATAATTACTTCTAGCATGATAAATCGATTTACTCTTTCCACATTTATTCTCCTTTTGTTGGGAATAACAGCTTGTAATAACTCAGATAGTGTCACTAAAACCGATGGGATGAATACAAAAGATAATATTTTATTGAAGCCTTTTACCACACCTTACGGTGTGCCACCCTTCGATGAGATTAAGATTACAGATTATAGGCCGGCGTATAGTGTGGCCATTGCAGAAAAGAAAGCAGAAATAGATTCCATAATACGAAATCCCGCCACTCCTACTTTTGCCAATACCATTGAAGCCATTGAATATAGTGGAACTACGTTGGAACGTGTTGATGGCGTTTTTGAGAACTTGCTTTCATCGAATACCAATGAGCAGATGGAGGCCATAGCGCAAGAGATTACACCGGAGATAACCGCCTTATATGATGGCATTCTGATGAATGATTCCTTATTTCAAAGGGTAAAGTATGTACATGACCACTGCGATACATCTAAGCTTAGCGGTGAAGAGAAAATGTTGCTGCACGATACATATAAAAATTTCGTTAGAGGAGGAGCAAATCTTAATGCAGAGGATAAAAAGAAACTTAAGTCAATTAACACCCAATTGGGACTATTGTCTCTTAAATTTGGTTCTAATGTATTGAAGGAAACCAATAGGTTTGAGATGCTTATTGATAATAAGGCAGATCTTGCCGGATTGCCGGAAGCTGTTAAAGTAGCTGCGGCTAAGGAGGCAAAAGAGAAATATGGTGATAAGGGTGAAGGTAAATGGCTTTTTACTCTTCAAAAATCATCAATGATTCCGTTTCTTACCTATGCCGATAACAGAAAATTAAGAGAGAAAATCCTTAAAGGATATACTTCCAAAGGGGACCATAACGACAGTCTTGACAACAAAGAGATTGTAAAAAAAATGGTTAATCTTAGATTAGAGAAAGCTAATCTTCTGGGCTATCCCAGTTATGCGGCTTATGTGCTTTCCGATAATATGGCAAAAACTCCTGAGCGTGCCAATAAATTAGTTAAAGAGGTTTTTGTAAAAGCGGTTAGCAAAGCAAAAGAAGAAGAAGGAGATTTGCAAAAGATTGCTGATAAAGATGGTGTTAAAATCAAAATTAAACCCTGGGATTGGTGGTATTATACTGAGCGTTTGCGCAAAAAAAGATATAATATTAGTGAGGAGGAAATTCGACCCTATTTTCAACTTGAAAATGTAAAAAAGGGAATGTTTGAGGTGGCAAATAAATTGTATGGATTCACCTTTAAGAAGAATAAAAATTTACCTTTGATGAATCCTAAGGCAGAGGTTTATGAAGTATATCGTAACAATAAGCTTCAAGCTATATTGTACCTTGATTATTTTCCTAGGGCAAGTAAGCAAGGTGGTGCTTGGATGAATGCTTACAGAAAGCAGTATCGTGATAAAAAAGGGAATAATGTCATTCCAATTATCTCATTAACAACCAACTTTACACCGCCCACAGAAACAGCACCAGCTTTGCTCAATATGGATGAAGTAACCACTTTGTTTCATGAGTTTGGACATGGATTACATGGAATGTTAAGTGATTGTAAGTATGAAAGTTTGTCAGGGACGTCTGTGCCTCGTGATTTTGTGGAATTACCTTCTCAGGTGAATGAAAATTGGGCCACGGCACCACAGGTGATGAAGATGTATGCTAAAAATTATAAGACAGGTAAAGTTATTCCTGATACATTAATAAAGAAGATGGAGGAATCGGCTACTTTTAATAATGGTTTTGTGGTAACAGAA
This sequence comes from Bacteroidales bacterium, assembly GCA_015493685.1. Taxonomy (GTDB): domain Bacteria; phylum Bacteroidota; class Bacteroidia; order Bacteroidales; family UBA1556; genus UBA6267. The sequence goes on from WGCS01000034.1 coordinate 59,077, forward strand.
TTTGATGCAGCTGCGGCTTTGGATATGGCTTGGCATGGTATTACTAAACCTTTTCACGGTGATGTAAATCAATTTGAGAAGGCTACACTTGATAGCCTTGGATTAATACCCCAAATTATTGTACGTTATAGAAGTCCATACTTCTCTCATATATTTTCCGGAGGCTATGCTGCGGGTTATTATGCCTATCTTTGGACAGCTGTATTGGATGCTGATGCCTTTGGTGCTTTTCAGGAGACCTCGCTATTTGATAAGAAAACAGCTGATTCGTTTCGCGAAAATATTTTATCAAAAGGAGGTACTGTTGATGCCGAGCAAATGTGGCTTAACTTTAGAGGAAGAGAACCTAAAGTAGATTTTTATTTAAAAAGAATGGGAATATAATGGTTCTAATATAATAATAGAGAATAATAAAAACGGCCTGTAAAACATCATTTTACAGGCCGTTTTTTTAATGACTTAACTTTTAATAAAGAAACGCCAATAAATAAAGAATAAGCTAAATAAGCTAAGTATTATTAAACTTATTAGTGCGTAGTATTTTAAAAATGTTTTGGGGCGATATTTTTGAGGTACATGTTTATTGGTAATAACAAGATAGTTAAGTAAAGCTAGAACCGGTGCCAAAACAAAACTTAATGTGGTAGCAAAATCTACCATTTGCTTCATGCTGGTAACAAAAAAGCCGAGAATAATTAGTGTCCCTGTTAATAATATAAGCATCCAGGTAATCCACCAACGATTTTCTTTTTTTGGTGTGTCGATATTGAGTTTTTTTATTCCAAGATTTAGTGCGGGAACCATGGAACGAGAATAGGCGTCAAAGCAAGTAAGTGTAGTGCTAAACATGGTTGCTAATGCGGCAATAGCAATAACTGGATAAGCCCAACTTCCTATTGAAATAGTAAATAAGTCAATCAGTTGCCCTGCAAAGGCAATGGATGAGCCACTAAATTTATTTCCTGTGCCATACATTACCAAAGCCCCCAAGGAAAGAAAACCTAAGGCAAGTATTATAGTGCCAATATAGCCAATATTAAAGTCGAGTAAGGCTTCCTTTATTGTTACATTTACTTTAGTCTCTTTATGTTTGGCTTCTGCCCATATTGATTGCCAAATGGAAATATCAATGGGACCAGGCATCCATCCGAAGAATGCAATCAGAAAGGCTACATCAGTGGGATTTTTTAAGTTAAAGAGTTTTATTAGATGAGGATTGGGATTAAATCCATTTTTGAAATATGCACTAAAAACAGCAACAATAGTTGAGAGGGCTAAAATAACAATAACCCATTTGATAAGCTTATCCAGAAGACTGTATTTACCAATAATAAGAATTGCTGCAGTAAAAACAAGGAGAATAGCACTAAGCCAAAAAGCGGATAGATGTATTCCAAAGATATTGCCAAATAGTCCCGCAGTAACGATGGTTACTCCGGATTGGAGAACAAACATTGAGGCTATGGTAACCGCTATATAAATCCATACGGCCCAACGGCCAAGGATGGAGTACCCTTTTATTAAGTTGTTTCCTGTGGCAGCGGTATAGCGAGGTGCAAATTCGAAGAACGGATATTTTAAGATATTGGCAATAAGAATAATCCATATTAGTTCAAATCCGTAACCCGCTCCAGCTCGTGTACTTTGTACAAGATGCGATACGCCAATGGCTGCTCCGGCATAAAGTAGGCCGGGCCCCATCACTTTTATCAAATGTTTTATAGTCATTGCTAGTGTTTTACAGTTCCTATTTTTTCTTCAATGGAGGCAATCTTTTTTGTCATTCCATCGGTTCTTCCTTTTCTAATGTCAATGGTTATGGCTGAATATACACGATTGGAATAAGGTTCCAAAACCTCGTAAGCGCGTTGGACAATGTCAAGGGCCTCTTCCAACGTTGCTGTTTCGATGGAAGTGCCCATGGGGTTGAGTTGATAGGAAACTCCGCTTTCATCAATCATTTTTAATACTTTACTCACATATTCACTGCTCCCTTTATCTCCTTTGTCGGTGGGGAAGATGGCAAAATTTAATAGCGTTGACATAAGATGTAATTATGATTTATAATTGGACAAAGTTAGTAAAAATTTTTTGGTATAGTTTTTTAAAAAAAGTACTTTATTATTGCTTTGCTTTGAATATCTTTGTCCAAATTAATTAGACCAATGAGATTAGCCGGTGTTTTTGTTTTGTTGTTGCTATCTACCTTTGTTTTCGCTCAAAAAAAGACAAAAGTAAGGCTGGTGCGTGCCGATGAATTAAGTCCTGCCACATATCATTCTCAGCAGGTGCAGAAGCTTAGTGGAGACGTTGTTTTTAAGCATAATAATACCTTGATGTATTGCGATAGTGCGTACTTTTATGAGGGGGAAAATACCTTGGATGCCTTTGGCCATATTCATATTAATGATAGAGATAGTGTTCAGATTTATGCGGATACATTAAGGTATTTTGGGGACACCCGGCTTGCAGAGCTACATGGTAATGTGGTGTTAAAAGACAAGAAAATGACCTTGACAACTCAGCATTTACGCTATAATATGCAGACCAAGGTGGCTTTTTATTATACCGGTGGTAAGATTATTAATCAAGATAATGTGCTTACCAGTATTTTTGCTTATTATCATAGTACCATAAAGACTTTGTATTTCCATAAGGATGTGTTATTGGTGAACCCGGAGTATAAAATGATTTCAGATACCTTAATTTATAATACTGCTACTGAGGTATCTTATTTTCGTGGTCCCACAAATATTATTAGTAAAGAGAATTCCATATACTGTGAGAGGGGATGGTATAATACAAAAACTAATCAGTCGCGCTATCAATACCATAGTATGTTGAAGAATAAGACGCAAACTTTGACTGCCGATAGCTTGTTCTATGATAGAAATTTATCTTTTGGAAGAGCGTTTAAAGAGGTGGAATTGATTGATACGGTTCAAAATATTATTCTTAAGGGCCAATATGCAGAATATTATGAGAAGGGTAGAGGATCTTTTGTAACGGATAGTAGTTTAGCTATTTTAGTGAGCAAAGAGAAGGATTCTTTATACTTGCATGCCGATACCTTGCGTATCAACTTTGATAGTAGTCGTAAAGCAAAGGAGTTTATGGCTTATAATAAGGTGAAATTCTTCAAAAAAGATGTGCAGGGAATGTGTGATTCTATGGTGTATCTTTTTGATGATTCAGTATTGGTGATGTATCAGCAGCCTTTGTTATGGGGTAGTCATAGTCAATTGTCGGGGAAGGTTATTAGGGCTCGAATGGTAAATAAGAAAATGGATAAGGTATATATCGATACCAATGCATTTGTGATGCAACACGATACGTTGGAGTATTATAATCAGGTGTCAGGCACGAATATGGTTGCTTATTTTCATAATGACAGTATACAAAAGGTTGATGTGCTTGGCAATGCGCAAAGCGTTTATTTTGTGCGCGATGAAGATAGTAGTTTAGTGGGGGTAAATTTAGGTAGTTCCAGCGATATTAGAATTGAGTTTAGTGCCGGAGGAATTAGTGATATTGTTTATATTAACAAACCTTTGGCCAGTTTAAATCCCATAAATAAGGTATCCAAAAGAGCTCTTTACCTACGGGGTTTTAAATCTTACTATTATTTACAGCCAAAAACAAAAAATGAAATCTTTATCTTTAAAGCAGGCCTTCATAAAGAGTAATGATATTTAATGTATTAACAGGACAAAAGCGTCGGCGCCGCTCCAAGCGACACCGACGCTTTTGTTGCTTCACTAAAACCTTTTTAAATTTACAGAATAACGCTATCTCTCTTTTTGTAAAGGGAGAACCAAAAGAGGGATTTCTTTTTTACCTAATCCCCCTTTGAGTTCCATATTTTCTAAAAAAGTTGGATTAAGCTGTCGACTGACATACAGAATATTAGCTTATGTCTATTTTTGATTTACAGCAAAAAAGATAAATCGATGTTTTTATTGGACAACAATGATTAAATATATCTTTTAAAACTATTTTAAGGAATAAATGTTAAGCTTACCAAGCTTCCTTATAAGTTACCACCTGGCTACCTTTAAAGCCATATTTCTTATCAGTTTTTGTTTTGTATGCTTTGGCTTCTTTCTCCGTGTTGAATTGTCCTACACAATATTTATACAGCCCTTGATAATTTACAATATAAACTTTCTGCGAATCGGAAAAAACTTTGGAGAGCTCACTCTTACTCATTTTATGTACCTTTACTATTACTTGGACATAGTATTTGGCTTTGTCGGCATCAGTAAAAACTGGAATTAGCTTAATATCTGAGTCTGATTTTATTTCAGCAATGCCATTTGAATTATCAGGATTGGCTTGGCGGTTGACCTCTTCGTCCATTATATTGCCCAAGTCTTTGGAAGTCTTTATGGTTTTGGATTTTTTATTTTCCTCTTTTTTATTAGTTACTATTTTCGTTTCTTTTTGTTTCTTTATCCTTTTCTTTTTTGTGGGTTCTTTTATGACTGCTTTTTCTTTTGTTATTGTTTTGGAAAGGGTATCGATGCTTCTTTCAACATTAGTGTCCACCGCAGCTTCTGTTGTAATAATATCAGTTTTGGATAATTCAGATACAGATTTGTCTTCTTCTTTAACTTCATTTTGACAAGCAGCCAGAAAAGCTAATCCACATAGAGCTAAGATTGTTTTATTTAGTTTCATTTTATATAATTTTTTGTTTTGTTATTGCATTATTTAGTTTTGTTACTATTCGATTCTAATTCGTTAAGCCATTTGATGGTGTCGTCAACTTCTTGTTGAGTGTGTCCTTTTCGTTTGGCTAAATTAATACATAATTCATATTCTTTTTCATGAATTTCGCCATCAATCATAGCCATAGCCACGATATCCGAGATGAAATCAATTTCATCAATTTCAAATAGAGCCATTTTGTTAATGTCTTCCAACTCAGTTGATAACATCTCTTGTACGCTGTTGATGGGAAATCCCAGTTCATTAGCTTTTGAACGAAAAAAATCAATTTCAGCCTTTTTTAGTTTCCCATCAGCCATAGCTACTGCCATTAGCGCTCTAAAATATTCGACATTAAGTTTTTTCTGTAGGGGTAAATAATCTTTCATAAGAACCTAATCATTAATAGTGATGATTTATGGCTGTAAAATTATTAAAAAAAACGTTGAAATACTAATGACTTTATTCATTGAAGAAGAAATAGCCTATATTTTGAAGGTAACAGTGATTCTACTCACCCAATTTTATAATGCGCCAATAGTAGGAAAGTACGTATTTCTTTACCAGGCTTTCTTGTATTGGGTTACAAAAGCATCAGGAAGACTATATTTCTGAACAAGCTCTTTTTTATATGCTTTAGCTTCTTCAAAGGTGTCAAATTGTCCTACGGCATACTTATATAGTCCATCTTGTTCAATCTCATAAATTGTTGGTACATCAGGTACTAATTCAATAAAATTAGTTGCCTTTAAGGGTTTAGCTGAAGCTTTTATTTCTACTCGGTAGAATTCTCTGTCTTTTTCACTATCAATTTTCTTGATGGTTTTCTTAATAGTATTTTCTGTTTTATTGATACTATCATTTTTTGTCTTAAGAGTTTTGCTTTCCGCTTTAATTTTATTGCCAAAGACCATGGTAATTACTTGTGCATCCTTAAAACCGAGTTTAGCAATTTGTTTTTTCAATTTCTTGGCTGCTTTTTTCTTTTTGAAACTATCACTAATGTATAAGAATTCTCCATTGGCTCCGGTGATGCAGCGAACATTACTTACGCCTTTTAAGGTGTCAAATACAGATACTAATTTTCTGGCTTGTTCGTTGGGATAGAGCTGAACAATCCAAACTTTTCCTTCTTCATTGGGAGTAACAACAGGGAGATAAAGAGAATCCTGTAGTTGAGTTCTTTGTTCAGGAAGGCTATCATTTACTGATTTATTACTCTTAGTACTTGGCGTAGTACTAGGTGATTTTTTCTTGGGTTTGAAGGTGCTATGTCTTCGTATTGGCAGAGCTCTGGTATGTTTCCCACGGATATTGATATTCCGTTTTTTCTCTGACAGATAGAAACTTACATTGTAGTTTTCAAAATCTTCATTAATGGCTATTGGAATGTCGTTTTGTAAGAAAGAATAGTGATTGTCCACAGCAGATTCATTAATGCTAATAATGTAATTGCCGTTGGGAACAAATAGGACAAAGTTACCCGCTTCTGTAGTTAGAGTACTGAATGTTTTTCCATTATCCTGATTAACTGCTGTTACTCTAATATTGCCCAGATTTAATTTTTTGTTTGTACCATAGCGATCTTTTTCCAATAAAACTCCTCCACTAACTCTGGCTCCTCGACTCAAAGGAATGTATATGGTTTTGTTTTTATCAATGGTTCTATAAAATGTTTTTCCATCGAACCATCCCCCCATTGAGGCAAGAGGCATAGCCGTAATTACATAATCTCCCAATGGAATATTTTTGTATTCTACCGTTCCGTCGGTATTGGTTACCAAATCATATTCTTCCGGTCCGGTATAAAAACCTTGATGGGTATCAGGAGATTTAAATTGGGCAACAGTATCATTTAATTTGATATGAATAAGCATATCAGAGATGCCTTTTTCATTTAGATCTTGTTTCCCATTTCCATTCAGATCCCTAAAAGCAACAACCTTAACATCGTAATTCTTTTTAAATCCAATGGGCATATTTACATTAAATTTAATTCCTGCACCAAATTCTATTCTTGAACTTGCATTTGCCGGTACTATTTCTTCATTAGTTGTTCCATTTTTACCATGGTAAATTCGAGTATATTGACCTTCACCAAAGAAGATATAGCGAGCGTATAAACTAAACCTAAATCCACTCTTAGCATAGTAAAATATTTCAGGACGAGTATTGAGCTGTTGTCGGGTATTAATGGTGTTAATATAGTAGTTTAGATTAAGATTTAAACGCATTTTATTATTTAAAAACCAATAGTCGTAATAGGTATTAAAATAGAGTTTTTGAGGATTAACTTGGTCAAGAGAGTATTGTAATTGATCAATTTGATAATAAGGGCCATAGTAATATCTGGCATTAGCTTGCAGGTTTTTATAGCGAATAGAAGCTCTAACATTGGCAATAAAAATATTGCCTAGTTCAGGTGATCTTTGAAAGGAAGAATAACCTAAGAATGAATTAGTATAGATTTTAAAAGCTCCACGCGACATCAGGCGATAATCGAAAGATAGTCCACCCGTATTAACATCAATTAAAGGACTTTTAGTTGTGTAGTATTGAGGTTGGAAGATAAATACATTCTTTCCGGATTTTACTTTCAATTTGATGCTATAGTTTTCGAAAGTATTATATATAATGTTGGTAGATAAAATTCCGCGAGAATAAATTGTAGGTTTAAAATCTAAATATGAATATTGTAATCCAAGGCTTATATTATTGTTAAAGTGATAGTTCAAATTAGGTGTAATATTAAAAGTACCTTTACGTGGGGTATATGAAGGGGAACCATAATTGGCATTTAATTGGAAATTCAGTTTCTTAAATGAACCACTATAGCCAAAACGAGCTCCATAGCCTGTGATATGAAGAGGGTTTGCAGGATTCCATAAATAATTTTCAGAGCTATATCCGCCGCCTATACGTATTGATTGAGTTCTGGCAAAACGAATTGATAAGTAGGTATTTCCATAATCGGAATGTGTTTTACTTAGGTTGTCATCCAGATGCTGATAGTAATTATCCCAATACAGTTTATGAAGGTTTAAATTATGAAAGAAGCCATATCCGGAAGCATAATAGTATTCAAAGAGTTTAGGTTTACGAATATAAATTGCTCCCAGTGTATTTTTTGCAAAAGTAACCGACGCTTTAGCTCCTTTTCCCGATAAGGTGCTACCTGATCTATTGGCTCCAATATCTCCTATTTCTACCGCAAAATTCTTATGGAAGTAGCCTAAATATTGATAGTTGCCAAGATAAGATTTAGGATTTAGCTGATTTTGGACAAAGTCGGCTTGAAAGAAATAGTTTAAGCGGCTGTCGTTTGCAAATTTTTTATTCCCATACAAACTCAAGGATGAATAGGTATGATCGGAAAGTACATCGTAAGTATTTGATTCTACAGTAATGGGTAGAGAATTTAGTTTGGTAGGCTTAATTTTCATTGTATTGTTCAACTTATAAAAGTCGATACTTCCTGACCATGAGCGACCGGAGCCTTTACTTGTTTTCTCGTTTAGTACTTTAATCTGTAAGCGATATTTTTTTTGTGAATTATCTTGTTTTAAAGTAGGCCCATTAATATCTTTTTGTGATTGTGGAGATAATTTTACACTATATTGCAATGTAGTATCATGGCCGGCCAATAAATATACTGAACGAGGTATGGGGATGATTTCTTCCCCGCTTTTATCAACTAGTTCAATTTCATTATCAAGTTTAAGGCGAACTTGTAAAGCTTCGTCAGAGTTTCCTTGGTTAGTGATTACAACATCAAAGCTTGCTGAATCTTTGTTTCCGGTAAAATAGAGTTTTCTATTGGGACAATAAGCAGTCCATGCAGAAACCTTGTTAACTTCGATATACCACATACTATTGCTAATGGTAAAAGTTTCGGTAGATAGAAAAACGTTGACTAAATAATTGGTATTTCCCTTAATGTCATATACTGGTCGTACTCTTAGGGGAATATAGATGGTATCGTGGGGTATTAATTTTAGGGTACGGGAGGCTTTGGCAAATAACCTCCATCCGGCAGGTGGATTAACCTGGAGATTTAGATCCAATGATTTGTTGGTATTATTAATTACAAACAAAACATTAGAGGCCACATCGGTAGCTTTAATTTTGGTTCTAGCTTGCAAAAAACCCATTTGCACACCATAAGCACTAGCATTTACTGTAGTAACGTCTTTTTGTGCTTGTAATTGAGTAATGCTTCCCAAAATCCATACAATGAAAACAAGTAGTTTTCTAGTCATACCTCTTATTTAGCAATTATTTATAAATCTTCAATAATCACATAATCTATACGAAGGGTGTATAATCCACTTTGGTAAGTAAAACCGGGGACAATACGTAAATCTACAGTAAATTTATAACAAGAAGGGTTTGCAGAATAATCACCGGCAGTATTTGTCCCTGTATTGGGACAATTGATACTTGGGTCCGGTGCTGCATTCGTTCCAATAATATATGTCGGAGTATTAATGTCTTGAAGCGTAAAAAATCCAGAAACTTGTGAGGTAGAACTGGCATTACGGAATTGTAATTTTAGGATATCAATGGGGGGAGGATCTCCTCCTGTTGAATAGGTTTGGGTAACATCCCAATATCCCACGTTTGTTGTTGTTGCTCCAACGTAAATATCGAACTGACTTGATGCGTTTATATTTAATGTAACTGCATTCATATAGGTAATACCATTGATATACTCTTGAATGGTATTGAAATCAAAAGTGATATTAGGGGACGTTTTCAAATCAAAACTTACCTGAGCACTAGATGAAATACTCAGAAAAATTGCTATTTGAATAAAGATTAGTTTTATAATTTTCATACCTCCCATAATAAAATAATGAAAGGAGAGGGACTAATTTCGCCTCTCCCTTCAATATAATTGTAATTTTTATAAATCCTCAACTAGAGAATAAACAACTTCTAAGTAATAATAACCAGCTTGAGCATAGTCAATTCCGTTACCATTAGCACTCAAAAGAACTGTAGAATTGGGGAAAATAGCAGGAATACCTGGCTTTAATCGCATATCAATTCTAAACTTGTGAGTAGTTGGGTTATGGGCGGCAGTACCTGGAGCAAATTGCTCACCGGCTCCTGTTCCAAAAGCACCAGCTAAAAATTGAGTAGCAGCAGATGGATGACCATTATTAACAGTAGAATTAGTTAAACCCAATAAAGAAGAAAAGGAATTGATATTTACCGGTGCAGCAGAAGTAACAGAAGACTTCAATTCTAAAATTTCTGCAGGTAAATAGGCATTACCATTGGTAGAATATGATTCTACTTGAGTCCAATTATCAGTACTGGCATAAACAAATAAATCCCAAGCTAAAGTAGCATCAACTTCTAATTGAGTAGCGTTAAAGCGAGTGATCCCTTGATTGTACTCTTGGATGGTTTTAAAGGTAAAATCAACCTGAGGGTTAGTAGTCATCGTGAGATTCAAAATTCCACGAAGGTCCATAGTTACGTAGTTGTACTCCTCATCGGAGAGTTGTGCGTAACTTTTCTGAGCAATAGTTCCTAACATAAGAACTGCTGCAAAAATGAATAAAGCTTTCTTCATTTTAAAATAGTTTAAGTTAACAATTAATTGATTAATAAAAAATAAATGGTCTTATTATATGATATTGAAAATAACAAGCAAATCAAAGAACACGCTAAGCAAACGCTAATACATTTATAATCCTTAATCTTAAAAAATAGTGTCGTCCCAATTAAACAGATAGCTCTGTTTTTAATTATTTAAGTGTGCTTCTACGCTAGGTTTTCAGAAAGGTTACAGAGGTGTTTAAAGTAGTCAGTTTTTTTATGGCAGAAGTAAAATAGTTTATGTTTATTATAAATCTATATTGTATGGTGTATATATAATTATCTTATAAATAGGCGGTTATAATTTATTATTTGGAGAAATTAAAAACAGCTGAATAAATTCTATCCCTTGTAATTGTGGATTATGAGCTAATATAATTAGGGTTTTGTCAATATTTTTTAATTTTTTTGTGCTGTAATAGAACTTAAAGGCTTATTGTTTTGTAATTGGTATTAGTGGACGATAGTTGATTTCTTTGTGCAATAGTTCTTTCTTAGTAAAGTTCCATTGTTAATTGAAGAGTAGCTATTAACAAATGTTGAAAAGTATTGTTAGCTGATAGTGAATAAGTAAGGAGCTAAATACCTTGACAAAGCTTGGCTCAGGTAGTATATTTGCATCAGCAAGTGAGGAAAAAGCTCATGATGCTATTGTGGTAACGATTTTTGTATTGATGTATAATTTATTCAAAACGACTTACCAAACAGAGTCGAAAAGGTAGTGTTCTTAGGAAAATGAAAAGGAAACTCTGTTGTTGTTGAGGAAACAGAATGTGATGCTGCTGCAAAGCAAAACCACAGGGTGAAACGCCACCAAGAAGTTGCAAGGACTTTCAAGGTCGTCAATAATCATTAATGCCGGATTGGTAGTTGCAAAATTATCATGAAAGATTAAGAATCGCAATCTCAGGAATGTAGTTCTTAAATAGCATTAAAATCATCAAATAGAGTTCTTAGGAACTTTAAATGCTGGTAAAAATTGACAATAACAAGGTCGTAAACCCCAAACCTTACGAGGTAAAACAATTGTCAATTAGTGAGAAAAGCGTAGCTTGCCATCAATTAGCTTACTACGGTCAACTAATGGATGAAAGGAACTAGAGTCGAACAGATTGTAGTTCCTTTTGCTTTTTTAAGGTGGTATAGGTTTCCATAAATAAAGTGTACATTTTATTAATAAAAATTTAAGAAGCTAAGTAATAATAATATATCTTAGCGCTATAATAAAATCACAATGATGACCATATCAGTTATTTATACTACTTTTTTAAATATCCTACTCCCTAACTGGGGGGGGGGCACAGTGCGTTAGCTGTTGCTATATGTTGGTTTGTTAGTGATGATTCCATTGGCTTTTGGAGAGACTTAGTAC
>WGCS01000035.1 GCA_015493685.1 Bacteroidales bacterium
GATACAAATTAATATAAATACAAAACTCTGATTAGATTCTAAAAAAATAAAAAAATTGTCAGGTTTAAGGAAAACAGACTACTAATAAGACATGAAAGGTAAACAAATCATTTTATTAATTGTATTAACACTTGCCAGCATGAGCATAAAAAGTCAAACCAAACGAACAGCAAAAGAAGCCAAAGGATTGGCAATAGGCACTATAGCACCAATGTTTAAAGCCATTGATGCCAATCATAATCAATTCAGCCTTAAAAAAGCCTTGGAAAGTGGTCCTGTGGTAATTATATTTTACAGAGGCTTTTGGTGCCCCTATTGCAATAAACATTTAAAAACTTTGCAAGACAGTTTACAACAAATCGAAGCAAATGGGAAAGTAAAAGTCATTGCAATTTCACCGGAGAAACCGGAATATCTGGATAAAATGGCTCATAAAACCGGAGCTGAGTTTACGCTTCTTTATGACGAGGGTTATCATATTGCGACCGCTTATGATGTAATATTCAGCCCAAGTAAGATGCAACTATTTACTTATAATACTTTTGTTGCTGCTAAATTAAAACAAACTCATAGTGATAATTCTCAGCAGCTTCCCATTCCCGCAACCTACATAATAGGTCAAGATGGTAAAATAAAATGGCGGCAATTCGACCCAAATTATAGAAACAGATCTACGGCAAAAGAAATTATTGAGGTATTAAAAAGCCTTTAAGCAATTCATTTAAAGGTCTGCAGCATAATCACTAAATTCTTCGTGAAATTTACGAATGGCATCATTAATATTCTGAAAGGCGACATAATGTTTAGTACAACCATGACGACTACATAAGCTAACTCTACCTCCACTTTTAATACTAAAAGTAATCATTGGGGCTCCACAAGCCTCACATTTTACATCGGTAGCAAGGGTATGCTTACAATGCGGACAATAAAAGTCAGCAATGGCCCCATAATCAATCTTAATATCACTTTCATAATCAAAACAGCCATAATTTGAGCAGAAATCCAATTTCCCTCTAACGCCATTATACTCCACATCCAATTCAATGGCCGGTTTAGCATTAAGTAATTTATTTTCATTCATTAATGAGGCCCTACAATGGGGACATTTTACTGCAAAAGAGACATGGTTTTCCATAGTATTAAGAATTAAATTAAGTACCATAATTATAAATGAGTCTGGTCTAAAATAAGGTCTTCGTTACCAAATTCTGCGTTGTCAAAAATTTTCAAATTCTCATTAACAATTAGTCAACTCCGGTTAAAAAATTTCTTCCTTCTTTATTTTAACAAAAACCTACCTTTTTAAACTGCGCTCATAAATTGAAACACTAAAGATACTTTAGGTTTAGAGAACAAAGATACATAAAATTCCCTATTGTTATTCAATTAACATTAAATAATTATAAAAACTAACTATTTTATAAAATCAGTGTCCGATTAAAATAGGAAGATGTAAATTTTTATCAACTAACCTTGCCTCTGTCAGTCTTAGCCTTATAATTTGATTGCCGGAAATTTACGTCCTTTAAAAGTGAGGGAAAATAAATTATTGAAATTAACCCAATAGGAAAATGCAACTATACTTAAACCTCTAATACCGGTTCAAATAAACTATCAATCCAAACCCAAAAAAGTCCAACCATTATAAGCGCTTACCATTTATCGGGTTGCTTTTGCCTTACAATTGGTTTGAAAAAATTTCTATCAAAATTTACTATTCTCAAACGTTTTGGACGCCATTGGCTAATTTTTAATAATCATTTTCGTCCCTATGCCCTCTTTCGTTGTTATACGAATCAAATAACTACCCGAAGAATAGGCTTTTAGTGATAGTTTAAACTGATTTCCTGAGGTTTTAATTTGATTTAGTAACTTACCTGACACATCAAAAATAGCAATCGTTTCCATTTCCTTTGCCTTAAGAATAACCCAATCGTCTGTCGGATTGGGATATAACTGAAAATCAATCGTATTATTTATTTCTTCTATTCCTTCGGGGTCGAATACCAAGCCAATCAAAGGGACAAAATTAATAAGACGAAGGGTGTCGTTAATAATAGCAACAGCTTCAGCGGGAAAATTATGATAGCAGGATGTATCAATTAGCAAAGGTAGATTAGCAGCCATGCCAGAATCAAGACGAATGCCAACCATATAACTACTATCAGGATATAGAAATAAGGAATTATTTCCAAGAAAACCCTCCGAATTATACCATCCATTGTAATAAATGGAGCTATTAGTATCAATGGGAAAGGGCTGGTCAAAAAGCAAATGTCCATTAATATAAATATTAGTGGATATAGAAGTACTACTATCAATTCCGGTTAACATTTTTATTTTCATATATACCATCATATGCCCCCACCATTGATTAGAATCTCTGGGGACTTTAAACTTGAAACCAAGAAAATCACCGGTGGAAAAACCGGGTAACAACGAATCATCAAAAACAGCATTCTCGTGAGTACTTCTGGAAACTGATCCCCACATATCAACCCAAAGAAACATATTCGGTATACTGTCGTGGTTGTCAGCGGGATTTTGATCTACCGAATCAGAATAGAGGTTAAAAACAAGGGGAATACTATAATTCCAATAGCTGTTGTTGTAATTCTTGAAGCCTGGAATTGTTAACGTATCGGTTTGTTGGGGGGCCAAAGTAATGGTATCGGAAAAAAAAGCATATATCGTTTGCCTATTAATTGAAGTCTTAAATCGAAGGAAAACCCCCGTAGCGGTATCATTTCCATTATTTTTTACAATGGCTCCACAGTAAAAAGAATCAACTAAATCGTATAACATTTCGCTGTAACAGCCACCGTCGGGAGTGTTGATATTGATGAGTGGTTTAACTATTTTAACATCGTTATTGTATTGTGCAAAAGACATCAGGCTCGTTAAAAGCAGGACCATCAGGAGTAAAGTATTTTTCATAATCGTAGTATTTATTACTTAAAACAGTTGGGCAACTAAATTTCAGAGCATAAATATACGACATTTCTACCGGGTTTCCACCTCAAATTTATCAAAAAACCAAAAAAGAACTCTCTGACTTACATTTTGAGGAGGAATTTCTTCCAATTCAGCTAAGTAATTAAACCAATATCCAAGTCTAAGTGTAATAAGCCGTTTAATGTCTATCGAATTGCTTTGTCCTACAATCCTTTTGAAAAAGTTTCTGTCAAGTTTTACTTTTTTCAAGGCATCTTACCTCTGTCAGCTATGGTTTGATAAATTGGTTGCCAATAATTTACATCTATTGGAGCCAATGAAAAAGAAATTATTGGCAATTAATTATAAAATGGGAAGCTAATAATACTTAAACTTCTACTAGTCATTAATTATATAGATTTAAGCATAAATCAAGTTATTTTATCGGAAAACAATGAATAAATATAAATAATCATAGCAAAAAATATACTACCTTTGGGCTTTTAAAATTTTAAACATAAAACATTATTTTTAAAATACAAACCACATGAATTTACACGAATATCAAAGTAAGAAGATTTTAAAATCTTATGGAGTATCGGTACCAAAAGGGTATTTGGCATATTCTCCTGAGGAAGCTGTAGAAGCAGCAAAAAAACTAACCGAAGAAACAGGGCATGAAGTATGGGCGGTAAAAGCGCAGGTACATGCTGGAGGCCGAGGCAAAGGTGGCGGAGTAAAAATTGCAAAAACATTAGATGACGTTCGCACATATGCCGACAATATATTAGGGATGCATTTGGTTACCCCTCAAACCAAGGCAGAGGGCAAACTGGTCCGTAAGATTTATATTGAACAAAACATCTTTTATGATGGCCCTTCTGAAATGGCAGAATATTATATGAGTGTAATGCTACATCGTGACAGTGGTAAAAACATGATTATGTATTCACCACGTGGCGGAATGAACATAGAGCAAGTTGCTGCAGAAACTCCTGAATATATCTTTACTGAAATTATTGATCCTAAGGTAGGTCTGCTTCCTTTTCAAGCCCGTAGAGTAGCTTTTAATTTGGGACTAAGCGGAAAAGCTTTTAAAGAAATGACTAAATTTGTATCTTCACTTTACAAAGCTTATGTTGGCTCCGATTCCTCCTTATTTGAAATTAACCCTGTAGCCAAAACAAAGGATGACCTAATCTATGCTGCTGATGCAAAAGTTGCCATTGACAACAACGCTTTATATCGCCACAAGGACATTGAGGAGATGCGTGATTTTGACGAAGAAGACCCAACGGAAGTTGAAGCCGGAAAATACGATTTAAATTATGTGAAACTTGATGGAAATGTTGGCTGTATGGTTAATGGCGCAGGATTGGCCATGGCAACAATGGATATCATTAAAATGAGTGGTGGAGATCCAGCCAATTTCCTTGATGTAGGAGGAACCGCCAGTGCTGAGCGTGTAGAACAAGCTTTCCGTATTATATTACAAGATACTAACGTAAAAGCAATATTGGTAAATATTTTTGGCGGCATTGTACGTTGTGACAGAGTTGCCAATGGTATTGTACAAGCTTATAAAAATATTGGAGATATCAATGTACCAATTATTGTTCGTTTACAAGGCACTAACGCCGAAGAAGGCAAAGACATTATTGATGCTAGCGGATTAAAGGTATTCTCTGCCATAACGCTTGATGATGCTGCTAATATGGTAACTAAGGTGATGGCCTAAATGACCTAGAATCATTATAAAATCTATTTCTAAAAAACTCTTTTCCAATGGAAAAGAGTTTTTTTTATTTACAATTACATTCTTTGCCAATGAGAATATGGTTTTATAAAAGCGTATAAATACAAAATAAAATTACACCCAACTGTGACAAAGAAATTTCACCATTATCACTTTAACATCAATTGGCAAAATTCCTCACCTTTCTAGTTTCTAGTGCTATAGACTACAATTTATATGGCAATATATACCTAATATTTTCCTTTAATAAGTACTATTACAGGATAGAATATAGTAAGACTTAAAGTGAATAGCAGCTATTAACTTTCATGGCATGTCTTAATGACATGCCATGAAAAGTAATTTTTACATTGCTGAGAGTAATAATAATTATAAAACCCCTCCCTTGATAAATAGTTTAATTCTAATATTGAACTATCAATCGCAGCAGAATAAGCTTATTAACCCTACAATTATCTGATAAATTTAGGATTAATCAAATTTTGTAATTGGAATAATTCATCCCATTTTTCTTGCGAAATTAATTTTCTCTCTTTAACCGCAATTTCATAGATAGATTTGTTTTCATCAAGCGCCTCCTTGGCAATAGAAGAAGATTCTTCATAACCCAAAATAGGATTTAACAAAGTAACAATTCCAACACTATGCATCACCATTTCACGCGTATGGTCTGCATTTGCAGTAATACCATCAATGGCTTTAGTTCTTAAAGTATCGCAAGCTTTTGTAAGATATGAAATAGAGTTGAACAAGCTATAAGAGATAACAGGTTCCATAACATTAAGCTGCAATTGCCCGGCTTCTGCAGCCATAGTAACAGTCATATCAGCTCCGATAACATAGAATGCAACCTGATTTACAACCTCAGGAATAACAGGGTTAACTTTCCCCGGCATAATAGAAGAACCAGGCTGTCTCTGAGGAAGATTTATTTCATTAAGTCCTGCTCTTGGTCCGGAAGAAAGAAGCCTCAGGTCATTGGCTATTTTGGACAATTTAACAGCAGTACGCTTCATCACTCCCGACAATTGCACATAAGCTCCTGTATCGGAAGTTGCTTCAATTAAATCCTCAGCAAGAAAAAGTGGGCTACCTGTAATTTTAACTAGATATTTGGTTACTAGTTCCGGATATTCTTCCGGTGCATTTACACGAGTGCCAATAGCAGTGGCTCCCATATTAATTTCTCGAATTAAATTTTTAGCTCCATCCACTCGACTCAGCTCTTCGGCTATGGTATTGGCCCAACCAATAAACTCAGCCCCCAAACTCATAGGTACTGCATCTTGTAATTGAGTTCTACCCATTTTCAATACATCCTTAAACTCTTCTCCCTTTCTTCTAAAAGAATCGCTCAATGCCTTAAGCGCTTCTTTATAGGTGTCTAATCTTTTCAACAAGGCTATTCTAAAAGCAGTAGGATAAGCATCGTTGGTCGATTGACTACAGTTAACATGATTATTGGGATGGCAATATTTATATTCTCCCTTTTTATGCCCCAGTTTCTCTAAAGCAATATTAGCTATTACCTCATTAGCATTCATATTAACCGAAGTCCCTGCCCCACCTTGAATAAGGTCAGTTACAAACTGGTCATGGTATTTGCCTTCCAATATTTCATCACAAGCAAAACAAATTGCATCGGCAATCTCTCTATCAAAAATACCTAAATCAGCATTAGCCATTGCGGCAGCTTTTTTTACATAAGCTAAGGCATTAACCATAAAAGGCTCTGTGGACAATTGAATTCCTGTAATATGGAAGTTATCCATTGCTCTATAGGTCTGAATTCCATAGTATTTATCATTGGGAATCTCTAATTCACCAACAAAATCGTGTTCTTTTCGTGTTGCCATTGTCTATTAATTTTATAATAAGTACCTAATTAAGTTACCCTAAAAGTATCTCTATTCAATCTGTAAATAACGATTTACAATGGCACAAAAGTAAATAAATTAGTGAAGGTAACAGTTCTACTAACAACCTAAAAACATGAAAAATATATGATATTTAACAAAAGTATAGAAACGGAATTGTTCAAAATAAGGATAGATTAACAACTTGTATGAATTAAATTTAAGTTGTTGAAAAGTTAGACATAAGAAACCGGCATCATAATAACAAAGGCTTACTTTTGTAATTATGAAGAAAATATTATCCGCCATAAGAAATAATTATTCAGAAATCTACAAAGGAAGTTTATTTTTAATTACCATGATTTTTCTTGTTTTGTTATTTCCCGGCAACAAGCAATTCAGGTATGAATTTAACGAAGGGAGACCATGGTTATATGAAGACCTTAATGCCAGTAAAGATTTTCCCATAAAAAAGACTAAGCAAGAAATTCAGAAAGAGATACAACAAATTAAGGCACATACCAAACTCTATTTCACCTATGATACCGAACTTACACAACGAGAGCTAAACAATATAAATGCGAGATTTGACACTCTTTGGGTAAGACAATATGGCTTTGGAGAGAGAGACTATTATGCTAAAAATAAACGTTTATGCCTTGACATTAGCAATAAAATACTCAGCACCGGACTAATCAATATCCCCAAAGATATTACTAATAAGGGGAAAGATCAAATTGTATATATTATTAAAAACAAGGTAGCCAAAGAGGCGTTTCTGCATTATTTTTATACGCGAAAAACTGCTTATATTTATATTCAGCAAGAACTAAACAAGTATGACAATAGCAAGATTGAGAAATCCTTTATCAGTAATTTTTTATATGAATCGTTGCAGGCTAATGTAAAATTTGACAAAAGCAAAACAGAAACAGAGCAAAAGCAACAAATATTGCAACTCTCACCAAACAGAGGCATTATCCTCAAAGGTCAGCATATTATCTCAAAAGGACAAATTATTGACGCCAACACCTATAAGATTCTTCAATCCTTACGTCTTGACTTTGAGAGTGAATCGAAGAAGTCATATATTGGACTGGCCGCCGGAAAGATTATACTGGTAAGTATTCCGTTAATCACCTTTGGTCTATTCCTTTTCTTCTTCCGCTACGAGGTCTTTGAAGACAATAAGAATCTACTTATGATATTCCTATTGATTCTTAGTATGGCTGCAATAACACGTATAACTGTAGAATATCGCAGCGCCTATGTATTGATGATTCCACTGATGATAAGTCCAATTATCATTCGTGCCTTTTACGATTCCCGTTTAGCCCTAATAGTACATATTACTACTGTTATCCTTATTAGTTTTATGGTTCCCAGTAGTTTTCGATTTGTCTTTCTGCAATTAATGACCGGTATAATAACTATTGTAAGTGTAGTAAAACTTCAAAAGAGATCTCAGTTTTTCTTTACAGCATTATATATTTTTGCCAGTTACAGCATCATATATATAGGTATTGAATTGATAACAGAAGCCAGCCTAAGCCATTTATCTTGGCGTCCATTCTTCTATTTTGCTGTTTCAGCGGGATTAAGTTTATTATCCTACCCTATCATTTATCTTTTTGAACGCATTTTTGGAATGGTTACTGATGTTTCCCTTCTGGAATATGCCGACACAAACAACTCACTAATACGGCAGTTGGCCACCAAAGCACCCGGCACATTTCACCACAGTATACAAGTATCGAATTTGGCTGAAGAAGCAGCTATGGAGATAGGCGCCAATGCATTATTAGTACGAGCCGGTGCAATGTATCATGATATAGGAAAAATGATTAATCCGATGTATTTCACTGAGAATCAAAGTGGAACCTACAGCCCACACGAAGAACTTAGTTATGAAGAAAGCGCCAATATAATTATAGGCCACGTCCTTGAGGGTATTAAGCTTGCTAAAGAGAATATGATTCCTGAACAAATCATCGACTTTATCAGAACACACCATGGCACTAAAAGGGTAGAATATTTTTATCGAATGCATAAAAAGGAGATGCCTGATGAAGATATTAAATTAAGCAAATTCACTTACCACGGGCCCATTCCTTTCTCCAAGGAAACAAGTTTGCTTATGATGGCAGATGCTGTGGAAGCAGCTTCACGAAGTTTAAAAACACCCAATGCAAAATCCATCAGTGAGTTGGTAGATAAAATTATCAAAAGTCAGCTTGATCAGGGGCAATTTAATAATGCCAATATAAGTTTGCGTGAAATAAATATTGCCAAAAAAACCTTCAAAAAGAAACTTTTAAATATTTATCATCTACGAATAGAATATCCGGAAGAGAATTGATAATATCATCAATAGTAATAGCGACTAGTGTAAATTATATTTTATATTGGAATTAACTAAAAGACACAATATTAGTTACAAGCTAATTTTATTCCATGGCTGCGGCAAGAGCTATGGACATTAACTTACTTTGGTCAGTATCGCTACGACTTGTTAACACTACGGGAGCAGTAGCACCCATTATTACAGCGGCAGAGGTTGAGCCTCCCAAAAAGTTTAATGTTTTATACATAATATTTGCTGAATATATATCAGGGCATAATATTAAATCAGCTTCACCAGCAACGGGGCTATCTATTCCTTTGTGGTGTGCGGCTTCCAATGAAATAGCATTATCAAGAGCAAGCGGGCCATCAACAATACAAGCTTTAATCTGATTTCTTTGATTCATCATAGTCATCAAAGCCGCATCAACAGAAGGCTTCATTTTAGCATTAACAGTTTCCACAGCACCAATAACAGCCACTTTTGGAATGGCAATACCCAATTTATGAAACGCTTCGACACCATTATTCAGGATAGCCACCTTCTCATTAAATTCAGGTTCCACATTAAGAGCTGCATCAGACAACCCAAGAAGCTTATGATAGAATGGGGACTCAAAGAAAGCGACATGAGATAAAGTACCACTTTTACGCAGGCCCTTTTCCTTATCCAAAATTGCCTTAAGAAAAGCCCCTGAACTCACTAAACCTTTCATTAAGATATCAGCCTCTCCATTGCGAACTTTAGCAACAGCGAGAACTGCCGCCTTGTTGGGATTTGCTTCTTTCACAATCTCTATACCTTCCAAATCCAAATCAATCTCTTTGGAAATAGCAATAATCTCTTCAATATTACCTACTAATATGGGAATCACAATATTTTGACGCATTGCTTCTTTTATTGCCAACAATACCGGCTTGTCGGCAGCAGCAGCTACAGCAATACGCCGAGTAGATTTTATTTTGGCCGCTTCTAATATCTCAGATAGTTTAGTAAACATCACGCTTATAAATTTTAGTTAGTTTTAGTTGGTGGCAAAAGTAGTTACTCTAATGATATAAGTAAATAAAAAATATTGGCATATTTGCCACAATTGAATTGATAAATTACAGCCGATAGTCATTTTCAATTTCGCTGGCAATAATAGTTTACACCCTTTGGCATAAAAACTTAAAAATTTACATAATAAGTTATCATTCAGTCTTTTGCCACATTTGTTCCAATAAGTTAACAGCACTTTCCCAATCGTAATTACGCTTAACAAAATTATAGCCATTATCTGCTATTTGTTCGGCATAGTCTTCTTGCTGAAGGAGTTTAATAATTGCATTGGCATAATCAGGAGCTGAATCCTTGGGAGCTATTACTATTTCTTTACCATCGAGTGCCATTAGTGCTTTATTGGCCAAATCGGAAGAGACACAAGGAAGCCGCATTGCCATAGCTTCCAGGAGTTTATTTTGCAATCCTGTGCCTATCTGCATTGGCGCTATAAATATTCTAGACGATGAATAAGCCTCCCTAATATCATCAAGCCAGCCACTTACTATCACTCGTGGAGTTTGTAATGCTTTAACACTGGCATGTGGCGAAGCGCCTGCAATAAGCAATCTGGCATTGGGAATAGTTTTCCAAACCATGGGCATTATATCGTTTGCAAGAAAATTTGCCGCCATAACATTGGGCGCATAACTCATATTTCCTGTAAACGCTAACTCATATTTCTTCTCTTGCACTTTAGCATTAAAAAAGTTGAAATCAACGCCATTGGGCACCACTTTAACTTTGGAACGAATAGAAAGTGGTAACAGATTTTTATCTGCTTCGGTAATAATACTTAAGCCATCAAATTCTGACAAGGCGGTAGCTTCATAATCAAGCATCCGTCGGGCTTCAAAATTAAAGAGCCATTTCTTAAAGAAGCGTTCTTTGTCGGCCCGGCGCAATAAACCTGTCGAGAGAGCATCTTGCAAGTCCAACGATTTGTCAATAGAAAAAGAGGCTATATAATCAGCCACCCTAACCAGTTGTCCATAAATATGATCCGGCTTAATTTTAAGAATATGAGACTCTATCTCTTTGGCTATGGAAGGATTATAAAAATAGCCAATCTGTAAGGGTTTATTTCTGAATAAAGCCCGAAAAAGTCCCACGGCTATCATTGGCTTGGTAAGTGGAAAAACATATACCTCTTCACAATATTTAAGAAGCTCTCTGCGAGAAGATTGATCTACTTTGCAATCAGTAAGCGAAAAAAGGTATATTTTATTAGTTTTGGAAAGGTATCGTATTTGATGATACATACGCAGCTTATCCCCCTTATCCAAGGGCCATGGAAATCGCGAACTAAGAATCATCAACTTCATAAAAAATGGTTTATTCAAATATAATATCCAAACTAACAAGCTCATTTAAGAATGTCTATTCCCTCATTCTTAAAGAAATAATCTAAGGTAAAATCACCCTATAAGTGTTTACAAAGATAGAGATTTAGCCATGCAAAATTACCCAAAATTTACAAGAAATAACTTTTTGGCGAATCTCCTTATATCCGCAATACTCTTTCTTCTATAATCTCGAAACTACCTTGTGGATATAAAAAATCTATGGAATCTTCAAAAGCACAGATAAAACTAATTTTTACTATCTTCGCAACAACTAACATTCTATTTGATGAAGCACAAAAGCATCGCAGGCAAAAAGCTTATTCTAATTGTATCAATCGGCATTGCTCTACTTATTGCAATTTTAGTATTGGTACCTGAAGCTGCACTTATAGAAAAAAAGATACTAAAGAATAAGGCTGTACATAATACTGATTATCATCATATTATAAAAACAAAATCGATTAGAATTATCACCCACAACAATTCCACAAGCTACTTTCTATATCGAGGTCAGCCAATGGGCTTTCATTATGATTTAGCCAAGGCTTTTGCTAAAGCGCATGGCTTTAAACTAAAGATAATTGTAGAAGATGATTTCCCCAAGGCAATTAAAATGCTAAAAGATAGAGAAGCTGACATTGTTGCGATGGACATCACCATCACCAAAGATCGAGAAAAGGACATTCAATTTACCTATCCCATTGGATCAAACAAACAAGTACTGGTACAACGTAAACGCTATGGACGCCGACGCAACGATAGCGCTTTATATATTAAGACAGTAATGGATTTATCGGGCAAAAAAATTTATGTCCAAAGAGGTACAATATTCAAAGAAAATCTCGAACATTTAAAGAATATTAGTGCTACCAACTTTCAAATTGTTGAGGACAGCATTCATAGCATGGAAGAACTTATAATGATGGTTGCCAACAATAAAATTGATTATACCGCCTGTGATGAACGCATCGCTAAAGCCAACGCTACTTACAATCCTACGATTGATTATCATCTGGCCCTAAGTATAGAACAGAAACTTGCTTGGGCAATACCTCAAAACGAAGATTCACTCCTGATTATGATTAATCAGTGGCTTAAAAAATACACCAGAAGTCGACAATTTGCACTGTTGGAAAATAAATATTTTAAAACGAAAAAGAATAGTTTCTATACCGACAAGCAGTATATTCCACTGCGAGGAGGACAGCTGTCTCCTTATGACCAAAGCATCAAAGAAAACGCAAAGAGTATAGGCTGGGATTGGCGGCTATTGGCGGCAGTAATTTACAACGAATCTCGATTTAATGCTATGGCAACCAGTTGGGCCGGAGCTAAGGGTCTGATGCAGTTGATGCCTGAGCCGGCAGTTAAATTTAATCTTGACAACCCTTATAACCCAAAGGAAAATATTAGAGCCGGCGCGAAGTATCTCCATTATCTCACAACAAAATTTACCAAACCTGCTATTGATTCCATAAGCCGTATAAAATTTGCATTAGCAGCATATAATATAGGGCTGGGACACGTAAGAGATGCTCAAAAACTTGCCAAGAAATATACCGGCAGTGATACTTCTTGGTCTCATGGAGTAGATACTTTTTTAGTACTTAAATCTAAGCCTAAATATTATAAGGATTCAGTGGTAAAATATGGCTATTGTCGAGGCAAGAGTGCATACAATTATGTGGAAAATATATTTACACTTTATGACAACTACAAAAATTTAGTTACAAAATAATGACTAGTGATTAAACCGCCGGAGAAATAGTTTCTGACCTGCCTTTAGCTGTCTGATTTCTTTCAAATGGTTTCTCTTCATTAACCACCTAAGTTTAATGGCATGCATTTGACTAATTTCCCAAGCTGTTTCGCCGCGATTAACAATATGAAACTTAACATCTCCTTTTTTTCGTTTAGGCTGCAGATATATAATCATTCCTGATTTTAGCGGACTTCCCTTCGACAAATCATTATACCGATAGAGCGCTTTGGGACGAATATCAAAGAATCTAGCAATATCAACAATCGTTTCACCGGGATATACAATAATGTATTTCACTCTATTGCGGTACATTATATGATTTGGCTTGCCAACAGCAACTTTACTTACCACAGGAGCAACCACCGGCTTATTTGAAGCCACGACCATATTCGTATCCTGACCATTTGCCTTCAACATCTTATCAAAATCGGCTCGACTAATCTTATCATATTTATCTAATCCATATCGTTCTATAAGTCCAATCAGTCGTTTAGGATATTTGGGATTAGTAGCATATCCGGCTTTTTTTAGCCCTCTTGCCCAGGCCTTATAATCAGTAATAGGATAATGAAATAAAAACTCATATCTGGATTTTGAACTTAAAAAGTGAGCATGGTCAATATACGAATCTTCCGGCGTTTTATACACTCTAAAGCATTCATCCTTAGCATCATCATCTTTATATACTCTTTTCCCTTTCCAGTTGCTATGACATTTTATTCCAAAATGATTATTAGCTTTACGCGCCAACATACTATTCCCATTGCCGCTTTCTAAAAGCCCCTGAGCTAAAGTAATGGAAGCCGGAATATGAAAGTCGAATCGATCGCGAATGGCAATTAATTTATACCGATCTATATACTGCTGCGCTGTCATATCCTGACCACTAACTTCAAGAGTTAAAAGCCCCATAACGAAAACTAGAATAATGGCATTAAGATTCTTCATACTTAACTAATTTATTATTTTATAAACAGTTGATAACACTTCATCAATTATCTGTAAATTTTACTTACCAAAAGTAAATTTAAAGTCCATAGAAATAGTATCATAAGAAAATGTTTTTTCCACATAAAAATGTTGGTTTTTTCCAGCCAATATCTTGACCAACAACTTTAATTTTCTCTATTCCTAAATTAGGTATAAAAGAGGTAAAGATACCAATACGCAAAAACAAACTTACTCTGCATCAAGAAGAATAATAAGTTCTGTATTGGGAAATCTTTTTACTATTTTATCATTTAATATATCCCTTTGTCTTACCGCTTCACCAAGCATAACATCAGCCCTAGTAATTAACTGAAACTGAACGATAGAAAACACACCCGATTTACGTGTTTTAAGGTTGCAATAACGATAGAAATCAGGTATTTCTTGTTTTATAAAGTCCGTATAACCTTCTACCTCCTTGTCAGACAATGCACTATCTAGCAATGGATTAAAAGCTTTACTAAGAAGCTTATAGGCCTCATAGATAATAAATGTTGCCACCAATAAGGCAATTACAGGATCAAGAAAATAGAAGCCTGTTAATCGAATAGCCAGCAAACCAAGGCCTACTCCTACTGAAGTATAAATGTCGGTTTTAAGGTGAAGAGCATCTGCTTCCAAAGCCAGAGAGCCTGTTTCTTTTGAAACCTTATACAAACGTCGCGAAACCAAGAAATTAATAAACCCTGATAGCAGCATTACAACAATACCAATATCAAGAGTCTTAACTTCAAGAAGATGATCTGAATTTAACAATTTACGCAAAGCCTCAATAATAATCCAAATAGCAGCAGCAAAAATCAATAAAGCTTCTATCACTCCTGAAACATTTTCGTATTTACCATGGCCAAAAGGATGATGTTTATCAGCAGGTTTATCAGAAATACGCACGGCGAAATATGCAATGACAGAAGCCACCAAATCCAAGGTTGAATGAATGGCCTCGGAAACAATACTCACCGAACCGCTATAAAGACCGGCCCCAATCTTCATCACGATGAGGGTTGTATTCGAGAGAATACTTAAGCGTGCTGTTTTCGCCTTTTTATTTATTTTCGTTTTACTCATTGCTGCTAAAGAAATCTGTTAAACTTAATCGAACAAAGATGCTAAATGCAGGTTTCATCAAATCATAACCTTCGAGTTTTATTCTTTGATAATAAAATCTTATACCCGGGTCAACACTTACCTTATTATTAAATCTCAAGCGAATGCCGGCGGCAATACTAGCACCCAAGCCCATTCCTCCTTGCTGAATATAATATTTATTCGCCTGTACTCCGGGAGTATAACTATTATTTAAATATACATTAATCAAAGAATACTCAAGACTACCTACGCGAATTTTATTTTCTTTAACCCTTGTGCTACTGATGTTTAAGCCAGCCTCAAAAAATGGCATCAATAGAGGATTTCTCGTTTTAAAATAACGGGAAACAAGAATATCTATATTTACCCTTTCCTCCACCCCCCAAATATCGAACAAACGTATATCAGGTAATGTAGCGATCTGATTGGGGTCCACTTCCACAGAATATTTATCAGCAGCCGTTAGTTTGGAATAATCAAATTGTAAAGAAATACCAAAATAATTATTGAAAGTTCTGCGGAAGTATAATCCTATTTGTATTGCCGGAGTATAACGCATATTCCGGGGTAACTCTTTCACAAAAACCGTATCAGCAGCATTCAAGTTCCTTTTGATATCCTCATACCAATATTTATTACCAAATACATAGGAAATCTTATTTACATTGGAAGAAGAACCATCGTAGAAATGCGCCCCATAAGCCGATGGCCAATACATTCCAAAATTCATTCCCAAATCCCAATATCCAAAATCATTGGTCGAAGTATATTCAGAAGAATTATCATTATTAGACTGGGCCATTAAACCAATAGACAACACTAATAACATTCCACTAAAAAATATTTTCATCCCATTAGTGCTCCAATTACCAACTATTCTCATATCTCCAAAGTTTATCATAATACATAGGAATACTCTTTCCTCTTATTATTAAAAGCAAAATTACTAAAAAGAACACTTACTTATACTTAATATCTAACAATGCGCACAAAGGATAATAGTTAGATAAAACTACACTGATTTATGGGAATAAAAGAGTACAATTTACCGATTATCAAACGCAAAAAAAGCATCCCCAACAGAGAGAATACAGATTCTAAATAAGGCTAAAATAATTAATATTTTTTAGGCTTATTTACTTCCATATAACAATATATTATCTACCTTTGCCCCTCTCATCAACTATTAGTATTAACTTAAACCAATTTTATAATAATTATGACAAAAGTAGGTATCAGATTCGAGGATAAATACAAGATGGAAAAGCGGGTAGCTCTTGTACCCAAAGACGTTAAACGCCTTATAAAAAATGAGCATATAGAATTCCATGTTGAAGTATCTCCAAAACGAGTCTTTACCGAAAATGAATATAAAGAAGCGGGTGCTAAGATCGTTGACAAGCTCACCGAGCCCACTATTATTTTTGGAGTAAAAGAAATGCCCATTGATTTTTTCGAGGACAAAAAAACCTATTTATTTTTCTCTCATACCATCAAGGGGCAAAGCTATAATATGCCTCTATTAAAACGAATGATAGAGAAGAAGATAAATTTAATAGAGTATGAAAAAGTTACTGATGATCAAGGTAACAGACTTATTTTCTTTGGTCGCTATGCGGGCTTGGCAGGAATGATTAATTCATTTTGGTCGTTGGGACAGCGTTGTTTAGCCTTAGGTGTTGAAACACCTTTTGCGCAGCTAAAACAGTCCCATCTATATTCCAGTCTTGAAGCAGCCAAACAAGCCCTTTCCGAAGTGGCAACAGAAATAGCCAAAAACGGTATTCCTGAGCGTATTGCTCCACTAACAATTGGCATTACCGGCTACGGAAATGTATCCAAAGGTGCCCAAGAGATAATCTCCCTATTCAATCACAAAGAGATTAGTCCTGAGGAGCTTCTCAAGTTGAGAACAGAAGGTAATTACGACAATAAAACAATCTATCAGATAATCTTTAAAGAAGATCATATCTCCAAGGCTAAAGAACCTCAAGCCAAATTCGACTTACAACATTACTACAATCATCCCGAAGCTTATGAAAATAATATGGAACAATATATTCCTGAGCTTTCCATTCTGATGAATTGCATGTATTGGGGACCACAGTATCCTCGTATTATCACCAAAGACTTTTTAGCCAAGCTGTATAAAAATCCCAATAATAAACTTTGTGTTATCGGTGATGTAACTTGCGACCCTGATGGATCTATTGAAGCTACTCATACGGGAACATTTATTGAGGATCCTGTTTTTGTCTATAATCCTGATACTAGAAAACCCACCATGGGTTTCGATGGCCATGGGGTATTAATAATGGCAGTAGATATACTACCCTCTGAATTACCTCGCGAAGCTTCCGAAGGCTTTAGCACAGCACTTAGTCCCTTTGTACCTAAATTGGTAAAAACAGATTTTGACCTTCCCTTTGAAGAGCTGGCATTACCGGCTCCTCTCAAAAGAGCCTTAATATTACATCATGGTGAATTTACTCCCGATTTTAAATATATGGAAGAATATATTAAAGCACTTTAATCTTTCTTAAGGTGAACTATTCTTTAGTCTTCATCGCCTAATTTTACCAATTACCTTTAATCCGCAAGTGATTTGCTTATTCATTAAATCACTTGCGGATTTTTATTAATATTCAATAATACCATTTTGATTATTTATGATAATTCAATAGAAAAAGAAAGCTTCTGTCTATTTTGGATGGGAGCTTTCTTTTAATAGTATTATTTCTATCTTTATAACTTCTTATTAAAACTATTATGACAAAACATATATTACTGATAATCATACTTATAACTACTGTTATAAACATAAAAGCCCAACAAGTAGAGCCTCCCTTTTGGTGGACTGGGATGAAACAAAGTCAAATACAGTTGATGGTGCATAAAAAAATGATTGCGCAAACTATACCGCAAATAAAAAGTAAGTCCGTAACAATTCTTAGAATACACCATACTGACAACCCAAATTATTTATTTATTGACCTTAATATAAATACCACAGCAAAAGCGGGAACTTTTACCATTAAATTTATTAAAGGGCACAAACAATTTTGGCAATATAAATACGAGCTTAAGAATAGAGCCCCAAAATCAGAGCAGCGAGAAGGTTTTAACAATAGTGATGTATTATATCTTATTATGCCTGACCGTTTTTCTAATGGCGACACAAGCAATGATTCTAAATCTAGCATGCTGGAAAAAGCAAATCGTAAAAATCCCAATGGTCGTCATGGTGGAGATATTAAAGGAATTATTAATCACCTGGATTATTTTAATACGTTAGGCGTTTCGGCATTATGGATAAATCCATTGTTGGAAAATAACATGAATGATTTTTCATATCATGGCTACGCCATCACCAATTATTATAAAGTTGACCCACGTTTTGGAAGCAATCAAGACTATGTGAATCTAGTTGATTCAGCAAAAAACAGACACCTTAAGGTTATTATGGATATGGTTTTCAACCACTGTGGCATCAATCATTGGTGGATGAAAGATTTACCCTCAAAGGACTGGATTCATCATTTCGAAAAATTCACCCAATCCAATTACCGTGCAGAAGCATTGATGGATCCTCATGCTTCCAACTACGACAAAATGATTATGAGTAATGGTTGGTTTGACAAAACCATGCCTGATTTGAATCAGAAGAATCCATTTTTGGCCAATTATTTAATTCAAAATAGTATCTGGTGGATTGAATATGCCGGCCTCAGCGGTATCAGAATGGATACTTACCCCTATTCAGATCAAGAGTTTATGAACCAATGGCTTAAAGCAGTCTATACTGAATACCCCAATTTTAATATTGTGGGGGAAACCTGGTTACAGACAGTTCCTCAGACTGCCTACTTTCAAACAAGAACATTCCCTCTAACAAAAAAAACCACTGAGCTTGGCTCTTTAACGGATTTTCCTTTGTGCTATGCCATCAATAATTCACTTAACGAAAATGATGGATGGACACAAGGACTAGCTAAACTATATATGACGTTAAGTCAAGATTTTACTTATTCAAATGCCGACAGTAATCTTATCTTTTTAGAAAACCATGATATAAATCGCTTTGCTACCAATATACATTCTGATATGGCTAAGTGGAAGATGGGAATGACTTTTTTACTAACAAGCCGTGGAATACCAATGTTATATTATGGCGGCGAATTAATGACAACAGGAGACAAATCAAAAGGAGATGCTGACCTAAGGCGTGACTTTCCCGGCGGATGGAAGGGTGACTCTATTAATGCATTTAAGCAAACAAACTTAGATTCAAACCAAAGAGAAGCACTTCGATTTACCAGGATGCTACTAAAACTTAGAAACGCAAATAAAGCATTGCAAAGTGGAAAACTCATTCAATATATTCCAAACAACAACGCTTATGTGTATTTTAGAATAGGCCGCAACAAAGTATTTATGACTGTAATGCACAACGCAAAAGGCCCCTTACATCTAGACCTTAAAAAATATACTGAGATTATTGGTAAATTCTCAAAACTCAAACGAATTGGCAGTGCAAACTATCAACAAATACCACAAGCTATTGATATTAATGGGAAAAAAGCAGTTATTTTCCAATTTGAATAATTTATATTTACACTGTTTTATCTCTACTAAAAACTATTTATTAATGAAAAAGCTGAGCAAATTATTTACATTTATATTACTGATATTAAGCATGGTATCCTGTGTAAAAAAAACACAAAAAGCAGATAGAGTTGCCCTTATTATTATGCCCCAGAATTTAAAATATTCCACCAATGTACTCTTTCTTCAAGATTATGTACAGCACATTAACACCATCGACTCAGTAACCATCGACCAAAAGAAGATCTCTTTTTACCAATCCAAACGACAGATAGAATTCTCGGCCTTAAATTATACTAAGCCCTTACTATTAATGCAACTATGGCAGCAAGGCAAATCCACCGATGTGATACTAAAGAAATCACCTAAACATCGTTATCTTTTTAGTTTTAATCCTCACGGAATAAAGTATGATTCGGTACAAATTGCCGGAGAGATAAATGCTTGGACACCCTCACGAACAAAACTACAATGGCATGACACCTCGTGGCAACAAATGCTTTTTCTACCGGATGGCCAGTACGCCTATCAACTAGTGGCCGATGCCAATTGGATGCTTGACCCCAATAATGAGCATAAAGTTCCCAATGGGAAGGGAGCCTTTAATTCAGTATTGACAGTAGGTAATACCAATGGCAGCAAAGCGCCTAAACTACTTAGTCTTTCGCATAAGGATAAGCACCTTAAGCTATTACTATTAAATAAACCAACTCAGCTATTTGTATTATGGAACAATCAGCTTCTACCCATCGGCATCAGCGATATTAAGAACAAGAAATTGGAAATAAGAATACCTACTGCGGCAAATGGATATAAGCTATCCTATATACGGGTATTTTCAGCCAATAAATACGGTTTATCCAATGATATTCTTATTCCTTTAGTAGAAGGAAATATTGCAGAAAACAGCAAAATACTTCCGCGAGAAGCTTGGCGCACCAATATTATTTACAATGTGTTTATTGATCGATTTTATGATGCCGACAGCAGCAATAACAAGCCTCTACCCGATAGTATAGTGGTTTACAAGGCAAACTATCAAGGTGGTGATATTGCCGGTATTATTAATAAAATCAAATCAGGATATTTTAAAAATTTGGGAGTAAATTCATTATGGCTATCACCTGTCATCAAGAACACTGAAGGAGCTTATGGCCATTGGCCTAATCCCAAGACAAAGTTTTCGTCATATCATGGCTACTGGCCCGTTTCATTCACCAAGATGAATCCACACTTTGGCACTCCAAACGATTTACACTTACTAATAAAGCGTGCCCACGAACAAAACTGCAATATTCTTTTAGATATGGTAGCAAACCATGTACATCAAGAACATCCTTATTATAAAAAGCATCCTGAATGTGCCACAAAATTGGTATTGCCGGATGGAAGTTTAAATTTGGAACGATGGGACGACCATAGACTAACCACATGGTTTGATAAGTTTCTACCCACATTAAATCTAGAGCGACCTGAAGTAGCTAAAATGCTTGCCGATTCCATCACCTGGTGGGCTCAGACCTACCATGTGGATGGCTTTAGATATGATGCAGCAAAGCATATTCCCTTATCATTTTGGCGCCGACTAACCAAAGAACTGAAAGACAGCATTATATATCCTCAAGACAAACCTCTATATCAATTGGGTGAAACTTATGGCAGCACTGAACTTATCAACAGCTACATAGGCAATGGATTACTCAATGCCCAATTTGATTTTAATGTTTATGATGCCGCACTTTCTGCTTTTGCCGGCAATAATTCCTTGCAATTATTAAAAGATCGACTTCAACAAAGTCTAAAAGAATACGGTTATCATAATACGATGGCTTACATTACAGGAAATCAAGACAAAGGGAGGTTTATATCGTATGCTGGTGGTGCTCTTCACTTTGACGAGAATGCTAAAAAAGCAGGCTGGACACGTGATGTAGAAGTGGGTGATACTGTGGCCTATAATAAATTACAAATGCTGATAGCATTTAATATGACCATTCCCGGTGTCCCAGTCATATACTATGGTGATGAATTCGGGATGCCAGGTGCCAATGACCCGGATTGTAGAAGAATGATGCGTTTTGGCAAGCAGCTCAATAGATTTGAGAAGAAGAATCTTGCTATCACAAAGAAACTAATAAAATTAAGAAAGTCAACTATGGCATTACTTTATGGAGACATCTACTCCATAAAAGCCGATAGCATAACGATGCAATATGCCCGTCGTTACTTTGATAAGTATGCTTGGATAGGATTCAACAATTCATCCGAAAGCAAACGCTTTAACATTCAACTTCCCCCAGATATAAATCCCATAAAGCTGGAATCAAACTTTGGAAATCAGCTAGTAAAAAAGGCTGACAGTGCTTATCTCATTATTCCTCCTTATTCCTACGAAATATTAAATACAAAATAATGACAAACAAACTTTATTTCCTCTTATCTTTGCCTATCATAATTCTGATGGCCTGCAATACAAATCTAGACTCCAAGATAATGACAAACAAGGGAAAAAATAGCCTCTTACAACATCCAAAATGGTCAAAGCATTCTAATATTTATGAAGTAAATATTAGGCAGTATACACCGGAAGGAACTTTTAATGCATTTGACAAACATTTATCGCGGCTCCATAGTATGGGTGTTGATATACTCTGGTTTATGCCCATTAATCCCATAGGCGAAAAAAACAGAAAAGGCTCCTTAGGGTCCTATTATTCCATTAAGAATTATAGTGCTATTAATCCTGAATTTGGCACTTTACAAGATTTCAACAATCTGGTAAAACACGCCCATTCATTGGGCATGCATGTGCTCATCGATTGGGTTGCCAACCATACTTCCTGGGATCACCCATGGGTAAAACAACATCCCGAATGGTATAAAAAAGATTCCACAGGGAATATCACCTCTCCTTTTGACTGGACCGATGTTTTAGCGCTGGATTACGACAATCATCAGTTATGGAAAGCGATAACCAATGAAATGAAATTCTGGCTTACCGAATCAAATATTGATGGTTTCAGATGCGATGTAGCCATGCTGGTAAGAACAGAATTTTGGGATAGTGCAAGAGCAGAACTCGATAAGGTAAAACCTGTATTTATGTTAGCAGAGGCTGAACTTCCGGAACATCATTTACATGCTTTTGATATGAGCTATGCGTGGAAAATCGATCATAAGATGGAAGCTATTGCCAAGGGAAAAGAGCCTACATCAGCACTCGATACACAGATAAAAGCTGATTTAAAGAGTTTTGGAAAAAATGCCTACCGTATGCAATTTACCAGCAATCACGATGAAAACACATGGAACGGCACTGAATATGAAAAATTTGGCGATGGAGCTAAAATCATGGCAGTATTAACTTACGTTATTCCCGGAATGCCCTTGATATATAGTGGTCAGGAAGCCGCCAACAAAAAAAGGCTAAAGTTTTTTGATAAAGACAGCATCTCATGGGACTCCATTCCTTTGGAAGACTTTTACCACAATATGATTCAGCTTAAAAATGATAACATTGCCCTTTGGAATGGTGATTTTGGAGGCGACTATCATACTATTCCAAATACCAACAATGACAAGATTATAAGTTTTGTGCGTTCTAAAGGCGACAATAGAGTACTCTTCATCGGAAATCTAAGCGATAAAACGGTAAAAACAAAAATCCATCTTGGCAAATACAAAGGTTTTTACCAAGATTGGTTTACCAAAGATAAAGTTGAATTTTCCGATACCAATAATTTTAAATTAAAACCCTGGCAGTATAATATCTTTATCCGATAACTGCTCAACAAATATTGCATAATGAAAAAACAAGAAATCAAAGCTCAATTGCAAGCTGACGAAGGATGGACTGAATTAGAACTTCCCAAAGAATATGGAATGGGACGTTCTTTTGTAGCCGGTGATCTCTCCGAAGATCGTTTGCAAGTAAAATATTATATCAGAAAAGAGGACAAACGTTTTTTTGCCAAAGTATTTTTTGGCATTCATGCCCAAGGGCCACCTTTTCATGCCCATGGCGGAAGTATGGCAGCTGTATTGGACGAGGCAATGGGGTTAAGTGCTTGGGCTTGGGCCGAGAGCAAAGCCTTAGTTGCAGCTAAAATTGAAATCGAATATATTAATATGTTGCCCTTAAATAAAGTGGTAATTGTGGAGGTCGCTCCCGGAAAAGTAGAAGGTCGAAAGGTTTGGATGAATGCTGAACTTAAAGACAGCAATGGCAAAATATATTCTAGAGGAAAAGGATTATATATCAAGGTATCGGAAGATAAAATGCAGAAAGCAAGTTCCTAAAACTACTCCGTCAAATGGCCGGAGACCATATATTCCATGATGCCTCAGCCTGTTGTTCCAACATCTCAATACCATTTTGTATTATAGCATCTTGTGCTTCTGCTTTCTGTAAAAAGATTGTTTTAGCAGGATTATAAACAAGGTCTATCACCAAATGAAACCGAGTAATTGCTTTATAGGGAATAGGTGGAAATGAATTGACATCAGGATACATTCCCAATGGGGTAGCATTAACAATGATGTTATTATCTTCTATTGTTCCGGCACTTAGCGTATCCCACAGAATTTCGTCCAAAGAATTAGGCTTTCTGGCAACCATAGTACTTTGTATCGACAATTCATCAAGTGCAGCTTTTACTGCTTTCGCTGCACCTCCATTTCCTAATATCAGTGCACTATGATGATACGTTTGGAATAATGGAATAAAGGACTTTAAGAAACCTTCGACATCGGTGTTATAACCATAAAGTTTATCATTGATAATTTTCACACAATTGCATGCGCCAATTTCATCAACTACTTTATCTCTAAAATACAAATAGGGAAGAATCTGTTCTTTGTATGGAATAGTAACGTTAAAGCCCTCCAAATCAGGGTGTTCTTCGATAAGTCGGCTTAGAGATTCTATACTTTCCAATTCGAAAAGCTCATAACAATAATCAGTCATTCCTTCTCGCTGAAATTTACTGTTAAAATAATCAGCAGAGAAAGAATGCTTTAAGCTTTGCCCTATAAGTCCATACGTTCTCATTATTGGCAATTAGCTCTGTGAGTTTCTAAGTCTTTTTCTATCAGTCTCTTTTAAAAGAATTTTTCTAAGTCTCAAATGCTTGGGCGTAACCTCAAGGTATTCATCTTGACGAATATATTCCATGGCTTCTTCAAGAGAGAATTTAATGGCAGGGACAATACGCACTTTATCATCAGAACCGGAAGCACGCATATTACTCAGTTTTTTTGTTTTAACAAGATTAATCACTAAGTCCCCTTGGCGTACATGCTCCCCGATAACCATTCCTTCATAAATATCTTCTCCAGGATTGACAAAAAACTTACCTCTATCTTGTAGCTTATTGATAGAGAAAGGAATAGAAGTGCCAGTTTCCAAAGCAATAAGTGCACCATTACGTCGTATTCCCAAATCACCTTTTAAGGGCTCATAGCCTTTTAAACGGTGAGCGATAACAGCTTCCCCTTCAGTGGCAGTAAGCATCTGATTTCTTAAACCTATAATACCTCTCGATGGAATGAAGAATTCCAAATTACTACGCTCCCCTTTCATTTCAATATTGGCAATTTCTCCTTTACGTGCAGTAACAAATTCAATTACTTTTCCCGAAAACGATTCCGGCACTTGCACTGTAAGCACTTCTATAGGTTCGCATTTTACGCCATCTATTTCTTTTATAATCACCTGAGGCTGACCAAGCTGCAATTCATATCCCTCACGACGCATAGTCTCTACCAAAATTGATAAATGAAGTATTCCTCTTCCATATACTATAAATGAGTCGGCCGAATTAGTTTCTTCCACTTTAAGAGCCAAGTTCCTCTCTGTTTCTGCAAACAAACGGTCTCTAATTTGACGAGAAGTAACATATTTTCCATCTTGGCCATAGAATGGGGAATTATTGATGGTAAAAAGCATACTCATGGTAGGCTCATCTACCGTAATGGGAGAAAGGGCTTCCGGATTGTCAAAATCAGTAACAGTATCACCAATATCGAACTGTTCAATACCAAAGATAGCACAAATTTCTCCACACTGAATCTCTTTCTTAGTCTTCCGTTTACCTAGTCCCTCAAAAGTGTAAGCCTCTTTAATAAAAGACTTTTGAACCTCCCCTTTACGATTTACTACCGAAATATTTTGCCCGGCCTTAAGACTTCCTTTAGTAATTTTACCAATGGCAATTCTTCCTGTATAACTTGAGTAATCGAGGCTGGTGATACGCATCTGTAATATTCCATCTTCTATTGTTGGGGCAGGAATATGCTCTATTATTTGATCCAATAAGAAAGTTACATCTTCTGTTGGCTCCTCCCAATTAGGACCCATCCAACCTGCCTTTGCAGATCCATATACTGTTGGAAAATCCAACTGATCTTCTGTTGCATCGAGGCTAAACATTAAATCAAAAACAGCTTCTTGAGTCTCATCAGGAGTACAGTTTGGCTTATCTACTTTATTTATTACTACTATGGGCTTAAGATTAAGTTCGATGGCTTTTTGTAGTACAAAGCGGGTTTGAGGCATAGGACCTTCAAAAGCATCCACTATAAGGAGTACTCCATCCGCCATATTTAAAACACGTTCTACTTCCCCGCCAAAATCAGAGTGACCGGGAGTATCTATAATATTAATTTTAACTCCCTTATAATGTACCGATACATTCTTTGAAAGTATGGTAATTCCTCGCTCTTTCTCTAAATCATTACTGTCGAGGATTAAATCTCCGACATCTTCATTATCTCTAAACATCTTTACCTGATGTAACAGTCTGTCAACAAGGGTTGTTTTGCCGTGGTCAACGTGGGCAATAATTGCAATATTTCTAATATCTTCCATAGTATATAAATTGGGCGGCAAAGATAGTGAGATTTGTTTTGGAAAAAGTATTTTATTTTCAATGAGTTACATTTGTTAACCTATTGATAACAAAATAAATACAATACCACATCTTAAACTCTTTTTATTTTCACCTACATTAATCCACTTAATGAAGTAAAAAAACATGTCTAAACAACATTCTCATTTATACTATTCTATACCTATTCGGTATTATATAAAAAAAGAATCTCCTTTGAAAAAATTTCAAAGGAGATTCTACATCCGGTTATTGGATTTGTCCAAACTAAAACTCATTATTAAGTAGGGTCCGCTGAAAACCACATAAAATAGAAATTTACAGCTGATTGCAAATTTGCTACACATAATAAGTACATGGTTTTCGAGCATAATAGTGTAAGATCCGTGCAATTATTAAAGCTTGATAACGCAATTGTTTGTTACTCAGAAACACAGATCTTTTTTAACTTCTTCGTCTTGAAGTATTTCCATACATCTACACCTCAGAAATTAAAAAATATATACACGTTTTCGACAAGCTCAACGCATAGCTTCTGAGATTTTCAGCAAACCCTAAGTATTAATAATTGGTCTCTTTTATTTCAAAATAAGATTGTGGATGAAGACAAGCAGGACAAGTTTTGGGAGCATTTTTTCCTTCATGAATATAACCGCAATTACGGCATTTCCAATAAACTTTCTCTTCCCTTTCAAAGACCTTACCTGATTCTAAATTATTGTATAATGTTCTATACCTATTTTCATGGGATTTTTCCACTCTTGCTATCATTCGCCAGGCAGTAGCTATTTCCTTAAAACCTTCTTCTTCGGCAATATCGGCAAAATGAGGATATAATTCTGACCACTCTTCATTTTCTCCTTCTGCAGAAGCTTTAAGATTTTCTAATGTATGTCCAATTTTACCTGCCGGATAACTTGCTGTAATTTCTACCATTCCTCCTTCTAAGAATTTGAAAAAACGTTTTGCATGCTCTTTTTCATTGAGAGCGGTTTCTGCAAATATAGCAGCAATTTGTTCCAAGCCTTCTTTCTTAGCCTGCTTAGCAAAATAATCATAACGCATACGTGCTTGCGACTCTCCTGCAAATGATTTGAGGAGATTTTGTTCTGTTTTACTTCCTTTTAATTTCATAAGTTTAATTGATTTTATATTCATAAATTATTTTAACGGGCTCATCTCACCCCAATAGTCAATGGCTACATTAGTTTTAGGCTCGGTTTGGTAAGATTCATTACTATTATAATTCCATCCCAACGTATTAGAGCCTCCTCCCCCTTGAGTAGTGATAATAAAACGATTTGATAGATGACCAATATATCGTTCTTGGTCAGCAGGATATTTTTGATCTCCACCACTAGGGTCTATCGGTATCCATCCATAATTTGGAAGATAAACTTCTACCCAACGGTGAAACACATCATCAATAGAGCGCTTATCACCACGTTGAGCTACTGCACCAACATAGCGTGCCGGCAGCCCTGCGGCTCGACACATTGCTATAAATACAAAACTATATTCCGAGCAACTGCCATTTCCTCTGGCAAGCACAGTGGATGCTGTATTCCAACCTCCTACTCGTTTGTAGTATAAATGGCTGATAAGATAATTGAAGATATTACGCATCACCCAATATGAGTTCTTCTCGCTGCCTACTGCTTCGGTTACAGCCTTGGTTATCACCATATTATGGATATCATACTTGGCATTATCACTAAGATACTTCTTGGAAATAGCTTCCGGGATTTCAGACAAATTACCACATTGATCAGGGTATAAGAACCATTGTACATCATAAGAGGTATAATCTAATTGCATAACCGATTCCCGATATTCTGATGGAGCTATATTTTTATAGGTAAACAAATAAGTCTTTTGTCCCCAATTATCAGTTACCAGCTTAGCTTTGGGGCTACAACTTATGGTTGAATTGATTTCTTGATTCACTCTGTTTGTAGGAACAGCGATATTTACCTCAGCAGTGATTATCTTTCCGGGACCATAGTTACGAATATTATGCATATATTTAAAATGACTTCTACTTGGATTTGATTTCTTATACTTAACACCATCTGCAATTACCAATTTATAAATCTGAGTATTTTGCAAGTCAACATTCCATAAATGGTTTCCATCCCATGCCAAATCACGGCTATATTTACCGGGAGAACTTATACTTAAAATTACATTACCATTTTTTGGATCTACCCTATATATTTTATCCCGAATACGGTCACTAACCCAAAGGTATTTACCATCAAAAGTAATTCCCTGTGGTGAACTTGCCGGAGATATAAACTCACGAATTGTGGTACCATCATTGGGGTCAAATTGAATCAACTTATGGGCAATATCATCAACACACCAAAGATAATTCCCATCCCAAGCAATAGAAATAGGAGAGGCTGACGGGGCATCGATTGTATGTAAGACATCTCCTGTTATGGGGTCAATTTTAAAAATTTTACCTCGATGATATTCATCACCTTGAGGAATAAGCCCTTTAATATCACTACACCATAAATATTTTCCATCCCATGCTAAGCCAGTTGGGTAGTAAGCCGGCGACTCTATCGTTTTAATAATATCTCCATTCGTATTAAGTTGATATATTTTGTCATTTTTAAAATCACTAGTCCAAAGATATTTACCGTCAAAGGTAAGACCTGATGGATAAACTCCCGGGGTACGAAATGAAGTAATAACACCCCCTGCGACAGCACCCGCATACAGTGGATAAAGAAGAAATAGGATAAATAAATATCGTTTCATGATGAGTACGTTAATAAGACATCAAATATAAATAAAAAGAAAACGAAAGATACATAAATTATAAGTTAATTAATCAACTTATAATCTGCTTCTTTCGTTTTTCTTCTATAAATTGCTACAAATAAAAATAAAATACCATTATTTACTGTACTATCAGTTTTTCAACCTGGTACAGCTGTTTTCCTTGCAAATGGAGATTGTACATTCCCTTGGAGAGGAAGCGTAAATCCAAAGTCTTAACAGTCTTCATTCCTCTAAATTCCATTGCCGATTGATACACCAATTTACCTTGATTATCAAAAATAAGGATATTAATATCATCATCATGAGTACCTTCAATTTCCACATTTACTTTATCATGAAAGGGCACCGGATAAACATGTACTTGGTAATCGTTATCAATTTTCACTATTGAGTTACAATACACAATAGAAACTTCTATGGTATCACTACCGGTGCAGTTATCCTGATTAACAGTCTCCACCCAATAATTATACTGTCCTTGACCCAAATTTCCATCCACAAGGATAGTCTGAGCAGTATCTCCTGTACTCCATAGGTACGAAAGCATTGAGCCGGCATCCAAAATAAGCGTGCTCTGCTGACAAATACTTGTATCATTACCAAGCATATTTTTAGGAGAGGCTAATACTTCAATACGGGTAGAGTCGTCCACACTACAACCATTGGCATTGACAATATGAAGATAATAATTTGTATAAGCGTAAGGCAATGTATTTCCTTGAATAGTAATTATTTGTCCATCAAACCCATTGGACCATTGATAGCTGGCATATCCACCACCGGCATCAATATCTACTGTAGCATTATCACAGAGTTTAACATCGCTTGGCAAGTTAGACGTTGGTATCTCATCAACAATAACAAAATTTCCTGCCGAAGCGGTATCATTACCATCAATAACCTTTACAATAAAAGCTGTTGTTGCTGTGGGTGCCACTTTAGGACTGCGCAATGAGGAAGAGAAATAAGCAGGGCTAGAGGACCAACTATAAGTATAATTTCCTGTACCACCAGATCCTATGGCGGTAATAACAGTACTATCTCCTTTACAAATAGGGTTCTGATTTACCAGCATCATGGCGCTTAGATTTCCTCCCAATGTGGTAATGATTACCTGATCCGAATCAGCACAAAGAGTAGATTGGTCAATAACTTTTAACTGGTATATTACAGAAGCATTTAGGCTAACCGTTGTTGGATTTAAAATAGTTGACAAGCCACTAATCATATTTGCCGGAGTCCATTGGTAACTATACGTTCCCAAACCGCCCGAAGCACTTCCTTGTAAAGTAGCCGATGTTCCTGCATTCACTTGTTGATCAGCACCGGCATTAGCTATCGGTGCACCAACTACTACAACTGTAGTACTGTCAATATTGCTACAAAAATTTTGATCAGTATAGGAATATTTTACATAATGAGTTCCCAGCCCGGCAATAGAAGGGTCAAATTGATTACCCCCGACTACACCATTTCCGGAATATATTCCACCGTAAGGAGCAGCTATATTTAAAGTTAAAATCGGACTGCTATTGCATAGCATTGGCAAATTAGTAAAGCTTATGCTTGGTAATGCAGTTACATTAATACTTAACGTTTTACTGTTAGTACAACCATTTGCATTGGTATAAGTATAACTTACCGGGAAGTTCCCTACCCCAGCCTGAGTTGGCACAAATGCATTTCCTATCACTGCCGTTCCACTAAAAACACCTCCCGTTGGCTGTATCGAACTCATAAAAACGGTATCCGAGTTTTCGCACACCTGATTTGGCATTGCGAAACTTACTGCCGGCAGATTATTTACCACCACATAAACACTGTCAGTAACAATGCTATTTCCGTCGGTAACATTGGCGATGAACCAAGTATTCTGAGTAGGGCTAAAAGTTGGTGTAGCACCACTGGCAATAAATCCACTTGGATTCGATCTCCACGCATAATTTAAACTAGCTACTCCTCCACTTCCAAGAGCTGTCAGCTGAACCGTATCACCAACACAAATACTATCGTCACTCGTCGATACGGTAAGTCCCAAAGGCCCCCCAGTAATACCCACAAAGACATGATCTGAATCAGAACAATTAGTGGTAACATCATTAACAATAAAAGTGTATTGTGTTGAAGTAAATAAAGCAATAGTAGCCGTAGTAGCATTAGTAGGACTTACCACTTTAGAGGCAGGAAGCCATTGATAAGTAGCCGTAGAAACTAATCCTTGGGCAGAACCATGCAAATTAGCAGAATTTCCATAATTTATGATGGTATCATTACCGGCATATACTGTTGGCAATGCATAAACAGTAAGTGTATTTATTGCTGA
Source organism: Bacteroidales bacterium (assembly GCA_015493685.1). GTDB lineage: Bacteria > Bacteroidota > Bacteroidia > Bacteroidales > UBA1556 > UBA6267. The sequence goes on from WGCS01000035.1 coordinate 31,733, forward strand.
ATCAGTACAAGAATTCACATCAGTATAAGTGTATTTTACTCTTTGCAAACCCACCCCTGCCAAACTTGGATTAAATTGATTTTGCATAACTATTCCATTCCCACTAAAAACCCCTCCGGCAGGCGACCCGCTAATGACAACATTGGCATCACTAATGCACATCGTTGATGGTAAGCCGGTGAAACTAACTGTTGGCGATGAATGCACCGTTATTGTATTCGTTGCTACTGAAGTACAACCGGTAGCATTAGTAAGTGTATAAGTAATAATATGAGTCCCTACTCCTGCCACAGAAGGGGAAAACACACCATTTACAACTCCAGAACCGGAATAGGTTCCCCCTGCAGGACTTGCTTGATTGAGTGTTAAACTATTTCCACCGACACAAACATCAGCTAATGAAGCAAAATTAATTACCGGCTTGGCATTAACTTGTATTTCCTTATTATCTGTGGAAATACAACCATAAGCATTATTAACCGATAAAGTATAGGTTCCACTTTGAGACAGAGCTATATTAGTAATGACAGGATTTACCTGAGTAGAGAAAAAAGATGCAGGTCCTGACCAACTATGCGGCAAGGTATCCACTGCTACAATTTCAATGCTATAATCTTCTGTTTCTCCATAGCCATAATTATTTTCACAACCTCCCAATATAGGAGCATTATACTTTTGAATAATTCGCATCTTTGTTTTCCCCAAAGCAGCATTACTGGGGACAGGAACATAGGCAATAAAGTCATGATTGCCATTAAAAGTTGCTGACCCCATAGAGATAGAAGGTTCATCAAACAGTCCATTTCTATTCCAATCGATAAAAGCATCTACATATTCCAACCAATTACCCACAGTATGTGCAGTAATAGTAAGTACATAATTAGAGTCTCTTATTAAAGGCACCAATACAGTTCCGGTATTATCTTCATATCCTGGACCATTATTAACAGAAGCATGAGACACTCCTGCAATAGCTACATTAGCAATATATTCCTGATTATCATTTATCGAAGCAGAAGAACAATAAGAGGGCAAACTACAATTAGTAGTACAACCTACAGTCCCCATATTATTTCCAGGGTTGAACACGGCATCTCCTCCTTCACACAAACTAATATCACTACCTGCATTTACCGATGGAGCGCTAGAAACGAAAACCGTTGAGCTGGTAGAGTCTGCGCTATTTGTCCCAATAGATTTGAGCTTAACGGTATAATTTCCTGCTTGTGTAAAAGTATGAGTATAGTTAGTACTCGTCGCCACCTGATTTCCGTCAACAAACCATTGATATGAATTTGCATTTACTGAATTATTAGTAAAAGTAACCGAATTCCCCTCACACAACATCTGATTAGAGAAATCAAAAGCGGCAGAGACATACCCTTTCTGACTAACAATAACCCTTTTGGTGGGCAAACCATTGGCCAAACCTGTAATAATAGCTGTTCTTGCAGCTGTTGAGTTAGTAGAATAATTTAAGGTTAATGCTCCTGCACCAATACCACTAGTTGGGTTAACAGTAAGCCAAGAAGCACTACTGGCCACTGACCACGACACATTTGCCGAGGCATCCACATTAACTGTTGTACTTCCACCATTATAAGTCAATGCAACATTTTGCGGTGTCAAATTAAAATGAGGAGGCTCACTTACGCACAACTGAAATTGTCCTGTTCCACCACCATATTGCCAAAAACGAATAAACAAGGTATCACCCGGTGTTTGATTTTGCAATTCTATATGTGGCATAGTACCCGATCCTTGATAATCGTCATTACAACCTACCAATATCAAAGAACTGCAACTTCCTTTATAAACAGCCATAGCACCATCGGCAAAGCTTCCTGCAATAGGTGCTGCGTCAATAATAATGCTTCCTGAAGAAGGCACCACCGACTTAAACCACACATCTTCAATGATAGTACCACCACAATTAGGCACGGGAACACCTTGAGTATAAGTAGCATTCACATTAGTCTCAGTAGAATAAGTACACGTACTTCCCACGGCTAGGCTAATGGCTCCACATGGATCATCATTCGCAATAGTAACCATTTCATATAACTTAACGTCATCAATGGCCACATCACTACGATAATCGCCGGGATGAATAACCCGAAAGCGCAATTTAATACTACTTCCAACATAAGCATCAAGATTTACTGTAGCCTTTAACCAAGCGCTGGAACTATTAGTTTGATGTGCTCCATTAAGAATCTTTACATTATTAATCCACTGACCATTATACAAAACATCGACTCTTAAAGCTGAAACATATGCCCCATACCTATAATACCAAAAACTAACTCTTGGAGCACTGGCATTAACAAGATTATAACAAGGCGATGTTAATACGGCAACATTGCCATAGGACCCACCGGAAGCTTCAGCATAAAGATATTTTCCGGCTGTTGTACCAAAAGTATGGTCCACAGATGGGCCGGTATAGTTAGATGGCGTATTACCTGAATTGACATACCATGGAAAATTGCCAATACTATTAGTAGACCATCCGTCAGTAAACAATCCCGGCGTGCCCACAGTAAAAGTTTCAAAGGTTTCTGTATTTGGAATATTTACAGCCGGCACAACGGTAATATAATTTGTTTTCACCATGGTATCCGAACCATAAGAATTACTTGCTATCAAAGTAACAGTATAAGCCCCTGTTGATAAAAATTTTATAATGGGATTCTGAGAACTGGCAGTAGTATTACCAACGAAGCTAACAGTAGAAGGGCTCACACTCCACTGCCATGAATTTGGCACATTGGTAGATAAGTCAGCAAATGGCAGTGCTCCAGCAGCACAAATACTTGTTTGTGAAGCAGAGAAATCAGCCACCGGTGCATTAAATATAGATTTTATTTTCACATCATCAATAGCAACATCACCCATATAATCTGCACCCCTAATGACTCTAAATCTAAACTTTACGGTATTGCCCAAATAAGATGTCAAGGAGACATTAGCTTTCTGCCATGAAGAATTTTGCGAATTTTGTTGCTGTCCTGTGAGGGTAAACAAATCGTTAATCCAAGCACCATTGGAAAAAATATCCACATGCAAACCAGTAATAGAAGATCCGTACATAAAATACCAAAAACTCAAATTGATATTACCTGATGCTGGTAATGATATACAAGGACTAATTAAATTAGCAACGTCACCGGCTTGCGAAGGATTAGAAGCCTCGGTATATAAATATACTCCCGCATTAGTACCCAAGGTATGATCATATAAAGGGCCTGTATTTGCCGATGGAGTATATCCTTTGTTTGCTCTCCAAATAAATCCACCGGTATTATTAAATGTCCAATTATGATTCCATGTTCCGGCTCCCCCATTATTATCAACAATAAAAGACTGAAAATTCTCTACTGAAGGAACGGTATAAGGAGCAGTGACCGAAATATAATTTGATTTAATGATAGTATCACTTCCATTAGCGTTGGTAACAATTAATGTTATGGTATAATTTCCCACAGCATTAAATTTGATATGAGGATTTTGCGTAGCCGCATTAGTTCCATTTACGAAACTAACTGTTGAAGGAGAAACACTCCATTGCCAAGCTATAGGATTAGGAGCAGAAGCATCAATAAAATCAATTATACCCCCTGCACAAGTATGTGTATTCGCAGCATAAAAATCGGCAGTAGGCAACGAATTTGGGTTTGAATAAAGATCTGAAGACCAAACACCTCTACCAAAAGTTGCCGCCCTAAGTTTGCTTTGAGAAGCATTGGCACTATAATATATTTCAAGTTCTACAACTTCTGCAGCAGCCGGCATTCCCGAGGAAAAATTAATCCAATTACTCATTGACGCCTCCCGATAAAAAACGCCCACATCAGAGCCCACATAAAGTCCTCCGTTACTTGTCGTATCAATAACCAGGCAATTCATACTCACTGCGGGGAGATTTCCGGTAATACTTACCCATGAAGCCCCTTTATTCGTAGATTTATAAACTCCATTACCGGCTGTGGCATAAACAATATTTGTATTATCAGGGTCAGCCTCAATATCGGTAATAGTACCTCCGGGCGAAGATATTGAAACCCAAGAAGGGGCTGTAGCATTGGCATTATCCGTTCTAAAAAGAGAGCTTCCCCTACTCACAAAAAGCAATGCATTATCGGCAGGAGAACTTTCTACAACTTTTATATTATTGCTATTACCAAATGTACTTATCTTAGCCCAACTAACGGATGACACACTTGCTGTTTTAATATTGGTAGAACGCCAAATATTTTTATAACCAACAAACATGGTAGAAGGATTTCCTTCTTGCAAACAATAAGGTGTAACCCAGCCTCCACTTTCATTAATTCCATTAGTTCCATTATCGGCAATAGTACTGAAATATGAACCATTTACCGAACGACGAATATCGCCATAATACAAGGCTCCATATTTATAATTCACATCACCTGGGTCAATGGCACATTCCATTCCATCACCACCAATGATGGTAGTCCAATTTGTCCCATTGGATAGTATTGTTCCATTATCTTGCAAACCGGCTTCAAGCATATTAGCATTGCTGGCACTTTGTCCTATTTTATAGACCTGAGAGATTGCTAAGCCGGAGCTTATATCTGTCCAATTGGCACCACCATCACTAGTTTTATATAATCCTCCATCATTCCCATCAAAAAGAACATTCGAAGGGGAATATTTAAGTATATGATGATCTGCATGAACAGCAGGCGCACCACTACCTACCCAATGGGTATTCAACGACCATGAAGTTCCACCATTAGTACTCTTCCACACATTGATACCACCTACATAAAGCACATTAATATTGCTTGAAGAAACAGCAATAGCCAAATCATACCACGACTGGCTGGCATTATCACTCCCAGAGCTATTTCTACCTAAAATATTAGGAGAGGTTGCCATAGTAGCAAAAGACACCCCCCCATTTATGGATTTATAAACGGCAACTAAACCTGAGGAACCTCCTGTTACTAAATAAACCACATTATAATTTGCAGGGCTTACGCCAATAACCATACGATTACCCACAGAAGTAATTCCTGTTGCTATCTGGGACCAGGACTCACCTCCATCCATAGAACGATAAAAAGCCACAGAAGGATAAGTTGATGTGGCATAGAGCACTGTATTGCTATATGGCTGAAAACAAATATCCTTAAAATTTCTATTTCCACTTGTCTTTTTAATCCATGTTTGTCCCGAATTGGTACTCTTATAAATCCCGCCTCTTGTGGCGGCAAGTAATACCTGATGATTACTGGCTTTCATCACAATCTTACTTACCAATCTATTTCCCATACCAGTATTAGAGACAGCCCAAGTATTACCACCATCAATGGATTTAAATACTCCCATACCCGGGGCATCGCCAGCGTCACGATCACCAGTGCCAATATACATAATGTTTGTATTATTTGTATCAATTAGTATACAAGACACTCCCAATGTTGGCATATTATCTGTTTTAATCGCCCATGAAGATCCACCATCAGAAGATTTCCACAAACCACCGGCAGGAGCTCCTACCCATATTGTATTTGCATTATGAGGATCAAAAGCGACTTCATTAACACGACCAATTCCATTGGGTTGACCACTGGTATTAGTTGGAGAACTTATGGGACCCATATTTGTCCATGTACCACTTGAGGAACTCAATATTCCACCGGCCATCATTTGCTGGTATTGATGCAATACATATCCGGGAGCAGGTTTTATCCCATCCGTACTTACCCTTGTATTCATAAATGCTTCCCATCGCTTAAAGACCTTCCATCCATCACTAGGCTTACGTATTCTATCTTTCCAATAAGTATCAAAAGCTGTTTGTGTTGTGAAGAAATTCGCATTTGGATCCTGCATCATTTCTATCCACAAAGGCTTATTTTTAAAATCTTTTACGTTATAAGTTTGTGCTTTTAATGAGTATAACCCGATAAAATAAACAACTAAAAGTAATAGTATATTTTTATTCATATCTAATAAATTAAATTTTTGACTCCAATTAAGATTGTCCTTTCTATGTCACTGTCTGAACAATATATCAGACAACAAAATCATGCTCTGACTCCTGTGTATATAAGCTTCAAAGTTAATATATTTTTTCAAACAAATAATTTATTAAATTTATGGGCAAATTGAATTCAATTTTCTCAATAATTTTATTTAAAAACATTACTGTCCAATAAAAATACAGAATACAAATATCAATGTATTTAACGATAAAGCAGTGCATTAAATTTATTAGCTCATTAATAATCAAATTAAGTCCCATAAAACAAAAAAGTAAAGAATTTATCTCCCTTTATTTAAAGGGAGAACCAAAAGAGAGATTTTTTTGCCTAATCCCCATTTTAGTTCCCCATTTTAGCAAAAAGGGGGATTAAACTCTCGATTGATATTCAGAGGATTATCTTATGTTTGTTTTACCCTCAAGCCGGGAAGGCTCTTCCTTTTTGTCTTGAAACAAAAAGGAAGCAAAAAATTCAAGGCTTGATATGGATTAAAGTCTTCCACTGATCAAAGACTAAGACGAGCGGGAGCAATATTGAAGATTTTACCTATTAATTATTTCATACTTTTTCCAGCAGCTGAAAAAGTATGCAAAAAAGCCGCCGCTAGGCAAGAATTACTAAAAATCAAGGAATATTTCTAAAACATAAAAAC
>WGCS01000036.1 GCA_015493685.1 Bacteroidales bacterium
ATCATCAGAACTACAAAGGACTATATGAATATCAGAAAATATATTGTCGAAAATCCCAAAAAATGGAAACTGTGATGGTCCCCGCTACGAAAATCCTTTCTCGAGGCATTATTAATCAAAAGCCATGATTTTTACTATATTAATTGTAATTATAAATTTCACAATTCTGATAAGATCTTTTGTGAGTTTTACTGGTGCAAACCAAATGATGAACAAGATAGAAAGGAGTTTTATAAAATATTATTTATGTTGATATAGAGAGATTTAGGTAAATCATACGAAAGAATTAGCGCAGTATTGGGGAGTCTGCTTTGTGAGTAATTTAATCCTTTATACAACGAATACTAAAACCATAGTTTTTGCTTACTTCAAAAGCTGACATTTGATTATTTACGTTGTATAAACTGCAGCCATATATACTATAGTAATGGACTATGTTAGCGCTCCAACACCCAAAGAATTCGCCCAAACCGGTAAAAAAACCATTTGGGCGCCGCATACCACTTGGTAGAGCAGAAAATCCCGAAATATTATTGTATTCAGGATAATTGGAATCGCCAATTGCCCCCATATTATATGAGCGCTTCCAAGGGGGATGTGTAGCCAGTGATTTGGCTATACCCTCATGTCCGATTATATTATCATAGGAATATCCATTTTCTTTTAAATAATCTCTCAATTGAATATTATGGGATTATTACATAAATACGATATTGTGATACAATAAATTGCTGTTTACACGAAAATGGCAGATTTGTATGATATGCTTATTTGATTTTTTATTCTAAAATGAGGCTTGGATGGTTTATAGGTTTATCATTTAGCATTGAGATATTTCACTGATTTTTATATGGAATTTCGTGCAATGCCAACCATTGGTATTTATTTCCTCTTATTATATTATTGGATGCAAAACTGGTATTATAATATTATTAATCGTTTATTGATAAATCCATTAATATTAATAATGTAGCTGCCTGTTTTAAGTCCACTTAGAATACCATTATGGTAGTCAAAAGATTGATGCTGACCGTGTAAGTTATAAACCTCTATTTTATCAACTTTTCCTTTAATGCTAACTCGATTATGACTTGGGTTAGGATATAATATTATATTTGAGGGAACCTTGATACCAATATATTTTCGTTTTATAAAATTAATTTTTCCATCATAATCTTTCTGATAAAGTTCAATATATTTTGCTTTATTATCTATCACATACGAATAGCTTTGTACTGTATTTGATGTTCCTGCGCCAGGTATAATACTTGTGTTGAAAGAGTTACCATCGGCATCAAGTTGTTTTAGGATAAAATAATGGTTGTTACTTTCCGTGGCCGTATGCCAAGAAAGAAGTCTTGTCTTAGTATCAAAATTTATATCTAAAAGACTAATTGGCAGGGTAGATGTCGGATTGGTATTAAATCCACTAACATAATATACCACATCGCTATAATCTTTATCTCCTAAGTCCAGGTCTTCAAATCCTAGAATCCACTTATCAATCATTGTATCTTTAAAGAGTACCGTATGAGACCTCTCTCCCGGATTATAAATATGATCGGAATACCATGTTCTGCTCCAACTTGGTAAACGATCCACAAAAGTAGTCGAATCGCTAGTCCAGGAATTATCAAATAATACCCAACCTATCACTGTATTTGATGGGATAAATCCCAAATTAATTTTATCTCCCGGTGATAAATCATTGGCATTATTATTTGATGAGTTAGGGAAAATTAAAGTAACGTGATTTATATCATTTTTTGTTGCCGGTTTATTATTATCCGGATAAGTGTAGAATCCTAAACTGTTAAGGTGTCCTGCACTTTCAGTTACAAAAGTAATATATATACTGTCTCCAACATCTACATGAATATCAGTAGTCTGAATATATTCAGGATGTGAATCAGGTACGCTGTGACCGGCAGGTATATATCCATTTGGTCCGTTAATACGACTAATATCATCACTCGTAACGGTATCTCTTAGTGGTTCTAAATAATTTGGTCTCCCATTGGAATCCCAACTTCCAAGGGTCTGTAATACCCACTGGGCATTGGCGTTATAACTTATTGCTATTATGAGATATATAAAAATATACTTAATTTTCATTAGTGGGGGTATTTATTATATGTGTATTAGAAATAATTTTATATCTGTCGTTGGCGAAAGCCTAAGTTCAATTAGTAAATGCAATTTTTAGAGGATAAATATTAACAGTAAGTATTTTTGCCTTCGTTCTCTTTGTGAAGAGAAGCGTAGCGAAACAAAACAAAGAGAACGAAGGCAAAAATATGCAATCGTTCTCAAAGTTTATTCATTA
>WGCS01000037.1 GCA_015493685.1 Bacteroidales bacterium
TAAAACTCAGGCAATATTACGATATATTTGAATTTTAAAATTTTCCTTAAAATAAGAAATACCAATGTTCTTGAATATGAAGTATTATAAACAATAGTTACATCAATTGACTTTTTTAGGTTTCTTATAACAAATACAAAAAACATTATTAAAGGACCAAAAATATTATCAAGAACCTTACCTATATAATTTCTTGGATGATGAATAAATCCTGTATGGATATACTCAACCTTATCAATATTACTTTTTCTTTTAGTATTTGTATCTATTCCTTTTCCAAAGTAACCGCCAGTAGGAAGAATCACCTCAACGTCATTATTCTCAAGAGTTAATGCTAAAGAAAAATATCGTAACAAATTTGCTGAGGCTCCTCCATAAGGGAAATTTCCAAAGGTTACTAGCTTTATATTCTTTCTTAGTTTCATCATTTAAAAGTATTTAGAATATAAATCGCTATTCAATTGCATATATTCTTTTAATTCAATAAACATCTTATCATAATCACTGACCTCCAATATTTGACGTGTATCTATAAGACTCTTATCAACAAAACTATTTGAATAGCTTTTCAATACAATTTCATCTTTTCCCCATACATTCTTTAACACCTTCAACAATTCATATTTACTTATTTTATTGACTGGAACCATGTGATAAATACCAGAAAGGCCCAACGTTATTGCTCGCTCAATATTGATTGCCAATTCCAAGGTCGAAACACCAGTCCAAAAAGCATTATTATACCCTTTAACTTCACCTTCCTGCATTAGGAACCAATCAAAAAGCTCCTCTTGTTTTTTAGTAATTACAGGCCCGATAAAAGACGTTCTAATAGTCAAATCCTTATCGTTATCTATTTCGCCAAGAGCTCTACTTGTCGAATACATGCCTATTCCATCCTTTCTGCTATCTTCCTTATAGTTCCCGTCCTCACCAGAAAACACACAATCAGTGCTTAAGTGTATGATTTGCGTATTTGAAGTTTTATAATGAGCTTCGAGCAATCTTGGAAAATAGGAATTAATGTAAACTGCTTTATGAGGTTCTTCACTAGATTCATTTACCAGCATTCTTAAGGCATTAATAATAAAATGAGGCTTATGGAAATCTAAAAACTCTAGGATTGAATCCGTATTGCCAATGTCTAATAGATTTCCATGCTCCTGCATATTCTCATCAAAAACAACATCAATAATTTTGTATTGATTAAACTGTTTTAAGTACTTACTTATTATATGACCTGCCATTCCAGCAGAGTCCAATATAATAATTTTCACAATTTCATTTCCCATCACCTTGAACCTTCAAATTCAGATTACTTTTATATTCAAATTGTTATTTTATAGAAATTTTTTCCAAACAGTTCTATTAATATAATCAGTATAACTTAATACAATTCGCACAACCTTTTTAGAAACATTGTCTACATTATAATCATGCACTATTTTGAATTGTCTATTATTATAATCATGTTGCGATGTTACTACATCAATTGCGTTAAGTATTAAATCTTTTTTCAGACCTGTCATTATCAAAACTCCCTCATCCATTCCCTCTGGCCGCTCATGTGCTTGTCTAATAGTTATTGCCGGAAAATTCAAAATTGATGACTCCTCAGTTATTGTCCCACTATCTGAAATTACACAGAACGAATTAAGTTGAAGCTTTACATAATCGAAAAAACCCATAGGTTTCATTAGTTCAATTCTTTTATCTAAATTAAACCCTTTAATCTCTTCTAATTTTTTCATTGTACGAGGATGTGTAGAAACGATGATACGTTTATCATACTTTTTAACAATCTCATTGAGTGAATTTAATAAATTTTTAAAATTCCTTTCAGAATCAACATTTTCTTCTCTGTGAGTACTTAAAACAAAATAATCATTTTTTTTCAATTTCAATTTATCAAGAATCTTTGACCCTTCTATCTTTACCATATTATAATTAAGAATTTCTTTCATCGGAGATCCTATCTTTATAACTGTTTCAGGTTTTAAACCCTCATCTACAAGATAACGCCAAGCATGTTCTGTAAGAGGCATATTAATATCACTTAGATGGTCAACAATTTTTCGATTAATCTCCTCTGGAACTCTTTGATCAAAGCTTCTATTTCCCGCTTCAAAATGAAATATTGGTATTTTTCTACGTTTAGCAGATATTACTGACAAACAACTATTTGTATCCCCATATAAAAGGACCGCATCTGGATTTTCTTCTTCCATTACTTTATCAGACTTTGCAATAATATTTCCAATTGTCTCAGCAGTACTATCACCTACAGCATTAAGAAAAACATCAGGTTTTCTAATTTCTAGCTCATCAAAAAACAATTCATTTAATTCATAATCGTAATTCTGCCCCGTATGAACCAAGATATGTTCTGTGAATTTTTCTAGTTCATTAATGATTCTACTCATTTTAATTATTTCGGGACGAGTCCCAATAATGGTCATTATTTTCATAACTACTTATTTTTATTATTCTTTATATCCTTTTTAATTTCGGGTAATTTCAGTAATAAATTCTTCATTCCAATAATATCAAGCTGATGCGTATTATGTGAATGATAATCTTCAACCTCAATATCCGCGACTTTTCCTTCAGAAAAATACTTATTATAATTTAAATCCCGATTATCAGCTGGGATACGATAATAATCACCCATATCTTCGGCATGCAGCATATCTTCTTTACTTACCAGACTTTCATAAAGCTTTTCTCCATGGCGTGTTCCGATATATTTAATCTCAGAATTTGATTTATACAAATTGATTAAAGCCTTTGCCAAAGTATCAATGGTTGCCGCAGGGGCTTTTTGAACAAATATATCACCTGGATTAGCATTTTGGAAAGCATAAAGCACTAAATCCACAGCATCCTCCAATGTCATCATAAAGCGGGTCATATCAGGATTAGTGATAGAGAGTGGTTTCCCTGCTTTCATTTGCTCTACAAAGAGAGGAATTACACTCCCACGAGAGGCCATCACATTCCCATAGCGTGTACCACAAATAATCGTTTTAGTACTATTGCGTGAAGTAGCCACCATAACCTTCTCCATCATGGCCTTGGAGATACCCATGGCATTGATAGGATACACTGCTTTATCAGTAGAAAGCACCACCACGTTTTTCACTCCATATTGAATGGCAGAATCCAATACATTCTCGGTGCCCAGTACATTGGTACGCACCGCTTGCATGGGGAAAAACTCACAGCTGGGAACTTGCTTTAAAGCCGCCGCATGAAACACATAATCCACACCCTGCATGGCAGTGTCTACAGAACGTTTATCACGCACATCGCCCAAGTAGTATTTTACTTTTGAGTTATTTAGTTTTTTGCGTAAATCGTCTTGTTTTTTCTCGTCTCTACTGAAAATCCGTATCTCATGGAATTCATCAGTATTAAGAAAGCGGTTAAGAACGGCTTTGCCAAAGGAGCCTGTACCGCCAGTGATTAGAAGGGTATTAGTATTCATTATATTATGTATTAATATTTATCATAAAATCAATTACAGACTCAATATTTTTCGCATTATTCGAAGAAAAATATTTTTCTGCATCATTTCTTGCATTATTTATTATTCTCATTTTATCATTCGAAGATAAGCCAGAAACTTTAGAAATAACCTCAGATAAATGTTTGGGGTTATCTGTATCGAATAAAAATCCATTAATACCATCTTTAATTATTTCATTAATACCAGGTACATTTGAAGAAATAACAATTTTTCCCAACGCAAATGCTTCAATAATGGGTCTTGAAAAATGAGATTTTGAAAATGGTGAAATTAATATATCTATTTCTTTATAAAGATTGTATATCTGTCTCTTATACACATCTGA
>WGCS01000038.1 GCA_015493685.1 Bacteroidales bacterium
TTACAATATAGCACAACAGTCGCATAATTTACCAATATTACTCCACTGGACAAATAAACCTGAGGAGACAAATTTGCGTCGCATGAGTATTGAATCTGTTATTCCAAGTAACTATGATCAACAATTACCAGCCTACTTTATTGATATTCCCATTGAAAACAGCGAACAAATTCATCTTAAACTTGATTCCATAAAGGAAGAAATTATTAACACTACTAACGACAACTCAATAACAAGCAAAATAGCGAAAAATTATAGGTACAACATAAGCTATTTATATACAAGAGGAAAGAAGATAGCCCATATTACAATAGAGATTTTCAGAAAAGGCGCGCATTCTTCTTTATACAGACTTAATCAATTCGACATACATTATTCTCTTGTTAAGAAAAAATCAATAATTAAATCAAAGGGAAGAGTATATGCTTCTCACTCTGTATTATCACAAGGCCAATGGTATAAAATCAGTACTAACAGAAATGGTATCTACAAAGTTACCGGCAGCAACCTAGAAGCCATGGGGTTTTCACTCTCCGGCCTAACAATTAACTCAATCCGATTGTACGGCAATGGAGGAGGGATGTTAGCAGAAGCAAATTCCGTTTTCAGGTATGATGATTTAGTGGAAAATTCCATTAAAGTATATGACAATAACTCCAACGGATTTTTTGATACTGATGATTATTTCCTTTTTTACGGAACCTCCTCAACGAAGTGGCTCTACAATAAACAATTGAAAGCTTTTACCCACACCAAAGACCTTTATGATGACTATGCCTATTATTTTATCACCCTTAGCGGAGGACAAGGCAAAAGAATAACGCCCGATACCAATAATTATGGCAGTGCAAACATTCATATCAATTCGTTTACTGATTATGCCTTCCACGACAATGACTCATTAAACTTGATAAAAACAGGGCGAGAATGGTATGGAGAGCAATTTAATGTAATTAATACATATAACTTCAAATTCAATTTTAGTTCCATTGATGCAAGCAAAAAGACAAGGGTTAGAACAAATGCCATTGCTCGTTCAACTCTTAACAGCCGCCTTGTCTATCATATAAATGGACATAATAAAGCCCTTCTCTTTTCCGCAGTGAGTTCTAATTATCTTGCACCCTATGCAGAAATAAATACTGATACTATTAATTTCAAGACTTCTAATTCCGCCATAAACGTACAAATAAGTTATAATAAACCTAATTCAAGTGCACAGGCTTGGTTAAACTACATAGAAGTAAATGCACCTCGACACCTAACAATGACAGGAAAGCAGCTAACATTTAGATCTCCCCAGTCAGTGGGTACTGGAAATATTGCAGAATACACACTCAAAGCAACAAATGCCAACACCATAGTATGGGATATAAGTAATCCGCTTAACCCAATAAAGATGAATATAACTCTCAGTGGCAATAATATTAATTTTAAATCAAAAGCGACTACATTAAAAACATTTGTCGCTTTCAATGGAGGCTACTATACTCCTGGTTTAGTGGGCAATGTGGCTAATCAAGACCTTCACTCTTTGAGTAAAATTGATTATGTAATACTCTACAACAAAAAGTTTAAGAAGCAAGCTGAAACACTTGCAAACTATCACCGGACCTACAATCATTTGAATGTATATACCACAGAGGCAAGCACCATATACAATGAGTTTTCATCAGGAGCTAAAGACATTACAGCTATCCGCGATTTTATGAAAATGCTCTATGATAAAGCTGCGGGTAATATTTCCAATATGCCCAAATACCTACTTTTGTTTGGCGACGGTTCTTATGATTATAAAAACAGAATCCCCAACAACACAAATTTAGTACTCACCTATGAGTCAAAGAATTCATTATCTCCAACCACTTCCTTTTGTACTGATGATTATTTTGGCCTTTTAGACGATAATGAAGGAGCCAATGCCAATGGCCGATTGGATATTGGAATTGGTAGATTTCCCGTTACTACAACCGGCCAGGCCGATGCTATTATCAACAAAATTTTACGTTATAAGCTACCTCAAAAATACCTACAAAACAACCCCTCATGCAATGCAGCTGGAAATAAAGTAAAGGCAATGGCAGACTGGCGAAATATCACTTGTTTTATTGGTGATGACGAAGATGGCGATTTGCATACAGCACAGGCCAACTATTTGGCTAATTACGTATGGAATAATTATCCCGATTACAATGTTGATAAGATCTTTTTTGATGCCTATCATCAGATTATCACACCGGGAGGGCAACGCTATCCTCAAGTAACAAAAGCCATTAACCAGCGAGTAGCCCAAGGGGCACTTATTATCAATTATACAGGCCATGGAGGTGAATTAGGATGGGCACATGAGTCGGTATTGGAAGTAAAAGATATAAATGCATGGAAGAACTACAATAATCTACCTTTATTTGTAACTGCCACTTGTGAATTTAGCCGATATGATGACCCCCAAAGAATTTCTGCCGGTGAATATGTTCTTTTAAATCCTATTGGTGGTGGCATTGCATTATTAACTACTTCCAGAGTTACTTATTCCAGCACTAATTTTGCTCTTAGTAAAGTTATTTACCGGAATATTCTCAAGAAGCAGAATGGGAAGTATCCTACTTTAGGTGAAATAATACGCCTCTCTAAAATTGGTGCCGGTTCTGTTTCTGCCAATAAAAACTTCGTTCTCCTCGGTGATCCTGCCATGCGTTTGGTTTATCCTTATGACAAGGTAACAACAACAGCTGTAATTGACGCCATGACGGGGAATAAAGTAGATACAATAAAAGCCTTACAAAAAGTTATTATCAAAGGTGAGGTACAAAAAGGAGGACAATTACTTAGCAACTTTAATGGCATTTTATATCCTACTATATATGACAAATCACAGACATACACTACATTAGGTAATGATCCCGGAAGCCCAATCTATAACTTCAAACTTCAAAATAACATTATCTACAAAGGCAAGGCAAGAATTACCAACGGCCAATTTGAATTTACATTTGTTGTTCCAAAAGATATCGCCTACAGATATGGATTTGGTAAAATATCATATTATGCCAGTAATGATAGTATGGATGCCAATGGCTATTTAGACACCATTAACATTGGAGGCTCCTACGATATGGCCGAGAGTGATAATACCGGTCCAAGCATTAAACTTTTTCTCAATGACACCAACTTTCAGGATGGAGGTATCACTGATGAAAACCCAAAACTCCTCTCTTTTATATTCGACAAAAATGGAATTAACACCGTTGGAAATGGAATTGGACATGATATCACTGCTATTTTAGATGAAAACTCAGCACAATCAATTATCCTCAACGATTACTATCAAGCCAATCTTAATAATTATCAACGAGGGAGCATTCGCTATCCATTTTACAATTTAGCAGTGGGAAACCACACTCTCAGCCTAAAGGTTTGGGATGTTTATAATAATTCATCTTCTGCCAGTATTAATTTTCTTGTTGCCAACAACACTGATTTTGTCGTTGACAATATGCTCAATGCCCCCAATCCTTTTACCAATACAACCTCTATTATCTTCGACCACAATCAAGCTTGCGACCTATTGCAAGTACAAGTATTAATATACAATATCCGGGGACAACTCGTACGTGAGTTAAAGGCAACAGTAAACGCTTCCGGATATCGTGTTGGTCCAAATCAACTGGTGTGGGACGGCACTAACAATGGAGGGCAAGCTCTTTCACAAGGAGTATATATTTACACGCTTCGCATTCAGAATAGTAACGGCACTTATACCGAAAAAAGTAATAAGATGGTTTTAATGAAATAAAGACTCTCTAATTAATCCTTTTGATAATATAACACCTTAACATTTAAAGATAAAAATCTTTTGTTAGTTCAGTCATAAACTTGCTGGGTGTATTTGTTGTATCTTTCAGATAAAGCAAATTACGCCCCACTTCGAGTACCGGATAATTTACAAAATGGAGCAAACTTCTTTGTGGTTTACTCCATTTTTTATCACTTATTACCAACTCTTTTTTAAGATAAAAGCCATTAATAAAAGCCTCTTTAATAAATTGCTGCCTCTGCTCAAAGGGAAAAACAACAATCAGTGCAGCATTGGGTTTTAGCAATTGCTTTGCACGAACACATAAGTCTTTATAGCTTAAACTTTTTGTTTGTCGTGCTTCTTGTCTGCCATTATCATTGGCTGCAGTATTCAAACTAAAGAAAGGAGGGTTTGAAATAGCTATATCAAATAATATTTCGGAATTATACTTACGAATATCGCAATTTATTGCTTCAATTCTATCCTTAAATGGGCTCTTGTCGACATTAAATACACAATCCTTAAACGCCGCATCATTTATTTCAACGGCATGAATATTTGCCTTCAGAAAACGTTGCGCCAACATTAAACTTACAATACCATTGCCACTACCAATATCGACAATTTGTTTTCCATTTCCAATATCAGCCCACGCCCCTAGCAATACTGCATCAATCCCAACCTTCATTGGAGTATGCCTATCCTCGATAAAAAAGCGTTTAAATTGAAATGACATTACTCCTTATCCTCATCTTGCCTATAAATATCCAACAAACCGT
Source organism: Bacteroidales bacterium (assembly GCA_015493685.1). Taxonomy (GTDB): domain Bacteria; phylum Bacteroidota; class Bacteroidia; order Bacteroidales; family UBA1556; genus UBA6267. The sequence goes on from WGCS01000038.1 coordinate 4,579, forward strand.
CGGGGAAAGCAACTATAATCTTCTTGTTTTTACGATCAAGCTCTATAATAAATTCGTCAACAATGGGCAGTAATATCTCAGTATATCCATCCTTTATTTCAAATAAAGCTTGGGCGGCATTATCATTAATAGATTCGATAACGCCCACTCTACCTTCATTTTTATCAACAACCTCAAATCCTATTACTTCGTGATAGTAAAACTTATTTCCCTTGAGTTTGGGTAAGCTACTCTTTGGGAGATAAAGTGATGCATTGACTAAGCGACGAGCATCGGCCTCATTATCAATATCGGTTAATTTAACCGTTGCATTATTATTGTTCTTACCAAAATTTATTTTTTCAATACCAAAGGGAATAATATCACCCTGGATATCAATAAATACAGTATCGATAGTATAATATTCACTAATATCGTCAACATCAAAAAAGAATACTACTTCACCTTTATAACTATATAATTTGGTAATTTTTCCTAAATAATAAAAATCCTCATTCATTGATTCAATACTCATTAATTATTAACTAATCCTTCAATAGGGATTTCAAAACTTACTTTAGTTCCTTTACCAACTATTGAATTAATTTCAACTTTACCATGCATGCTTGCTACTCGCTGATAAATATTTTGAAGACCAATACCTTTAAAGTTATTAGTTGTATCGAAGCCTTTTCCATTATCTTTAACGCTTACTATTACTACTTTCTTATTCATCTCCAACCGAATTTCAATTTTATTGGCATCGGCATGCTTAATAACATTGTTTATCAGCTCCTGCGAAATTCTAAAAATACCAATTTGAATATCGTCGGGCAATATATTCCAATTAGCCTTTGGGCTGGAATATAAATTAATCTGCAGCGCTGAATTTTTAGAAATCTGGCTGGCATAATCTTTTACAATATCCGTAATACTTGAGAATTGAAATTTTGGGGGCTTTAAATTATGCGACAAAGTTCTCACCTCATTATAGATATTGTTAATATTGGCATGCACAGTATCCAACTCTTTAAGCGGATTGTTCTTTCTTAGTGAATCAACGAACAATTTTATGGCAGCTAAGGATCCGCCAATTCCATCATGCAATTCAAGGGCTATTCTATTTCTTTCCCCTTCTTCCGCCTCCATCCTTCCTTTCATCGAATTTAGCTGATGTTTTTTTATCAAATCGGCAATCTCTTTATTTCTCAATTCATCATTGGTTTCCAGCAACATCTGTGCAGCTTTTCGTTTGTGAATTTGATTTCTGAATACAATAATGAAAATTAGCAACAAAAGAATAACAATAATTAATATTGCATATATTTGTATTTGTGTCTTCTTAATAATCGCATCTTTTTCTTTAGATTCGAGGTCTTTTTTTAATAATTCCGCATTACGCAAATCCAATTCTCTTTCATTCTTGGCGGTATTATACTTTATTTGTAACTCGTGAATTTGCTCATATTTTTTCGACCCGATAAGGGAATCTCTAATACTCACATAGCATTTAAAATAATGCAACGCTTTAGAATAATCACCCTTACCTTCGTAAGTATTTGAGGTATTAAGACAAGCATCTTTTTCATATTCCCTTGCACCACTTTGCTTGCTCAGTGCCATGGCTTTCCTATTATATTTCATCGCCAAATCAAACCTATGTTGCCGATTAAACAAAGCAGAAAGATTATTCATTACAGGAATTTTAACCGTTTGCGATTGCACTCCTTCGAGCTCTTTCAGTGCCTTGACAAAGTACTGCTCTGCCCTAAGATAATGTTTCTCTTTGAGGCTAACTAAGCCAAGCATATTAAAGGTCTTAGCCCTTCCTGTCTTTAAATTTGGGGCTTCAGTTTTTAGTGCTTTTATCAAATAGGCTCGTGCTTGAGAAAGGCTATCCAGCTTCTCATAAATAGTGCCAATATTATGAAAACAATGGCCTAAATTATAATTATTATTAAGCTGCTTAAATAGTATTGCAGCCTTTTGGTAATACTGCATTGCCTTAACATAATCTTCCTGATAGAAATAAATATTGGCAATATTCATCATGGAAGAAGCCTCCCCTATGGAATCATTGATATCATCCCTTATTTTCAATGCTTTAAAATGATAATCAACGGCATTTAGATACTCCCCTTTCGCCATAAACATCATTCCCAAATTATTATATATTGTCGATTTTTTATTCTCCGATAATTTATAATAATATTTATTCAAAACCATGGAATAATACTTATCAGCTAATTTAAAGTCCCCTTTCTTAGTATAAACAATACCAAGGTTAAGGTAGATATTAATAAGAATATCCACTTGATGGTATTTTTTGGCTAAAGGGATGGCTTCTTCATAAACAAATACAGCAGAATCATATTTTGCGCTAATAATATAAAAAACACCTTTTGTTCGAAAGGCTTTCAACATTCGTTTATATAATTTAGCATCACGAGCTAGAGTAATTGCTTTATCACTTAAAGCTATCGCTCTATCCGGATCTTGAAATCGAAAGTTAGCAGCGACATTTATTAATGAGTCAATCTTAACACTATCAATCTTACTTTGACTCAAGGATGCATATCCGATTGAGTCTCCATCTGCAAATAATAATTGCGAAAAAACAAGAAATAGTATTACCACGAGTGTCTTAATATGACTCATTAAATTTTGTATCTTTAATATTGTAAATAGTGCTATTTAATCTTATTAATTGCAAAAATAAGCGAAATAGTATCGTCAACATCACTAAAGTTAGGAAATAGCAAAAAATACTATCATTAACACAACCATAAAGACCCTATAATCCACCCTATTGGAATAATTGGAAAAGCAAAAAATGGTTTATCATTATACCTGAAATCCGCAAGAAAAAGATTTCTTGCGGATTTCAGGTATAACATTTAATTTAAGTCGCAGCCGTACTATAAAAATAATTAACGACCAACGAGTTTAATCTCCGGAAAACAGAAATAAAAGAAAAGGCAGATTAACAAATCTCCAGTCGTTTTATATAACTGTCAGAACGATTTACCCCTTATAAAAAGGAATTTTCACCACCTCTGCCTTAAGATATTTTTTTCTAATGTGAATATAGATTTCAGTTCCAAACTTAGTAAATTCACTTTTAATATAGGCCATTCCAATACCCTGATGCAACATTGGAGACATGGTGCCGGAAGTAACATTACCAATAACATTACCATCTGCATCACAAACTTCATAATCATGCCTGGGAATACCTCTATCAATCATTTTAAATCCACGTAAACGACGGCTAACTCCGTTATTTTTTAGATTTTCATGATAACTTCGATTAATAAAATCATTTCCATCAACAAATTTAGTAATCCATCCAAGTCCTGCTTCTATGGGTGAAGTTTCATCATTAATATCATTCCCATAAAGACAGAATCCACTCTCGAGGCGCAATGTATCTCTAGCTCCTAAACCAATAGGTTTAATATCAAATTCAGCTCCTGCTTCAAATACTGCATCGAAAACCTTAATGGCATCCTCATTTCTCATATAAATCTCGCAACCTCCTGATCCTGTATAACCTGTGGTAGAGAACAATACATCTTCAATACCGGCAAATTTCATTACTTTAAAAGTATAATATTCCATATCTATCACTGATTCCTCGCTCAGCTTTTGCATTGCCTTAAGTGCCAATGGCCCTTGAATAGCCAATTGAGCTGTATTACCAGAAGCATTCTCCAAGTCAGCACCCATTGTATTTTGCTTATTACACCAAGCCCAGTCCTTATCAATATTTGAGGCATTTACTACCAGTAAATAGTTGTTCTCATTAAAACGATATACCAATAAATCATCGACTATACCCCCTTTATCATTGGGGAAACACGAATATTGTACTTTACCATCATACAAATCAGCCACATTATTGGAAGTAAGCTTTTGTACAAACTCAAATGCCTTTGGCCCTCTAACCCAAAATTCTCCCATATGTGAAACATCAAAGACTCCAACGCCTTTCCTTACTGTCTCATGTTCAATGGAAATACCGGCAAACTGCACGGGCATATTATAACCAGCAAAAGGGACCATCTTAGCGCCCATTGCTATATGTTTTTCTGTGAATGCTGTGTTCTTCATAGCTTTTATGATTTAATGTTTAGAATCACAAAAGTAAATTAAATCAGTGAACTCTTAAATATATTATCTACTAATTTTACTTATGTAGTATTGAAAAAAATCATTTTAGAACATTTATTATACTAATTAACATTGTTGTCCGATAAAAAAACTTGAGTTAAGCTTGAGTGAATATAACTAAAGACTAGTAAAAATTTCAGTAATCATTTACCTTCTTCCTTCTCCATCATTATTCAGAAAATCGTACACACAAACGTTTAAGGTAAATATAAACATCACCCCGCTCAATTAGGAATAAAAAGGCGCTCTTTTTTTATATAAATTTGTAGTCTTAAATTTTGTATCAATGAGCAGTTATAATAGAAGCACACCGCGAAGCATTATCCTTTTAATCGACTTAACAATAGTATTCTTTTCGGTAATGCTATCCTACTTACTACGGTTCAATTTTTCAATTCCCAATGCTGAATTAAAAATCCTCCCCTATTCATTACTATTATTTTTAGGCATCCGCCTAATAACATTTATCAGCACCAAATCTTTTAGCGGCATTATTCGATATACCGAAACGCAAGATGTAAGTCGTATCTTTATTATTCTTTTGGTGGGCAGTGCTTTACTGGGACTTTCTGATTTTTTTTATTACCATTATGAGGGATTAATTATTATTCCCAGAGCTATTCTTATCATTGAATTTATTGTTTCTTTTACCGGACTTATTGCTTTCCGTTTATTGGTAAAAACAACTTACTGGGAGCTTAAATCACCTTCGGAAATTTCAGAGAATGTCATTGTTTTTGGGGCCGGAGAAGCTGCGCTATTTACACTCCAAGCGCTAAAAAGAAAAACGAATAATAAAACAAAAGTTATTGCTTTTATTGACGATAATAAAAAGAAGGTAGGTAAAAAAATAGATAATATTCAAATTTTCAGCACCGAGCAACTCAGCAATCTACTTTCAGAGAATAATATTGATCGCCTAATTATTTCAGCGCAAAATGTAAGCATCGACAAAAAGAATGAGCTTGCTGAAATTGCCTTGAAAAACGGAAGCCGGATCCAATATATTCCTCCTGTACAGCAATGGATCAATGGAGAACTTAGCGCCAGTCAAATTCGAGATATTAATATATTAGAGTTATTAGAAAGGGATGAGATAAAACTTAATAGAGAAAATATAGCTCATGAAATCAATGGTAAAACAGTATGGGTAACTGGTGGTGCCGGTTCTATTGGAAGCGAGATAGTACGTCAGCTCACTAAATTTAGACCAAAAAAAATCATCATTGTAGATTCGGCTGAAACTCCTCTCTATCATATTGAACTGGAATTAGGGAAATACAATTTTAAAAATACCGAATTTGTAATTGGTGATATTAGAAATAAGGCACGAATGGAAAAAGCCTTTAATGAATTTACACCAAATATAATTTATCATGCTGCTGCCTATAAGCATGTACCCTTGATGGAAAACAACCCAAGTGAAGCAGTGCTTGCCAATGTACATGGTACTAAAACACTTGCTGACTTGGCCAACAAATATAAAGTAGAAAAATTTATTATGATCTCCACAGACAAGGCGGTGAATCCTACTAATGTTATGGGTGCTTCTAAACGCCTTGCCGAAATTTATGTACAATCGCTAAATGCAATCTCAGAAACAGCATTTATCACCACACGATTTGGAAATGTTTTGGGCTCCAATGGATCCGTAATTCCTCTATTTACTAAACAAATACAAGAAGGAGGACCTATAACAATAACGCATCCTGACATTACCCGATATTTCATGACAATACCTGAAGCCTGTCAATTGGTACTTGAAGCAGGTAATCGTGGAAAAGGGGGTGAAATCTTTGTCTTTAACATGGGTAAATCAGTTAAAATTCTGGATTTGGCGAAGAAAATGATTCAATTATCAGGTCTTGAAGTGGGTAAAGATATTCAGATAATATTTACCGGTTTACGGCCGGGGGAGAAACTCTATGAAGAGTTGCTGGCAACAGAAGAGAATACTATTAACACCCAACATCCAAAGATAATGATTGCACGAGTAAGAGATTATGAATATGATTCTATTAATCAAAGAATCGAAAAACTCATTAAGTTTTTCGATTCTCAGGATAACAAAAAGATTGTCAAATTAATGAAAGAGATAATTCCCGAGTTCAAAAGCAAGAACTCCATTTACGAATCTCTCGATAACTAGTCTGTTGCCTACCAGAACCTTAACAATAAAAACCAATCCTATTTCATAGTTTTATATTTTGTTAAAAGCATTAACCTTTCATATTCAGCAGTATGCTATGCTTGGGCATTAGGTCCGCCGAAGTTCATGGGCAAAGTCATTCCATCTTCCACATCAACTATCTCGCCGTGCATGCTTTCATATTTCTTTATATTATCAACCATAGCTCTCATAAGGCGCTTAGCATGCTGAGGAGTAAGAATAATTCTGGACTTAACTTTAGCCTTTGGCACTCCGGGCATCATACGCACAAAATCGACAATAAACTCTGAGTGAGAATGGGTAATAATTGCCAAATTAGAATACAATCCTTCAGCTACATCTTCGGGTAATTCAATGTTAATTTCTCCGTTGGGATTTTGATTTTGATTTTGATTTTCCATAGCTATTAAAATTTAAGTAGATAAAAGAAAAGGCACTAAAGTGCCTTTTCTAAAAAAATTATATCTGATTTGATTATGCTTCAGGAGTAATTTCTTGAGAAGCAACTTCAGTTTCAGTGGTAGGGTTCTGAAGAGCTTCAAACTCTTCTTTACTTCCAACAATTAGTTTATCATATTCACGTAAGCCTGTTCCTGCAGGGATTTTATGACCTACAATAACATTCTCTTTCAACCCAAGTAAAGTATCCCGTTTAGCACTAAGCGCTGCATCGGTAAGCACTTTGGTTGTTTCCTGGAAGGAAGCAGCTGAGATAAAGCTCTTAGTTTGTAAGGATGCTTTTGTGATTCCTTGAAGAATTTGATTAGCAGTGGCTGCTTTTGCATCCCTACTCTCAACTAATTTCATGTCTCTACGACGTAAGCTGGAATTTTCATCACGCAACTTTCTTGCTGTAACAATCTGTCCTGATTTCAATACATCAGAATCTCCCGCATCAACAATTATTCTCTTACCATAGATCCAATCATTCTCTTCCATAAAGTCGATTCTATTAACCACTTCATTTTCAAGGAAACGAGTATCTCCCGGATCAAGAATCTCAACTTTACGCATCATCTGACGTACAATAACCTCAAAATGCTTATCATTGATTTTCACTCCTTGCAATCGGTATACCTCTTGTACTTCGTTTACAATATATTCTTGAACCTTAGTAGGACCTTTAATTGCTAATATACTTGATGGTGTCATCGCACCTTCAGACAGAGAAGTTCCAGATTTAACATAGTCATTCTCTTGAGCTAAAATCTGCTTAGAAGTAGAAATCAAATATTTCTTTTGTTCTCCAGTTTTAGAAGTAATAATAACCTCACGGTTACCACGTTTCAACTTGGGACCAAAGGATACAACTCCATCAATCTCAGCAACTACAGCTGGATCAGAAGGATTCCTTGCTTCAAATAATTCGGTCACTCGTGGAAGACCACCGGTAATATCACCGGATTTACCTATTGCTCTGGGAATTTTAGCTACAATTTTACCTGCAGTAATCATATCCCCTTCATTGGCAACGATACGTGCATTAACAGGAATATCATATTGTTTTAGAACAACACCTTTTTTATCTACAACCTTAATAATAGGGTTCTTAGATTTTAAACGACTCTCAACAATTACTTTCTCTTGGTATCCTGTTTGATCATTAGACTCAATACGATAAGTTTGACCTTCAATAATGTTTTCGTAAACAATAGTTCCTTCCACATCAGCAATAATCATAGCATTATATGGATCCCAATCGCAAATCAAATCACCTTTCTTAAGAATATCACCATCATTTAAGTATAAGTTGGATGCATAAGGAATATGATGTGTAGCCAATATAACACCTGTTTTTTGGTCAATAACGCGCATTTCGGCAGAACGACCTGTAACAATCTTATATTTATTGCCTTCGTCATTGGTAAAATCTACATAACGGAGTTCATCCATTTCAATTCTACCTTCATTTTTAGCGATAATACTCGAGGTGATGGCCACATTCGAAGCTGTACCACCAACGTGGAAAGTACGCAATGTCAACTGTGTACCTGGCTCCCCAATGGACTGAGCTGCAATAACTCCTACAGCTTCACCTTTTTGAACCATTCTACCTGTAGCGAGGTTACGACCATAGCACTTGGCACAAACACCCTTCTTAGATTCGCAAGTCAGTACCGAACGGATTTCGATTTGTTCCACACCGGAATCGTCAATAGCTCTTGATTTCACTTCATTAAGTTCATCCCCTGAACTAGCTAATAATTCATTGGTTTCAGGATGGTAAATATCGTGCAAGCAAGTCCTACCTAAAATCCGGTCGTATAATGTTTCCACAACTTCCTCATTACGTTTTAATGCAGTAACAACCAAGCCACGCAAAGTGCCACAATCTCTTTCTGAAATAATAACATCCTGAGCAACATCAACCAAACGACGAGTTAAATAACCGGCATCGGCAGTTTTAAGGGCCGTATCTGCTAAACCTTTACGAGCACCGTGAGTTGAAATAAAGTACTCAAGAACCGATAATCCCTCTTTAAAGTTAGACAAGATAGGATTCTCAATAATCTCAGCACCGGCAGCACCTGATTTTTGAGGCTTAGCCATTAAGCCCCTCATTCCTGACAACTGGCGAATTTGTTCTTTCGAACCCCTAGCCCCAGAGTCAAGCATCATAAATACAGAATTAAAACCTTGATTGTCTGATGAAATTTCATTCATCAATGTTTGAGTTAATTTAGAGTTGGTATGTGTCCAGATATCAATAATCTGATTATATCGCTCATTATCGGTAATGAAACCCATTTCGTAATTATTGGTAACTTCATTAACCTCTGCATTGGCTTTAGCAATTAATTTCTCCTTAACAGTAGGAATAAGTACATCGCCTAAGTTAAACGACAATCCACCATCATAGGCCATTCGATAGCCCATATTCTTGATGTCATCAAGGAAGTTAGCCGTTTTATGATTTCCAACTTTTTTCAACATTAAACCAATAATATCACGAAGAGATTTCTTGGTTAAGAGCTCATTAATATATCCATATTCAACGGGAACAACACGATTAAACAACACTCTACCAACGGTAGTACTAACCATCTGCACGTCATTTAAATCACCTGTTCCATCTGGATCAGTAATTTTAATTTTAATTAAAGCGTGTAAGTCTAACATTCCTTCATTATAAGCAATGATAAGCTCTTCGGGAGAATAGAAAGTCATTCCCTCTCCTTTCACTATTTTCTCTTTAGTACTTCTTCTCTCCTTGGTCATATAGTAAAGACCCAAAACCATATCCTGAGAAGGCACAGTAATAGGAGCCCCATTAGCAGGATTAAGAATATTATGAGAAGCAAGCATTAATATTTGGGCTTCCAATACAGCTGCATCGCTCAAAGGAACATGAATAGCCATCTGGTCACCATCAAAGTCAGCATTAAAAGCCGAACAAGCCAATGGGTGCAATTGAATTGCCTTACCCTCAATAAGCTTTGGTTGAAAAGCCTGAATACCTAAACGGTGCAATGTAGGTGCACGGTTTAGAAGAACAGGATGACCTTTCAAAACATTTTCTAAAATATCCCAAACTACAGGATCTTTTCTATCCACAATTTTCTTGGCTGACTTAACGGTTTTAACAATACCACGCTCCATCAACTTCCGAATAATAAAAGGTTTGAATAGTTCCGATGCCATTCCTTTTGGTAGTCCGCACTCATTCATTCTAAGTTCGGGACCAACAACAATAACAGAACGACCTGAATAATCTACCCGTTTACCAAGTAAGTTTTGACGGAAACGGCCTTGTTTCCCTTTTAAACTATCACTTAAGGATTTAAGGGCTCTATTTGAGTCAGACTTAACAGCACTAGACTTTCTTGAATTATCAAAAAGACTATCAACGGCCTCTTGAAGCATCCGTTTTTCATTACGTAAAATTACGTCAGGCGCTTTTATCTCTACCAATCTTTTTAATCTATTATTACGAATAATAACTCTTCGGTAAAGATCATTTAAATCGGAGGTAGCAAAACGACCACCATCTAATGGCACCAATGGGCGCAACTCAGGCGGAATTACCGGAACAACTTTAACAATCATCCATTCAGGACGATTCTCGAGGCGTGTATTTGCATCTCTAAAAGCTTCTATAACTTTCAATCGTTTCAATGCATCTGCTTTACGCTGTTGAGAAGTTTCGTTATTTGCTTTGTCTCTTAACTCATAAGATAAAGTATCTAAATCAAGTCCTTTCAACAAATCATGAACGGCTTCTGCCCCCATTTTGGCAATAAATTTATTAGGATCACTATCGTCAAGATACTGATTATCCGGAGGAAGAGCATCGATAATATCAAAATATTCGTCTTCTGATAAGAAGTCCATATATTTGACACCATCTGCTTCTTTAATACCGGGTTGAATTACCACATATTTTTCATAATAAATAATGGTATCCAATTTTTTTGTTTGCAAGCCAAGAAGAGCTCCCATTTTATTGGGTAAGGTTCTAAAAAACCAAATATGCGCTACAGGAACAACTAATTTAATATGTCCCATACGTTCACGACGTACTTTCTTCTCAGTAACTTCAACCCCACAACGATCACAAACAATTCCTTTGTAGCGAATACGTTTATATTTACCACAATGGCACTCATAATCTTTTACCGGTCCAAAAATACGTTCACAAAACAAGCCATCACGTTCCGGCTTATAAGTTCTGTAATTAATGGTTTCGGGTTTCAACACCTCACCACTAGATCTCTCCAAAATCATTTCGGGAGAAGCTAAGCTAACGGTTATTGCAGAGAAGTTGTTCTTTTCTGTTGAATATTTTCTAAAAGCCATATATCAATATTATTGTATAATCTAAAAAATAATTAAAACTAATCAGCTACTAATCAAAGGTAATATTAAGTCCCAAACCCTGAAGTTCATGAACCAATACATTAAATGACTCAGGGATACCCGGTTCAGGGAACTCCTGTCCTTTAACAATAGCTTCGTAGGCTTTTGCTCTACCCACAACATCATCAGATTTGATAGTAAGGATTTCCTGCAAAATTGTTGCGGCCCCAAAGGCCTCAAGTGCCCATACCTCCATTTCACCAAAACGCTGACCTCCAAATTGGGCTTTACCCCCGAGAGGCTGTTGAGTAATCAATGAATATGGTCCAATGGAACGTGCGTGCATTTTATCATCAATCAAGTGGTGAAGTTTAATCATATAGATAATTCCAACAGTAGCAGCTTGGTCAAACTGACGACCAGTACCACCATCATAAAGGCGAACTTTACCATTTTCGGGTAAGCCTGCTTTTTCCATATATCCATTAATTTGTTCTAAGGAAGCACCATCAAAAATAGGCGTTGCAAACTTAAGTCCAAGTTCTTTACCTGCCCAGCCCAAGACTGTCTCATAAATCTGTCCAAGGTTCATCCGCGAAGGTACACCCAAGGGGTTAAGCACAATATCGACAGTAGTACCGTCTTCCAAATAAGGCATATCTTCATCACGTACAATACGAGAAACAATACCTTTATTACCGTGACGGCCGGCCATCTTATCACCTACTTTAAGTTTTCTCTTCTTAGCAATATAAACCTTAGCAAGTTTAATAATTCCGGCAGGTAACTCGTCACCCACTGTCAATACAAATTTTCTACGGTTTAATTCGCCCAATATCTCTTTATATTTAGCTGTATAATTCTGAATTAATATACCTATTAAGGCATTTTTTGTCTTATCGGTAGTCCATTTATTAGGATTAATATTTATATAATCCTGAACTGCAGTAAGCGCCTTTAAGGTGAATTTAGTTTTCTTAGGAATAATAACCTCTTTAAAGTTATTATAAACTCCCTGTGAAGTTTTACCATTAACCAACACCATGATTTTATCTACCAAGCGCGCTTTCAATTTAGCCACTTTAGCATCAAAATCAGCCTTAAACTCTTCAATTTGCTCCTTCTCTTTGCTCTTGGAGCGACGATCTTTAATGGCTCTGGCAAATAACTTTTTATCCACTACCACACCACGTAATGAGGGTGAAGCTTTTAAAGAAGCATCTTTTACATCACCGGCTTTATCTCCAAAGATAGCTCTAAGTAATTTCTCTTCGGGGGTAGGATCGGTTTCTCCTTTGGGAGTAATTTTTCCTATTAAGATATCGCCTTCTCTAACTTCAGCGCCAATACGGATAAGGCCATTCTCATCCAAATCTTTGGTAGCTTCGGCAGAAACATTGGGAATATCACTGGTAAGTTCTTCTACACCACGTTTGGTATCTCTAACCTCCAAGGTATATTCATCAATATGTATTGAAGTAAATATATCCTCACGCACAACACGTTCAGAAATTACAATGGCATCCTCAAAGTTATATCCTTTCCAAGGCATAAAAGCTACTTTAAGGTTACGTCCCAAAGCCAATTCTCCATCTTTGGTACCATATCCTTCTGATAAAACATCACCTTTAGAAACCTTTTGTCCTTGACGAACAGTAGGGCGAATATTAATTGAAGTATTTTGATTAGTCTTTTTAAATTTAACCAATCTATATTCTTTAAAATCATCATCGAAACTCACTAAGCGTTCTTCATCAGTCCGATCATATTTTACAATTATCTTTTTAGCGTCAACGTATTCGATGTAACCATCGGCTTCTGCCACAACATTAGTTCTAGAATCGACAGCAGTTTGCCCTTCAAGACCGGTTCCTACAATAGGAGCCTGAGGCTTCATTAAAGGCACAGCCTGACGCATCATATTAGAACCCATCAAAGCCCTGTTGGCATCATCATGCTCCAAAAATGGAATTAGCGAAGCTGCAATAGAGGCAATTTGGTTTGAGGCAACATCCATAAGTTGCACTTCCGTTTTGTTAACGATAGGATAATCGGCCATTTTTCTAACCTTAATTTTATCCTTTGTTAATTCACCAGTCTCAGGATTATATTCTTCTTTACTATGCGTAATTTGATATTCTTCCTCATCGTCAGCAGTAAGGAAAATTGGATCTTCGTCCAATTGTACTTTACCCTCTATAACTCTTTTGTAAGGTGTCTCCAAAAATCCAAGACTATTTACTTGAGAGAAAGTAGCCAAAGAAGAAATCAAACCAATATTTGGTCCCTCAGGAGTTTCTATGGTACATAAACGGCCATAGTGAGTAAAGTGAACGTCCCTAACTTCAAAGCCGGCGCGCTCTCTTGACAAACCACCCGGGCCTAAGGCTGAGATTCTCCTCTTATGCGTTATTTCGGACAATGGATTGGTTTGATCCATAAATTGCGATAAGGCATTGGTACCAAAGAAAGAATTAATTACTGAAGACAAAGTCTTGGCATTAATAAGTTCTATGGGAGTAAATACCTCATTATCTCTCACATTCATTCTTTCACGAATGGTACGGGCCATACGAGCTAAGCCTACGCCAAATTGATTTTGTAATTGTTCCCCCACAGTTCGCACACGACGATTACTAAGGTGGTCAATATCATCAACTTCTGTTTTAGAATTAATAAGACGAACAAGATGCTTAATAATTTCAATGATATCCAAATTGGTTAAAATTCTAATATCTTCAGAAACATCTAAGTTTAACTTTCTATTAATTTTAAATCTACCAACTAAGCCAAGATCGTATCTTTTTTCAGAAAAGAATAAATTATTAATAATACCGCGAGCTGTTTCTTCATCAGGTGGCTCTGCATTTCTCAATTGTCGATATATATATTCAACGGCTTCTTTTTCTGAGTTAGAAGTATCTTTTTGCAGGGTGTTAAAGATAATGGAAAAATCATTTGCCATAGAGTCCTCTTTATGAAGAATAATGGTTTTAGCTCCAGAATCTACAATCTCTTGAATATGTTTACTTTCTAAAACGGTTTCTCTATCAACAATAACTTCGGTACGTTCGATAGAAACAACCTCACCAGTATCTTCATCAACAAAATCTTCTACCCAAGTACGAAGCACTTTAGCCGCCAAACGACGACCAAGAACCCGTTTTAATCCAGCCTTACTAACTTTAATCTCATCGGCGAGGTCAAATATTTCGAGAATATCTTTATCGCTATGATAACCTATGGCACGGAGTAAAGTAGTAACAGGTAATTTCTTTTTTCTATCGATATAAGCATACATTACATTATTAATATCGGTAGCAAATTCGATCCACGAGCCTTTAAAAGGAATAACCCTTGCACTATACAATTGGGTACCATTGGCATGGCGAGAAGTACCAAAGAAAACTCCGGGACTACGATGCAACTGCGATACGATAACGCGTTCGGCACCGTTAATAACGAAAGTACCTTTGGGAGTCATATAAGGTATCATGCCCAAATACACATCCTGAATTTGAGTTTCGAAATCCTCATGTTCGGGATCAGTACAATAAAGCTTTAATTTAGCTTTTAGGGGAACACTATATGACAATCCTCTTTCAAGGCATTCTTCAATGGAATATCGGGGAGGATCGATGAAATAATCTAGAAATTCTAGGACAAAATTATTTCTAGCATCTGTAATGGGAAAATTATCGATAAAAACACGATACAAGCCTTCGTTTTCGCGACTTTCAGGAGTTGTTTCCAACTGAAAGAAATTCTGAAACGATTTTAACTGAATATCAAGAAAATCAGGATACGCAATATGTTGGCGAGAAGATGCAAAATTTATTCTTTTGTTGTTGTTAATTGAAGTCAAAGTACGCAGTTTTAGTAAGTGAAAAAAAACAAAAAAATACCAAAGGTATTTATACAGGTAAAGACCTTAATCCCGGGGCTACCGGGATAAGGTCTAACCATTATGAAAAATTAATTTTCTTACTTAATTTCCACTTCAGCTCCAGCCTCTTCTAATTGAGCTTTAAGAGCTTCAGCTTCATCTTTAGTTACTCCTTCTTTAAGAGGAGCAGGTGCTGAATCAACTAAACCTTTAGCCTCTTTAAGACCTAGGCTAGTAAGTCCTTTCACTAGTTTTACAACTGCCAATTTAGATGGGCCTGCTGCTTTAAGAATAACATCAAAAGCAGTTTGTTCTTCTTCTGCTTCTTCAGCTGCTGCTGGGCCTGCCACTGCAACTGCTGCTGCGGCTGGTTCAATACCATATTCATCTTTTAAGATAGTGGCTAACTCATTAACTTCTTTAACAGTTAGGTTAACTAGTTGCTCTGCAAAATCTTTTAAATCTGCCATTTTTAATCTATTTTATGTTCTTAAATAAGAACGGTTTTAAAAATTATTTACTATTTGATAAAAATTACTCTGGACGTTCTGACAATGTCTTAACGATTCCAGCAATGGTGTTACCCCCTGTTTGAAGGGCAGAAATAACATTCTTAGCTGGAGATTGTAATAGTCCGATGATGTCACCAATAAGTTCATTCTTAGATTTAATATTAGCTAAAAATTCTAAGTTATCAGCACCTGTATAACACATTTCTTCCACATAAGCACCTTTAAGTACCGGGCGATCTGTTTTATACTTCTTGGTATATTCCTGAATTAATTTAGCAGGAACATTACCAGTATCGGTAAGCATCAAAGCTGTATTACCTTTTAAGACATCATACAATTCATCGAAGTCTTTTTCAACTTTAACCATTGCTTTCTTAAGCAATGTATTTTTAACAACTGAAAGCTTAACACCTTTGCTAAAACACATACGGCGTAAGATACTAGTTTGTTCAGCATTAAGACCACTAATATCCGTTAAATAAAAGATACTATTATCTTGCAACTCTTTTGCCAGTAAATCAATCAATTGTCCTTTTTCTTCTTTCTTCATATGATAGATATGCTAAAAGGTTAATTATTCTGAAATGATTATGCCAGTGATTTGATATCAATTCGTACACCCATACTCATAGTACTAGAAGCATAAACGCTCTTCATATAAGTACCTTTAGCGGCTGAAGGTTTCATCTTAATCACGGTATTTAGTAATTCACTTGCATTATCTACAAGTTGTTCCGTTGAGAAAGATACCTTACCGATAGCAGCGTGTATAATACCATATTTGTCAACCTTAAAGTCAATTTTACCGGCTTTTACTGCGTTTACTGCACCTGCAATATCCATAGTAACGGTACCAGTTTTGGGGTTAGGCATAAGTCCACGAGGACCTAAAATCCTTCCCAAAGCACCAACTTTAGGCATAACACTTGGCATGGTAATAACGACATCTACATCAGTCCAACCGCCTTTTATCTTTTGGATATATTCATCTAATCCAACATAATCGGCTCCTGCGGCCTTAGCTTCGTCTTCTTTGTCGGGGGTACACAACACCAGAACAGATTTCGTTTTTCCTGTACCGTGAGGTAAAGTAATAGAACCTCTCACCAACTGATTGGCTTTACGAGGATCTACACCCAAACGGATGTCAAGATCAACTGATGCATCAAAATTGGTAGTAGTAATCTCTTTTACCAATTTGAGTGCTTGTTCTAGTGCATAGGCCTCGTCTTGTTTGACTTTGTCTAAGACATTTTTACGCTTTTTCGTTAATTTAGCCATTTCACTAATTTAATGTTTGTTGTTTAAATTTAATTTACGCAGCGGGGAAATCACCTTTTACGGTAATACCCATACTCCGTGCTGTACCTGCTACCATACGCATAGCTGATTCAACTTTAAATGCATTGAGGTCAACCATTTTGGCCTCTGCAATTTGACGAATTTGATCCCAAGTAACGGAAGCTACTTTAAGACGATTAGATTCTGCTGAACCTTTTTTCAATTTCGCCATTTCTAAAAGTTGAACAGCAACAGGAGGAGTTTTAATGATAAAATCGAAAGACTTATCAGCATAAACAGTAATAATAACAGGAAGAACTTTTCCTGCTTGGTCTTGTGTACGACCATTAAACTGTTTACAAAACTCCATAATGTTAACACCCTTAGCTCCCAAAGCAGGACCTACCGGTGGCGATGGATTGGCTGCACCTCCACGAATCTGCAACTTAATTAATCCACTAATTTCCTTTGCCATTTCAATAAATGTTAAATTATGTAATACAATTTAATTACATCCGCATTTTGCGGAGGCAAACGAGGCTATTCTTTTTCAACTTGCATAAAGCCCAACTCCAATGGTGTTTTACGACCAAAGATCTTAACCATCACTTTCAGTTTTTTCTTTTCCTCATTGATTTCTTCAATGATACCAGAGAAACTATTGAAAGGACCATCAATTACTTTTACCGTTTCACCAATAATATAAGGTACATTAACGTATTCACCTTGTTCGGCCAATTCATCAACCTTACCCAATATTCGATTAACTTCAGCTTTACGAAGAGGAAGTGGCTCACCACCTTTCTCCGCACCAAGAAAACCGATAACGTTAGGAACATTCTTAATCATGTGAGAAACTTCACCCAATAGAGCAGCTTCAACAAGCACATAACCGGGAAAATAATTCCTCTCCTTACTAATTTTTTTACCATTACGGATTTGAAAAACTCGTTCGGTAGGAATCAGGATATTAGAAATATATTTCTCGAAACCCATTCTGCTTATTTCGCTTTCAAGGTATTCCTTTACTTTATTTTCCTTACCACTAATTGCCCGTACTACGTACCATTTTTTTTCTACACTACTCATAATAAACTTTATTCACCAGATTTGGAATGAATTGAAAAAGCATTATATTGTTAAAACAAGTGATAAAATTGTTCTAGACCATTTTTGAATATCAAATCCATCAAGAACACTACAATAGCAATGATCAGGGAAGCAATGGAAACGACAATAGCACTATTTTGCAACTCTGCCCATGTGGGCCAAGTTACTTTATTTATCAACTCATCGTAACTCTCTTTAATATAATCTACAACTTTAGCCATTTTAAAAAATTGTTTGCAGGGGTGGTAGGGCTCGAACCCACGACTCCTGGTTTTGGAGACCAGAGCTCTACCAACTGAGCTACACCCCTATTGAAGTCATTAGCTTGAAAAAGGTGCCTTCCGCAGAAGGCACCTTCAAGCTAATTTAACTTAAATAATACTTTCTTATTAGTCAACTAGTTCTGTTACCTGACCGGCACCTACTGTTCTACCACCTTCACGGATAGCAAAACGAAGACCTTTACTCATGGCAATTTCACTGTGCAACACAACATTAATAGTCAAGTTATCACCAGGCATTACCATTTCAATTCCATCAGGAAGTGTAATTTCACCAGTAACATCAGTTGTTCTAAAATAGAACTGTGGACGATATTTATTATGGAATGGAGTATGACGTCCACCCTCTTCTTTTTTCAAGATATAAACCTCACCTTTAAATTTAGCATGAGGAGTAACTGAGCCGGGAACAGCGATTACCATACCACGACGAATCTCTTTTTTGTCGATACCACGAAGTAATAAACCAACATTATCACCAGCTTCTCCACGATCCAAAATCTTACGGAACATTTCAACACCAGTAACTACTGATTTAAGTTTTTCAGCACCCATACCAATAATATCAACAGGATCACCTGAATTGATAACACCGGTTTCTATTCTACCAGTAGCAACAGTACCACGACCGGTAATAGAGAATACATCTTCAACAGGCATCAAGAATGGTTTGTCAACGTCACGCTCAGGAAGTTGTATCCAGGTGTCAACAGCATCCATTAATTCGTTAATTTTTTCAACCCATTTAGGCTCTCTGTTCAAAGCACCAAGAGCGGAACCTTGAATAATAGGAGTGTTATCACCATCAAATTCGTAGAAGTCTAATAACTCACGAATTTCCATTTCTACAAGTTCTAACAATTCCTCATCATCAACCATATCCACTTTATTCATGAATACAACCATACGAGGCACACCAACCTGGCGAGCTAAAAGGATATGTTCACGAGTTTGAGGCATAGGGCCATCAGTTGCAGCAACCACAAGGATAGCACCGTCCATTTGGGCAGCACCAGTAACCATATTCTTCACATAGTCAGCGTGACCAGGACAGTCAACGTGAGCGTAGTGACGATTTTTGGTAGTATATTCAACGTGTGCAGTATTGATAGTAATACCTCTTTCTTTTTCTTCAGGGGCATTATCAATTGCATCAAAGTCTTTTACTTCAGACAAGCCTTGATCTGATAATACCAATGTAATAGCAGCTGTCAAGGTAGTTTTACCGTGGTCAACATGACCAATAGTACCGATGTTAACGTGAGGTTTGGACCGGTCAAAATGTTCTTTAGCCATTTTATAATATATTTAAGTTAAATAAAAAAAATTAGTTTAATACCATTCAGAGCTATTGATGAGATTTGAACTCATGACCTCTTCCTTACCAAGGAAGTGCTCTACCCCTGAGCTACAATAGCAAAAAAAGAGCGGGAAACCGGGCTCGAACCGGCCACCTACAGCTTGGAAGGCTGTCGCTCTACCAAATGAGCTACTCCCGCTTAATAAAAAAAATCAAAAACAGAAGAAAAGGTTTAGCAGTCAATAAAGAAAACTAAACCATTCTTCAGGTGGTGGGGGGAGGAGGATTCGAACCTCCGAAGTCTAAGACAACAGATTTACAGTCTGCCCCGGTTGGCCACTTCGGTATCCCCCCTAAAAATTTCATCTACTTGAGCCGATGGACGGATTCGAACCGCCGACCGGCTGATTACAAATCAGCTGCTCTGGCCATCTGAGCTACATCGGCTTATCTCAAGTGCTTTAAAGAACAAAAGCAGACCCTTTAAAAAGGTCTGCAAATGTACTAAAGTTTTATTAACTACCAAACATTCTATAAACTTTTCTTCAAGTTTATCAGCACAACTTTATCACAACATTGAGCGTCAAATACTTAATCTCTTATTTTAGTTTTTCTTTATGTTTTAATAGTTGTTTTTTGAGTGCAATAACGGCCAAATCGGTAGCTTCTTCAAATGATTTTGAGTGTTTTTTTGCGTAAATATCGGCTCCGGGCACGTCTAATTTGATTTCAGCCACCTTATTTTCCCTACTTGAGTCATTATCTATTCGTAATATAACTTCACTACCGGCAATTTGGGGGTGGTATTGCTGTAGCTTTGAGACTTTACTTTCTATAAAATTATCTAGTTTCTGATCAGTTTTAAAGTGAAGTGAACTAATTTTAACTTTCATATTTACCTCCTTATTTTAGGCTCTTGGATGAGCTTGTTTATATATATTCTTTAATTTGTCAATCGAGTTGTGCGTGTAAACTTGTGTCGCTGCCAGACTAGCATGGCCTAAAATTTCCTTTATGGCATTCAGGTCAGCCCCTTTATTTAATAGGTGTGTGGCGAACGTATGTCGTAGAACATGCGGACTCTTTTTGCTGATTGTTGTGACGAGACTAAGATACGACTTTATTTGACGATACACATACTTATTATAGATTTTTTGGCCCTTTTGTGTTAAAAAATAATAATTTTGATCTTGCCCCTGTGTTAAGCAATTGTTTCTTTGTTGATTATACCTTTTCATTTGCTGCAGAATGCTTGGAGTCAAAGGGATTATGCGTTCTTTATTTCTTTTCCCCAATACTTTGATCTGACTTGATTCCCAATCAACATCAGCATATTTAAGATTTACCAATTCCGAGAGTCTTATTCCTGTACTATATAGCAATTCGATTAATGTTTTATCTAATACACCTTGATAATCATTACCAAAATCAACTTCTGTAAATAGTAATTCCATGCTTTCCTCTTCAACATAATCCGGCAAACTTTTATCTGTCTTTAATAAGCTAATCTTGGTAACCGGATTAGCATCAATATGCTGGTGGGATAAATGATATTTATAAAACGAACGCAAAGAAGTTATTTTTCTGTTAATACTTCTTTTGGATATATGATTGGCATTAAGATGTACTATCCAGGCCCGAATCATAATAAACTGAGCTTGTAGAACGTCAACTTGATAAAGTTCTGTAATAAATTCAACAAACTGAAGCAAATCGGTATTATAGGCTTGAACGGTATAATTAGAATATCGTTTCTCCAGCTTAATATAATCAATAAACTGTTGAATACTTTGATTGTGAATTTGAGTTTGCGCCATTAGTTTTGTTTATGGAATTAGTGTATTACAAAATTACACCTTATATATAAGCATGGTAAACTTTTTTTTAAGCGATAATAATTTGATGGCATAAAAAAAAGCTTTTTCCGAAATTATCATTATAAAAATGAGAATTATCTACGGAAAAAGCTCCTCGAATAATTACGTTAAATCTACCTATTAGATTTCAGCATTCTGACGCAATTGTTGAACATAAATAGCTTTCAACTTTTGCTCTCTCATTCGCACTGATTTCTTAGTGTAATTCTTGCGAGCACGTAATTCTTTACCAGCGCCTGTTTTCTCAAACTTGCGTTTAAACTTTTTTAAGGCTCTGTCGATGTTCTCGCCTTCTTTGATAGGTACGATAATCATAATAATACGATCCTTTCTGATTAAATGAATAAATAACCAAATACTCCTTCGTGGAATACCGGGCGGCAAAGATAATGATTTTTTATAATCACTAAAACAATGATTTTGTTCCTTCAATTCCGCAAATAACTATTTGATCCACGAATGAGACAAATTTGCACGAATTAAAATAAATTCACTACAAACTCATAAAACATCCTATCTACCATAAAGACTTAATATAAAAAAGAGAAATACCATTAATAGCAAACGGCTAATCCGATAGCAATGACTGCGGCAGGGATAGAAGCGGCAGCCCAGCCAAGTAGTGAGTGTGTTGATATCAACTATAATAAATAGAATTAATGACATATAATGAATCAATGGCTGGCTATAGCGTATAGCCCGTTCGACCGCCCAAAAAGAAATAAAATAAAGCAATAAAATAATATTGGTTCGTTACATAAATTAGTATTTTTGGCCCATTAAAACGAGCTTATGGACAAGGAGAAAATCATACTAATTGAGGACATTAATAATGTAGACTTTTTTGGTATTAATCACATAAATTTAGAGCTGCTAAGCAATCGATTCCCCCAGTTGAAGATTATAAATCGGGGAGATGAGTTAAAGGCTATTGGGGATAAAAAATCATTAAAAGATTTTGAACATATTGTAAATCATCTAGTTGTGGAATATCATCGTAAGGGTATTATCAAGCGAGAAGATATAAACAGCATTATTAATTCAACAGAGGAGGAGCGGCAAAAGAAGGAGCCATCAACCGATGAGGACGAGCTATTGGTCTATGGGCGCAATGGGCGTTTGATTAAGGCGCTAACGCCGAATCAAAAATTAATGGTAAAGAGCATCGTACGAAATGACATCCTATTTGCCATTGGGCCTGCGGGTACCGGAAAAACATATACTGCCGTTGCGCTAGCGGTAAAAGCGCTCAAAAATAAAGAGGTAAGGCGTATAATATTAACCCGGCCGGCCGTTGAGGCCGGAGAGAATTTAGGTTTTCTGCCCGGGGATTTGCGCGACAAACTCGATCCTTATCTGCAACCCCTCTATGATGCTTTACGGGATATGATTCCGCAACAAAAGCTTATTAAATATTTTGAAGATCGCACGATAGAGATTGCCCCATTGGCTTTTATGCGAGGGCGTACATTGGACCATGCATTTGTTATTTTGGATGAAGCTCAAAACTCAACTTCATCGCAGCTAAAGATGTTTTTGACACGCATGGGAAAAGATGCTAAATTTATTATCACCGGTGATATAACTCAAATAGATTTGCCCAAGAATCAGAAATCGGGATTAGCCGAAGCACACGCTATCTTGGGAAACATTCCGGGGATAAGATTTATCTTCCTTGATGAGAGCGACGTAGTTCGACACAAATTAGTTACCAAGATTATTAAAGCCTATAAGCGAGAAGACCTGTAAGAAGTAACCGGATAAATCACAAATAAATCACTCTAAAAACGATAATTATGGCCCAAGCACTACTCACAACACACTACCATTTTCCAAAACAAACTGGTCTTTATGAAGGCAAGGTAAGAGATGTATATACCATCAATGATGAACTATTGGTAATGATTGTCAGCGACCGTATTTCAGCATTTGATGTTATATTACCCAAAGGAATACCGTATAAAGGGCAGGTATTGAATCAGATTGCCTCCAAATTTCTGGATGCTACCGCCGATATCGTTCCCAACTGGAAAATAGCAACTCCTGACCCAACAGTAAGCATAGGAAAAAAATGCAAGCCCTTTCCCATAGAGATGATTATTCGGGCCTATTTGACAGGGAGTGCTTGGCGCAATTATAAAAATGGAGCTAGAACGATTTGTGGCATTCCAATTCCCGATGGGATGAAAGAGCATCAAGCCTTCGCTACGCCAATAATCACACCAACAACGAAGGCGGAACTCGGTTTACATGATGAAGATATCTCCAAGGAAGATATACTGGCACAAGGGCTGATAAACGAAGAAGATTATAGCCAACTCGAAGAATATACCCGTCAACTTTTTGAGAGAGGGACAAAGATTGCAGCCGAGAAAGGATTACTATTGGTAGATACCAAATATGAGTTTGGAAAGATAGATAATGATATTTACTTAATTGACGAAATTCATACTCCCGACTCTTCACGCTATTTTTATGCTGAAGGATATGAGGAGCGTTTTGCAAAAGGAGAAAGCCAACATCAGTTATCCAAAGAATTTGTTCGCGAATGGCTTATGGAACAAGGGTTTCAAGGACAAGAAGGGCAAAAGCTTCCTGAAATGGATGACGCATTTGTGGAAATGGTATCGAAACGATATATTGAGCTCTACGAAACTATTGTTGGAGAAAAATTTATTCCTGCAGATACTTTTGAAGTAAAAGACCGTATAGAAAAAAATGTAAGCAATTTTTTAACTACTTATTATCGATAATTATACATAATTTTCAACGTCTTCTACGTCTTCAACAGCACAAAAAGGCTTGTTATTTGCTTCCGTGCATCATTATTAATCCGCTAAGAATAATCGAAGCTACTTCCATCGAGAAATTCACGCAATATTGAAGTAGGCGGAATTTCTTTTTCCGGGATAGGGAGTATATATGACAAGAATTTTATCAAACGTCGCGCTTCAGAATATTCAGGTTCGAGGGGAGAGACTTCTTGCAAAAGAGGTTCCGCCCATCTTCTGAGAACCCCCAGTTCAAAAACCAAAGCCGTATTAAACATCACATCAGCTTCTTCCTGAAAAGGGAAAATATGCTTTTCTTCGCCAACCCCCACACTAGGCCAGCGTCGCAAGGTCTCCAAAGCAGTATAGGAACGGTATAAACTATCGCGCA
Source organism: Bacteroidales bacterium (assembly GCA_015493685.1). Classification (GTDB taxonomy): domain Bacteria; phylum Bacteroidota; class Bacteroidia; order Bacteroidales; family UBA1556; genus UBA6267. The sequence continues at coordinate 29,107 of WGCS01000038.1, forward strand.
CCATTCTACGAATCAAACGATTGTCGGTTGTTGGAATACGGTTGTTGGCATCGATACTCAAGGGAGTAAGCGCAGAAACATACACTTTAAACTTCCGTTCCGAAGGAATCTTCTCCGAGATAATAGGATTTAAACCATGAATTCCTTCCACAACAATAACGCTATTGTCCTCCATTTTCATGGTATCGCCATTATAAAACATTTTCCCCTCAGTAAAAGAAAATCGTGGGACTTTAATTTCCTTACCGGCAAATAAGTCCAACAAATTCTCATTAAACAATTTAATATTTAAAGCATAGGGACTTTCAAAATCATAATCTCCATTTTCGTCTTTTGGAGTAAATTTTCTATCGAGGAAATAATTGTCCATGGAAATAACTTTGGGCTTAAAACCAACGACACTAAGCTGCACCGAAAGGCGCTTGGCGAAAGTGGTCTTCCCCGAAGAGGAAGGTCCTGAGATAAATACCACTTTCACCTTATCCTTGCGTTGAAACACCATATCAGCAATACAAGCTAATTTTTTTTCCTGTAACGCTTCTGATATTTTAATAATATCGCTAATTCCACCGTTGATAGTAGCTTCATTAAGTTGTCCCACATAAGGCACACCAATAATATCTACCCACTCTTTAAACTCTCTAAACACCTCGAAAAGTTTAGGTTGCATAATAGACTTCTCCAATATTTCAGGATTTTCCTCTTTAGGAGGCACCAAGAGCATTCCTTCATAATAGCTCATTAGATTAAATTTTTCGAGATAAGCTGTAGAGGGAAGTAGGTAGCCATAAAAATAATTTATTACCCCATCGAGTTTATATACTGAGCTATAAAATTGGCGTCGTGTACGCATTAAAGTACATTTATCTTCCAGACCAAATTTCTCAAATTCTTTCAAAGCATCTTCTGTTCTGAGCTCATCCCTTTGAAAGGGGATATCTTCGTTAATAATCTCTTGCATCCGGTGATACAATTTTGCAACTATTTGTTGATGACTTTCATCATCCTCAAAAGCCTCCAATTCACAATACACCCCATTGGAAACGCTATGCTCAATTCTCAATTTCTCATTGGGAAATAAATCCTTTGCTGCTTTAAATAAAACAAATGATAACGAACGCATATACATCCTCTTACCATCGGGATGCCTATAGTCGATAAATTCTATGGTCTTGGGTTTATATAATAAGTAATCTAATTCTTTCAGCTTATGATTTACCATAGCACCTAAAATAGGAAATCCGGTATCAATTTTCTGATCTTCAATAACATCCTTAAGTGTTGTCCCAAAAGGATAGAACTTCTCTATTTTGGTATTTTCACAATATATTCTTATCTCTTTGTTTGTATGTAAGGCCATAATCTTTCATTTTAGAATAAAGAGCAAATATATAAAAAACTTCCTCCCTATATGGCGTACAATTTCGTACGAATCACTTTAAGGCATATTATAGAACTAAAAAGAATAAAGCTATTTCCCTTTATTTAAAAGGATAACCAAAAGAGGGATTTATTTCTTAGCTAATCCCCCTCATCGGGTTCCTTATTTTCCTGAAAAAGGGGGATTAAGCTTCAGATTTACAATCCAAGTATTCACTTATGTTTATTTTACCCTCAAGCCGGGCGGGCTCTTCCTTTTTGTCTTGAAACAAAAAGGAAGCAAAAAGTTCAAGGCTTGATAAGGATTAAAGTCTTCCACTGGTCAAAGACTAAGACGAGCGGGAGCAATATTGAAGATTTTACCTATTAATTATTTCATACTTTTTCCAGCAGCTGAAAAAGTATGCAAAAAAGCCGCCGCTAGGCAAGAATTGCTAAAAATCATGGAATATTTCTAAAACATAAAAACGCCTCCTTTTAATGATTTTTCTGAAATAGAAAAAATCC
>WGCS01000039.1 GCA_015493685.1 Bacteroidales bacterium
CTTTTACAGAATGAATCTCTGAATCAACAAACAAGGGGGTTTGGATAGACCAACGTTAAATAATGAATAAAAAGCACTTTAGAATCAATTTTCAATCAATGCATTAGTATAAAAAAGCCTGTAAAAATAAAGGTAAATATTCTATCTTTGCAAAGTGTTACTTTAAAGCCTATGAAAACGATAAAACTAAAAGACAAAACATTTAGAATCAACATTCCTTCTGATGAAATACTTAGTCAGGTTAAGCGTGTTGCGCAAGAAATTGACAAAGATTATGAAAACCGACGACCTTTATTTGTCGTTGTACTCAATGGGGCTTTTATGTTTGCCAGCGACTTAATGAAACAGGTAAATACCGAGTGTGAAATCAGTTTTGTCAAATTATCGTCCTACCAAGGAACGCAAAGTACCGAAACGGTAAAGGAAATTATTGGATTAAATCAAAGTATTGATGGTAGAGATATTATTATAGTAGAGGACATTGTAGATACCGGCATTACCATGGAAAATTTACTTAATGATTTACACAAAATGAGTCCCAAAAGCATTAGCATAGCCACACTATTATACAAGCCGGAATCCTTTCAAAAAGATTTTGACATTCAATATGTTGGTTTTTCAATTCCCAACGACTTTATCGTTGGCTACGGATTAGACTACGACGAACTAGGAAGAAACCTATCAGACATATATATAATCACTAACTAATACAATTTTCATCATGCTTAATATTGCATTATTTGGCCCTCCCGGCGCAGGAAAAGGTACTCAGTCGAAATACCTCATTGAAAAATACAACTTAACCTATATCTCTACCGGAGATATTCTACGAAAAGAAATTGCTGAAGAAAGCGAATTAGGACGAAGGGCAAAAGATGTAATTGCAGCCGGAGGACTAGTTAGCGATGACTTAATTGTACAAATTATAGAAAAACGAATTACCAGTGAGAATAAAGACGGGATATTATTTGACGGATTTCCCAGAACTATTGTTCAAGCCTATATCCTTGATGGGCTACTTCTCAAACTAAATACATCGCTATCATTTATGCTGAGTTTGGATGTTCCCAAAGAAGAGTTAATTACTCGATTGTTAGAAAGAGGCAAATCATCGGGACGTTCTGATGATAATTTAGAGGTAATACAGAAGCGATTGAAGGAATATGAGGAAAAAACCATGCCCTTAATTGATTTTTATAAAGACCGGGGAAAGTACATTGCCATTAATGGAATAGGAAGTATCGCGGATATTACCGACCGACTTAATAACGCCATAGAAAAAACATTAAAACGTAGTTATTTTAATATTGTTGTTACCGGTAAGCCCGGAGCAGGAAGAGGAACACAGGCTAAAAAACTTGCAGAAAAATACAATCTAGCTTATATCTCCACCGGCAAAATGATGCGATTAGAGATAGAAGCAGGTACCGAATTGGGACTAAAATGCAAAGAGTTTATGGATAAAGGTGATTTAGTACCCGATGAATATCCTATTCGCATTATAGAAAAAGCCATCCGAGACAATCCACAAGTAAATGGTTATGTATTTAAAGGCTTTCCCCGAACATTGGTACAAGCCTATATTCTAGATGGGTTATTAAAAAAGATTAATTCAGGTGTTGACATAGCTATCGAGCTTGATGCCAGCACATTAACAGCTATAAAAAGACTTTCTCAAAGGAGCAAAACGATTAAAGCACGCTCTTATGACATGAGTACCGAGGTGATTATTCACCGCTTAGAGGAGTGGAAGCATACCATTAAAAAAGATGTAGCTTCTTTTTACAGCAATAAAAATAAAATATTAAAAATAGATGGAAGTGGGGAGGACGATGCTGTATTTGCAGAAATCGACAAGACTATTTCCACCTTAATCAACCCTTAAAACACTACTATGGCAGAGTCCAATTTTGTAGATTACGTAAAGATTCATTGCAAATCAGGTAATGGCGGTCCCGGATCGGCCCATATGCGGCGAGAGAAATACATCCCCAAAGGTGGTCCCGATGGGGGCGATGGAGGACGTGGAGGACATATTATTGCCAGAGGCAATGCACAATATTGGACTTTACTCCACCTACGTTATAAAAAGCATATAAAAGCAGCTCATGGCGAGTCGGGAGGCAAACAACAAAGTTCGGGAGCTACCGGAGAAGATGTATATATTGATGTACCCTTGGGCAGCATGATTAGAAATGCCGAAACCGATGAATTTATTGGTGAAATACTTGAGGATGGCCAGAAAATAATCATTAAAAAAGGAGGACGTGGAGGACAAGGAAATGTCCATTTTAAGAACGCCATAAACCAAACGCCAACCTATGCACAACCTGGAGAGGAATTAGAAGAAGGCTGGGTAATTATTGAGCTAAAAGTACTTGCTGATGTTGGTTTAGTAGGATTTCCCAGTGCAGGAAAATCAACACTCTTATCGGTAGTATCGGCAGCTAAACCGGAAATAGCCGAATACCACTTTACCACATTAACTCCTAACTTAGGCATTGTTTCCTATCATGATCATAAGTCGTTTATCATGGCCGACATACCGGGCATTATTGAAGGAGCCCACGAAGGGAAAGGATTGGGACTTCGATTCCTACGACATATTGAGCGAAACTCTACTTTACTTTTCTTAGTCCCCATTGACAGCGACAATATCGATAAAGAATACCGTATTCTTTTAAATGAACTCAAGGAGTACAATCCAGAATTGCTTGACAAATCTCGAGTATTGGCGATTACTAAATCTGATTTGTTTGATGATGAAATGATTGAGGACCTTAAAGCTGAAATCCCAAAGGATGTAGAAACTATATTTATCTCCTCAATCACAAGAAAAGGCATTAACGAACTTAAGGATATTCTCTGGAGAAAGTTGACAGAAGAAACCATTTAATTTCCCTTTGCTGAAAAATGCTTGAAGTCTTATCGCATATTGACCAAGAACTATTTCTATTTCTGAATAGTTTACACAATCCTTTTTGGGATATTATTATGTACTGGAGTTCCAAAACGATTACATGGATTCCTTTATGGCTTTATTTTATTTTCTTGATAATCAGGAAATACAAAAACAAATGGTGGATTATACTCATCGCCCTATTTATTGCTGTTGGAATGTCAGATTATATTTCTGTACATTTATTTAAGAATGTATTTGAACGATTACGTCCTTGTCACAATCCACAAATTAGTACGATAGTCCACATTGTAAAGGAACATTGTGGAGGCCAATATGGCTTTGTCAGTTCCCATGCAGCCAATATGTTTGCCATTGCTACTTTTATGTATTTGGCCTTTAAAAATCAGTTTACTCGAATATGGATACCACTCTACTTTTGGGCTACCTGGATTGCCTATAGCAGAATATACCTTGGTGTTCATTATCCCGGTGATGTAATTGGAGGAGCGTTAGTAGGAAGTATTATTGCTATTCTCATTTGGTATATTCTTAAAAAAACTAG
>WGCS01000040.1 GCA_015493685.1 Bacteroidales bacterium
GTCAGATATCAAAACTATTGATTATTCCAAATTTACCAAGAGCTTTAATCATTTATTACATATCCATAAAACAGATTACAAAACCTATCCCGTATTTGCCTTTGCTTTTTCCGAAACCGAAGTCAACGATAAAACTGAAATTGATAAGTTTCTATATTCTGACTTAAAAGAATTCATTGTATTAAATTAAAGGTACTGCCAGCCAGCTAGCTGCCCAAAAGACAAGGCTCACGCCAATTAAGTCTATTTTGTTTTTGTAAGTCATTACTGCATAAAACTTAATAGACCTTCTTTGTATTTCACTTTATTAAATTTCATTGTTTATTAACAATAAGAATTTTAATAGATTGTATTTTTCATCATTTATCAAATCTGCTACCACAATTAGCAATCCTTATCCTCCTTTTTGCTAAAAGGAAGCTAGGGGGATAAAACACAAAAAGGACAAACGGGGAGTTTGCCCTTTTCTATAAAATCACAGGTTGTTGGTCGCTATTTTGGGATCTTGCACAGGAATATAGGAACGACCAACTTATATAGTATTGTATTGTGTTCGATAGATTTTGGGATACTATCTCATTAACTAATGCGGCAAAAGTAATACAGAAAAGAATTGCCAAAAGTTAAAGGAATTAAACAAAGCTTAAAATCTGTTAATTACAACCAATAGAATGTCTGCTTATACTAAAGATTATTACCTTTGTCTGCGATGAACAGTAAAAAGATAATCAGTATTAGTGTGGCCATGGGTTTGGTAATGGCAGGGCTTTTGCTAATGCAAATGCTTTGGGTTCGCAATGCGCTTACCATTAAGGAAACAGCCTTCAGTAACGATATACAACGTACTTTTACCAAAGTAATGCAACGCATTAATAAGCTTGAGGCTTATAGTGCCAAAAACAGGCTTCATAAAATGATGGGAGCACCACTTATCCCTGCCGGACCTAAAGCAAGTATTGTTAATGGTGAAATAATTAAGCATTTCAACTATAAAGGTGATTCAATAACTTTCAATCTGGTTTTCCCTTCTGCCTTTAATGTCATTCCTATTTTTGACAATCCTATTTTTGACAATCCTGAATTTTCTTATGCCCAAATCGATAGCATTATACAAAGTGAATTACATCATAATAATATTTACGCCCACTATCGCTTTAATATTTTTGAACAAAAGGGTAGCTATTTTCTTTTTCACGATCCTGATATTAACGAAAATAAATACTTGGAGAAAGCGTATGCCTTTCCTTTTGTTTCCAACAATCAAAGCCGGCATCTTTATTTGATGGTTTACTTTCCCAAAGAAAGAGCTTATCTATTAAAGGAAATGAGCCTAATGTTATTTTTATCTATTATAATTATACTGGCTGTAATCTATCTTTTTTCGTATAGTATTACTACTATCATCAAACAATCCAAATTGTCGGATTTAAAAAATGATTTTATTAATAATATGACCCATGAGTTTAAAACGCCAATTTCTACTATTTCACTGGCATGCCAAGCTTTAAGTGATGATGACATGGAGAAATCACCTGAACTTTATGAGAGTTATATCTCTATTATCCAAGATGAAAATCAACGTTTAGGCAGCATGGCAGAGAAAATATTGCAAACAGCCATCATTGATAAAGGTAAGTTAAAATTAAATACTACCTTATTAAATGTCCATGAGTTGATTCAAGAAGTAGTTCATAGCAACGAAATGATGATTCAACAAAGAGGAGGGAAAATATTGACTGACTTACAGGCTCGTCATTTTATTGTTAATGCGGATCGATTACACCTCACCAATTTACTTTACAATTTAATTGATAATGCCAATAAATATACTTTTGAAAATCCTGAAATTGTGGTGAGTACAAAAAATGATGGTGACTGTCTTTCCATTTCAGTAAAGGACAATGGAATAGGAATTTCCAAAGCCAATCAAAAGAAAATTTTTGATAAATTATATCGTGTACCAACAGGTAATGTACACAATGTAAAGGGTTTTGGACTTGGATTAAGCTATGTAAAAGCCGTAGTTGAGAAACATAATGGCTTCATAGGCCTGATAAGTCAGGTTGGTAAAGGGAGCAATTTCTATATAAAAATACCAATGGATTATACTAAAACAACTTGCGCTGAATAAGTGGCGCTGTTTAACTTATTATTAAACTAATATAAAAACACTAAAATTAATATATCATGGAAAAAGTTAGAATTTTACTTGCAGAAGACGACCCTAATTTAGGGAAAATATTAAAAACATATCTCCAAGCCAAAGGATTTGATATAGACTTATTTGTTAATGGCGAAGAAGCCTTATTGGGCTTTCACAAGAATAGCAACTATGCGATTTTGATTCTTGATGTAATGATGCCTATTATGGACGGCTTTACGTTGGCTACTAATATTCGCAAATCAGATAAACTTATTCCCATATTATTCCTTACCGCTAAATCTCTGGAGGAGGATAAACTTAAAGGCTTTGAACTTGGTGGTGATGATTATATCACCAAACCTTTTAATATGGAACTTCTCTTGGCCCGTTTATCGGCTATCCTACGTCGCTCAGGAAAAATTGATGGCGGAGAGAATAAGATGGAATATGACATAGGGAAATATCATTTCAACTTTGAGCACCAAAAACTTAGCTGCTGTGGTGAAGACCAAAAGCTGACGAGTAAGGAAGCGGCTCTACTTAAATTACTTTGCGAAAACGAAAACGAAACCTTGGATCGTCGTATTGCGCTGAATAAAATTTGGAAAGATGATAGCTATTTTAATGCGCGGAGCATGGATGTGTATATTACCAAATTAAGAAAATACCTTAAAGGGGATGAGAGCATTCAAATTATCAATGTACATGGAGTAGGATTTAAATTATTAACCCGGTAAAAAAACGCTCTCAAGTATAATTATCGTATAATAATAAAGTCCCGATGGGTGAAAACCATGTTTTCACCCATCGGGACTTTATTTAATATTGTAATTTAATAGTGGTCTATTCTATTTACTTTTTACACGCTCTGAATAAGCATGCGTTCTGGTATCTACTTTTATAAGTTCTCCGGTGTTGATGAACAAAGGAACTTTAACTGTTGCTCCGGTTTCTACTGTGGCATCCTTAAAAGTATTGGTGGCGGTATTTCCTTTCTCTCCCGGTTCGGTATAGGTAATTTCTAATATAACAAATGGAGGAAGTTCGCAATATAATGCAGTCTCTGTCTCAGCATGAAATACTATTTCTACCATTTGGCCTTCTTTCATCAAGTCGGGAGCATTGATAATAGTGCCGGGAATAAATGTTTGTTCATAGGTCTCGGTATTCATAAAATGATAATCTAAACCATCATTGTATAAGTACTGATACTGACGTCGTTCTACACGCTGAACATCGATCTTTACTCCTGCTGTAAAAGTATTGGGAATAACCTTACCTGTTTTTACATTTTTAAGTTTCGTGCGGACAAAGGCCGGTCCTTTACCTGGTTTTACATGTTGAAATTCAACAATAGAATATAATTCACCATTGAAATTCATTACTAATCCGTTTTTAAAATCTGAAGTAGTTGCCATTATTAGTTTTCTTATTAAGATATTTTGAGGGGCAAAGGTATGAAATATTCTGCTTTATCTCCTCTTACATAAAATTTGATGTTACCTTCTGATTTGCTGCTATTTATAACCAAATGTCATTGGGGCTAATTAAAAAAACAATTGCCAACTTCCTTTTTTTCTAATATCATAATATTTTATCAGATGGTCTTCGGCATTCCGGATAAGTTGCTTCCGGCTCCATGGCGCAAGGGTATTACTTAGTATTAGCTCTGCTTTTTGATTATTAGTAAAATATACTTTGCCCTTAGTCGTATTAAAAATCAAATAATCAACAACAAATTCATCGAAAGAAGTATTTATCCTTGTATTATCGAGATATTTAAGCTTTCTATTCCCTATTTTCAAATAAGGATACCGAAAGCTAAAGTATGACGTAGTATAGTCTGAGAGTGTATCTTGCAATATTAATATTCTCTTTTTTATTCCTTTATGCATCTCATGATTTTCTACAAAATAGTTTAGTGCATTAGGATGCTTTATCAAATTGCTATCGCCTATTATCCATGCCTTTCTATTGGCATAAATGGCAATATATTTTGTTCTACCCGGATAGATAATAAGTTCATTACTCAAATCATAATTGTTTTGCCATGCAATTAATAGAAAAATTAGTAACACCATATTTACATAAATAAACTTCTTTACTTTAAGTACCAACCATACACTAATCGATAGGATTAAGGCTATTAATAGGACAAAAACAGAGGTGCTGAGATATAAATTATGAATTACGGCAAAAGGAAGATTCTCGATACCGGTAATTGCATTATTAAGTAGAAAAAGTATGATGCTCAATGCTTTTCCTATCACACTCGAAATCCACGTTATGGGAGATGTAATAATTACCAGGATACCAAGAATAATTACTAGGTAAGCCGATGGGATAACAATTAGGTTAGTAAGAATAAAGAAACTTGGAAATTGATGAAAATAATATACTGTCAATGGGGCTGTTCCAATTTGCGCTGCAATGGAAATACCTATAAGTTGCCATATTAAATCTATAATCTTCAAGGAGGGTTTCCATAAATTAGCAATGGGTTTCTGGAGCAATACAATACTTAATACGGCAGAATAGGACAATTGAAATCCCAAATTAAAAATTAGGGCAGGATTTAATACCAGCAGCATCAGTGCCGATCCCGACAATGAGCCAATAATACTCACCGGCCTTCGAAAATTCTGACCTATAATAATAAAACTAAACATACTAGCCGCACGCACAACGGAGGGTGACAGCCCTGTTAGCAATGCATAAAACCAAATAATTAAAACTATGCTCGTTGCTTTAATTAGTTTACCATGCCGATGTCTTTGCAAGGGTTTTAACAAAAAATTGAAAATCAGAAATATAATACCCACATGAAGCCCCGAAACACAAAGGATATGCATTGCCCCGGCCCCGGCGTAAGCTCTTGATAACTCAGGCGATAGCATATCTCGCATTCCCAATAACATCCCTGCGGCCACAGAAAGCTCATCGTCATTGAGCTTATTCTTTCGGAGTATCATTAGCAGTTTTAAACGTAATTTCTGAGCCAATAAAAATATATTGACACCGGAAACCGACTCGATTTTACTCCAATTATACGATCTTAAAAAAGCTTGATAGTGAATATCTTGCAACGATAAGTATTTTCTGTAATCAAATACATCCGGTGCCTTTGCCGGGGGGATTCTTTCCAATGGTTTAGTGATAATCAGTTTGTCACCATAACTTAATTGTTGTGCTGCACTGTCCTTCTGTAAATATAGAATAGCCTTCCCTTGACATTGTTTTGATTGTCCATGGACATAGCACGATTTTATCTTTACAAATAACTTTATACTCTTGGCTCTATCCAAAGGCAATTGATTAATTTGGACCTCATATTGGTGAGTTTTACCCCTATACCTACCAAAATACATGGCCTTATTCCTATCAAAATGATATTGATAATTGGCCATACCCAGAAAAACAAACCCAATATAAATAACTGAGCCCGACAAAAAGCGATAGCGATAGGTAAAAAGATATTGATGTGGAAAAGCCAAAAAGGCAGATACAGCCAAAAATGGTATTAGCCAATACCATGCAATGGTAAATTTCAGAACATAAAATGCCAACAAAATGCCTAAAATATACCAGATTAACAAACGTAATATGGGATACGAACGAAGTCTCAATTTTATCTTTTTTTATTGACACTAAAGATAAAAATATATTTGAAGGCAGCGATACTTAACTAAAAAAATATATTTAAAGGCACTATTATTCGAAAAAAATAGGAGGCTGTAAATTATTACCAAACAATATTGCCTCAGTCAGCAATATACTTATTTATTGGATGCCAATAATTTACATCTCTGTCTACCGAATAGGTAGGCTTTAGGAACGAAGTAAATAATTAATCGTCGATGATTCTATGAAAATTTTTATCGGACAGTACTGTTTCTATCTGTTTTCTCGAAAAAGTACAATCTATAAAATAACTTCTTCTACTTCAACAATTTTATAGAGTTTATCATTGCGGCGAATTATCCCATCAGTTTTAATGGAGAATACATCTCCTTTCACCACCTTGGTTACGGGCTCCAGATTTAAACGCATTTCTTGCATTTTACCTTCGTAAACCCCGGTAGTTTCTCCTTGAATATAGAACTTGTCTCCCAGCTCTATTTCATGACTTTCAAGTTTTATTTCTGCCACGCCCAACTTGCTAAAGAAATTAGTAACCTTACCCACATATATTTTACGCTGTGTTGCTTGTGAACCATAAATCTTTGTCCATTCTCCCATCTTGCGTCCCAAATAATAGCCATCCCAAAAGCCTCTATTATATACACTGGCAAGGCGAGCATTCCATTTGGCTATATTCTCTTGGCTAAATTCTCCGGCAAAATAAGCATTCACTGCCTCTCGATACACTTGGGTTACTACTTTCACATATTCCGGATTTCTTCCACGTCCTTCAATCTTTAAAACGCGCACTCCGGCATAAAGCATCTTATCAACAAAGTCAACGGTCTTAAGGTCTTCGGGCGACATAATATACTCCTGATCTATCTCAAATTTAATATCACTTTCCTTATCTTTAAGCTCATATTTTCTACGGCAAGGTTGTAAGCATGCTCCTCTATTAGCCGATGAATTCATCGTGTCAAGACTCATATAGCATTTCCCCGATACAGCCATACACAATGCCCCATGAGCAAAGATTTCTATCTCCACAAGTTTACCGCCGGGACCCTTAATTTGCTCTTTCTCAATGGTATCAACAATCGCTTTTACTTGTGTTAGATTAAGTTCCCGGGCCGTTACCATTACGTCTGCAAAATGAGCATAAAATTTTACCGCCTCTATATTAGTAACATTGCTCTGTGTGGAGATATGTACTTCAACACCTTGAGAATAAGCGTATTGTATCACCGATACATCAGAAGCTATTATTGCAGTAACCCCATATTTTTTAGCAGCATCTACAATCTCACGCATCTTGCTCAACTCTTTATCATAAATGATGGTATTGAGTGTGATATAAGTTCGCACTTTGTGCTCATTGGCAATGGCTACAATTTTTTTTAAGTCTTCAATGGTAAAATTTTTGGAAGACTTAGAACGCATATTCAAATTCTCTATTCCAAAATATACGGAGTTAGCACCTCCTTGAATTGCTCCCATTAGCATCTCGTAGGAGCCAACCGGTGACATTATTTCAATATCTTCTGCTGTAATCATAAATAATATATTATAAATTTAGGGCTGCAAAAATACACTTTTATCAGTCTTATCATGGACAGAACTATTTTCTAAAATATGATACTAAGCAGTTTATTTATTTTGGCAGCATTCTATTCTACCACTATTCTCCCCAAGCTTAAGTCGATTTGATTTTTTATTGCCAGAAGATTTCTATATTCCAACATAATATTTATTTTCTCTCCTTCTTCACTATTTTCATCCTGTATCTTTTGCTGAAGTTTTATTAATTTGTTTTTTATTATTCTCGACTTTAATGAATATACTGCTTCTATACATGCTCGTGCTATTACCTCAAAGTTCGTTTCTTCACTAATAGATATTTTATGTTTCTCGAGCCAATTGGGACTCAACATATAGGGCTGAGTGAGTAAATCGACTGAATATTTCCGAACATTCTCCTCCGAATAGTTTACAAAAAATTTCTCTGAAGGAATGGTTTCGTTTTCATAGGCGCTAACAAATTCATTGTAAATCTTTTGGGCCAAAACATCACTAAATTCTATCTTCTCATCATCAAATTCTTCAAGTTCTTCAATAATAAAATCGGCTACAGTAGAAATCGCTTCTTCAGCGTCCTGTTTTTCCTCCAACATTTCCAATATTTTGGCGTCATCCGGATTAAATTCCATGCTGCCATAATTAAGGAGCAATCGCACTACCTCTCTCTCTTGGTGTACATTGCCCTCCTCTGTCTTTATTATTTGTCGCTCACTGGAAGGAGGTGATGGCTCCGGCTTATACTCTTGCTTATTGCTTTCTTTATAATATTGCTTCCTGCGTACTTTAATTACCTCATTGGTAAGAATTTCTTCTTTAACATTGAGCAACTCAGAAGTCTCTCTGATAAAATAAATCCTGTTAAGTTGCTCTGGAACCAGTGCTATTGTCTCAATAATTTCCCTAACAACACCTGCTTTCTTCACCGGGTCATCACCGGCTTCCTTACTAAGTAAATCGGCTTTAAAATGAATAAAATCTTGAGCGTTTTCTTTCAAAAAGGTTTCCAGTTGTTCCGAATTATGACTGCGGGCAAACGAATCAGGATCTTCCCCTGTGGGAAATAATACCACCCTTACATTAAGGCCCTCCTCAACAATCATATTTATCCCTCTAAAAGAAGCTTTTATTCCGGCTGCATCTCCATCGTACAGTATTGTAATATTCTGAGTATAACGTTTTATAAGCTTTATCTGACCGGTAGTTAAGGAGGTACCGGAGGAGCTAACCACATTTTCTATTCCCGATTGAAAAAGGGAAATAACATCAGTATAGCCTTCAACCAATAAACAATTGTCTTGCTTTATTATGGCATTTTTAGCTGTAAACAATCCAAAAAGCACATTGCTTTTATTGTAAATAAGGGTTTCCGGTGAATTAACATACTTGGCTTGCTTTTTATCGGTGATAAGAATTCTACCGCCAAAACCTAGTACTCTTCCTGAGGCATTATGAATGGGAAAAATAACCCTATTGCGAAAGCGATCATAAACATTGCCATTATCTTTTTGAATAGCCAAGCCTGCTTTCACAAGATATTCTTTGGTATAGCCAGCTTCAATAGCGGCCTTTGACAAGCCATCCCATGTTTCAGGAGAATATCCCAACTGAAATTTCTTTATGGTTTGTTCGCTAAAGCCGCGTTCATTGAAATAACTTAAGCCAATGGCTTTCCCCTTTTCTGTTTCGTATAAGGTCTTCTCGAAAAATTTTGCCGCAAAGTTAGTAATGTTAAAAAGACCTTCTCGCTCATTCTCCGCTTCAATTTGTTCCGGACTTTGCTCTTCTTCCTGTATTTCAATATGGTATTTCTGAGCAAGCCATTTAACTGCCTGAGGAAAAGTATAATGCTCATGCTTCATAATAAAATCCACAGAAGATCCTGCTTCTCCACAGCCAAAACACTTAAAAATTCCTTTGGCGGGCGAAACAATAAAAGAAGGTGTTTTCTCATTATGAAAGGGACATAATCCTATCTGGTTTACCCCTCTCTTTTTAAGATGAACAAATTCTCCTACTACCTCCTCAACCCTTGCTGTGTCGATAACTTCCTGAACTTTTTCCTTTGGAATCATAGTATGCTCTTTTGCCTGACAAAGGTATGTTTTTTTGCGCTTTATTTTTCTTTAGATTTGTAATCTTATTGCAAACTTAGTTTTCATTATTAATGAGATTAATACAAATAACAGTTTCTTTTATTTAGCGATAATCATTATCGCCATAAAACGAACTATGGACTTATAATATATCAATGGAATATCAACAATGAAACCAAGCACCAACAGTGGCTTTATGGGATTACTAAAAAGCTTTGTTTATGCCTTTAGAGGTCTTGCGCTAATGCGTCATTCACAACGCAATTTCAAAATTCATCTTCTGGCAATGCTTATTAGTATATCTGCCGCATTCTATTGGCCCCTCAGTGGGACAGAAAGGGCCATAATTATTATTATGGTTGCTCTTGTATTGTCTGCTGAAATTTTCAACACAGCCATCGAAAAACTCTGCGACCTTATTGACACTGAATATAACCCTGCCATTGGACAGATTAAAGATATTGCTGCCGCTGCTGTTCTGATTTTAGCATTAGCATCATTAGTAGTCGCCTTTGTTATTTTTTGGCCCTATTTATCGGTTTATGTATAAAGCGTGTGCATTTAGAGGTACTTCATTTTCATTTCACCATACGGTTTGTTAATTTTCATACTTTTGAATTTTTCATTATACTCACAATTTCCTGCCTAGAAGGCTCTACACTTTCCTTAAAGTATAATTTCAACACAGCACTAAAAACTGAATGAATTACTATTAATCTAATAAATTCTAATTGACGATCAACTACAACTATTGATAAAGTAAATAGCTTATTCCCTTGTTTGCATAGAAAATAGAACACTTTTCCACTTTCCACTTTTTTATCTACAAGGCCCAAATATCTTGCAGCTTCTGTATAATAATTTGTTTGTAGCTGCTAGGAGAGGGTTTAAATTCAGTTTTTTATAAACTTTCCTATGCCTATTATTTCAACATCTGATATTATCTTAAAAAAGTATGCACCCTCTTTAATACCCCTTAAATCAATTTTTATTTTTCTTTGTTGTTTCTGCAGACTCATAGTTGTCATTATTTGTCCAAGTGAATTATAAATAATTATTTCTGCTTCTTGTTTTAGCTTTTCAGTTAACTGAATTGTAATTTCTGTTGAAGCCGGATTTGGATAAACCTTTAAAATGGGTTCACTAATTGGAGTGGAAGAATTCCAGCCTAAGGTACCATTAGCATCCGTCTTAAATAACCAAGCCATTACCCTACCGGTATTATAAAAAAACTGATAACCAACCCCCATAAAACTTCCATCATTGGTTATTATTAAATCGTTGAGCTGCAGCTCATCATCCCATGTACAGTTTGGAGAATTATAATAGTTGGCCCAAAGACTATCACCCTGCGAATTTACCTTCAACACAGCTCCTCTTTTGCCTCCTCTATAAGGACGATCAATAACATGGGCCGTTGCCTATACTATTATTTCTCCACTTTGGTTTATTTCTACTCCCATTACTTGATTGAGGGAGATACATTGTACTGAATAGTATAAACGATAAGTTGTATACCATAACACTTGCTGTGTTAGGGTATTTATCTTATATACATTAATGCCATATCTCTGATTTTGAAATTTGTATGGAAGTGCCACAATAAACTCATTATTTCTACATGGTGTGATATCTCCAGCTTCTGCTTGTCCAATATAAATACTTGCAGGACTATTCCATTGAATGTTACCCAAAGAATCTGTTTTAGTAAACTTGGTATAACTGTATTTATTTAAAAAAACATAACCACCATCATCAGTTAATTCTATATCATACAAATACATTACATCATCGTAAGCCTTCCACCACTGCACATTACCTAAACTATCTACTTTTAACAGAAACCCTCTTAAATTTGAAGCATTATTTACACAATATTTATAAAAATTGCCTGCAATAATAAAGCCTTTATCGGGGGTTTCTTTTATGGCTGTGAATACACTTATGGTATTAGTTACAGTAGAGCGACCTGCTAAGTTTGCCGGCATATCATATACTTTTGTCCATAGAGTATCTAGATTAGTATCGAGTTTTATTAGGTATCCACTCCATGTATGTGAAGAATCATAAAGTATATTTGTACATAACACAATATCTGAATCTGTTGTTTCAACCAAACCTTGATTGGGATATGTGCCTAATCTACCTCTAGGGTCTTTATAGATAAATTCATCTAATTTATTTCCTAAGTCATCTATTTTAACAATAATCATTTTAGGTGTACTTAGCGTATCATAAGCATCAATTTCACAATAAAAACATTGTTTTATTTTTAAGATATTAGTCATAAAGTTTGATGATCTACCATTAGTTTCAAAATAGTCTTCCAGGCGATTAAACGTAGTTTGTCCATAGATAATAAATGAAATACCAAAAAATAAAATACTAAATATAAATTTCTTCATAATCAAAAGATTAAAAGAGCTACTCCCTTTTATATAA
>WGCS01000041.1 GCA_015493685.1 Bacteroidales bacterium
AATTTACTATAATTACATCAATATTACTTTACTTTATTATTTATTATAAATAGAATATTTTGAAAATAGGGAATATAGAACTGGGTGATAAGCCGCTATTTTTGGCCCCAATGGAAGATATTACAGATCCTTCCTTTAGGGCCATCTGCAAACCTTTTGGGGTAGATATGATGTATACTGAATTTATTTCATCAGAAGGACTGATTCGGGATGCAAAAAAAAGTCGTAATAAATTACTTTTTGAAGAAAGTGAACGTCCCATAGGAATTCAAATCTTTGGTCATCAGGTTGATAGCATGGTTGAGGCAGCAAAAGTATCGGCAGAGGCAGGGCCCGATTTAATTGATATTAATTTTGGTTGTCCGGTGCGAAAAGTGACAGGAAAAGGAGCCGGTGCCGCTTTGCTGCGCGATATTCCTCGTATGCTCGAAATAACTCAGGCGGTAGTTAAAGCGGTTAATATCCCGGTAACCATTAAAACGCGTTTAGGTTGGGACGTCGATAATCAACCAATAGTACAATTGGCAGAGCAACTTCAAGATATTGGTGTTCAGGCAATAAGTATTCACGGTAGAACTCGCAACCAACTTTATAAAGGAGTCTCTGATTGGACATTGATTGGAGAAACAAAGAATAATCCACGTTTGAAGATTCCCGTTATTGGTAATGGTGATATTAACTCCGCCTCGGTGGCCTTGGCGATGATTAATAAATATGGTGTTGATGGGTTAATGGTTGGTAGAGGAGCCATTGGGAATCCGTGGATTTTTAGAGAAATACATCATCTTATCAGTACCGGCGAAGAGTTAGACCCGCCCTCTATTGAGGAGAGAGTTGCCGTATGTAGAAATCACATCCAACAGTCGATACGTTGGAAAGGTGAGGCAGTATCGCTTCGAGAAATGCGTAAACATTTTAGTAATTATTTTAAAGGGTATAAAAATATTAAGCCCCACAGAATGCGTTTGGTTACGGCAAAAAGTTTTGAAGATATTGAGCAAGTATTTACCGACTTGCTTCAAGAGTATTCAGTTGAATAATTAAATGTAAAATTCGTGCAATTATTGAAGCTTGCTTAAGTAGTTTTTTGTTGCTCATATTTTTAGTATTTTCTTAAGGATGAATTCTTTTTTACACTAAAAGACTATTGCTAAATTCTCAAATCGAACTATTCATACTTGGCAAGGCTATTATAAAAAGAGAGCGATAAACTTTAATATCGCTTTATTAATGTTTTTGCCCAAAACGCTGTCTAATGCTTCAAATAAAATATTACTTTTGGATTTATATTTGGTATTCATGTATCTGGTTCTATCTGGTAAATATAACTTTAAGACACTGAATATCAAAGGATAACATATACTTACAAAAGTTAACGATATATTATATTGAATACCAAATAGTTAAGTTATTCTATTGAAAAACTATCATATACTTAGCTTATTAATATTCAAAAATCATTTATTTTTTATTTCAATATTAAATATTAAAAGAATATTTCCATGAAACAAATTATCTTATTGTTAGGTTTAATTCTATCTGTAGTTTATTCAGAGGCACAAGACAACAATCGAAACTCGATAAAGGGTTTTTATAAGGTGTATTATCAAGAAAAAAATAGCGAAACTGATAGTTATAATGTATTAATTAAGAATATCATTGATTATAAGGATGAGATTAAGTTTTCCATGAAAATAAGTAATAAAACAGGTGATTTTATTGTCTGTAAATCAAGTGAAAACAAAGTAATTATTGATAATACTAAATTGGAAGTTATTGGGAAAACTAAAACCATTAAGCCTTCGGGTGATAAATCTATTACAATTAAATGCGAAAGAGGCAGCATAAATAGGCAAGCGAGTTTTAACATACTTTTGGATGGTCTTTATAAAATTAAGCAAAAACCAAAGTCCATAAAAGTTGCTGACTTTGAAATACCTATGACCAAAAAAGATTTCAAATTTGGCAAGGTGCATTGTAATGTATCTATTCCTGTTCGTAAAACGCAAAAAATGATCGTTAAAATAGAACTGCGTAATGACGGAGACGAGTACATTATTATTCATCCTTCAAGAGTTGGTGTTGAGATGCCAGATGGAAAGACCTATGCTTCAAAAAACTCAGAGGAAGAAGTATTATTAGCCCCTCATAAAACAAAGAAAATTACTTTAAAATGGGACAGAATGCCCAAAGGAGGCCTTAACGATATGCAAAAAGTAGATATGGGCATCAACTTTAACGATGTTTTTTACTATGCTGAAATAACTAAATTAGAAGCAACTAAAATAAAGATTGAATGGGACAAACAGCTCACCATTAAAAAACAATAGTATTCTGTAAATAATGTTTACAGCCCGTATTTTGGAAAAGTAGAATTTCATTTAAGCCTGTTGCCTTTAGATTTTCCATGCTGATGCGCAAAACTTAATTTCTTTTAATTCTTACACTTGGCAATATTGGAGTTTTTGTCTATTTTTATTTCATAATTTTTCAGCAATTGAAGATTAGGCAATAAAGCTCTTTTTATATTACAATCACGAATAAAGCTTCTAAAGCCGAGGCTATTTCGCAAATTACGTTGAATTTGTCGTTAAATTACCTGCGCTATTTCAGTTGATATTGTTTAATTTGAGTATCTCTGCAGAAGTTCAATCAGTATAGTTTGGTTTATAGGTTTTGTGATATACCAATTGCATCCGGCGGCTAAGGCTTTCTCTCTATCTCCGCTGAGGGCATAGGCTGTTTGTGCAATTATTATTATGTCTTTATTGGTTTTGCGAATCTCAGCAGTGGCTTTATAACCATCCATTACAGGCATTTTTAAATCCATTAATACAATATCAATATCAGGATTTTGTCTCACTTGTTCAACGGCTTCATAGCCATTTGTTGCGGTTAGTATTTTACAGTCTAATGATTTAAGGATAGCTCTAAGGTAAAGTTCAGAAACTGCATCATCCTCGGCAATAAGCACTGTTAAATCCAATCTTATTTTATCAGTTGCCGTGGTATTCTCTGTTTTGTCGCTCTTAATAGTTGTAGTATTAATTGTGGTTGGTATGAAAACGGTAAAGGTAGATCCTTTGCCTACTTCTGATTTAAGCTTTATCTCACCTCCAAGCATTTCTATATATGATTTAGAAATTGACAGCCCCAATCCATTACCTTCATAAGCTTCTCTATCTTCAATATCGGCTTGAATAAAACGTTGAAATATAGCTTTCTTTCTATCTTCAGGAACTCCAATTCCACTATCTTCAACAAAGAAATTTACACCGGTATCTGTAATAGAATAACCTATTTTAATAAAACCCTCATGAGTATATTTAATAGCATTCTTTACTAAATTCGACATTACTGCAAATACTTTGTCCCTATCAGTATTTATTATCACCTCTTGTTGGTCTTCTTGATTTTGGTTAATGAAATTCAATCCTTTTTTAGTAACTTCTGGCTGATAAAATTCATATATATTACGCACCTCATCAACTAAGTTGTACTCTGTGATATTAAGGGTTTCATTTCCTGTTTCCAAAAGTGATATTGTCATTAGATCGTTGAGAGTATTGAGCATTCTTGTACCCCCTTTTTTAATAATACTTACATAATAATGCATTTCTTCATCAGAAATATCGGGATTATCAAGAAGGTCTGCAAAACCCATAATTGCATTCATGGGCGTTCTGATTTCATGGCTTATATTATGTAAGAAAGCAGTTTTTAGGCGATCTGACTCTTGGGCCTTTTTTAGGGCTTCTATTAATGCATCTTCGGCTTCTTTACGTCGCTTCTCCTTCTCAATATAATCCAATGCAAAAGAGATGTCTGATGATAGTTCATCAAGTAAAATACGTTCTTTATCGGTAAAGAAATTTTTTTCTGTGGAAAATATAATTAGCGCTGCTCTATTTCTTTTATGGTTTTTAATGCCTAAAGGTAAGGCAATGGAAGATTTATAAGCTGTTACTAAAGCAATATCTCTTCGTGCCTCAAAATTTGTATCGTTTTCTATATCATTGCTATATATAAGTTTTCCTGTTTTAATACATTGCTCTATTAATCCTAAATTTTGTTTTGAACTCTTTTTGTCAGCAGTTAGATGGTTTAAATAGTCTCCCGTTTTTCCATAGGCACTTATAAGCTTGATTTGTGAATCTTGTGAGTTGATTTCTCCTACGTATGCCATGATAAATTGTCCTTTTTCTACTATTATTTTGCAAATTTGATCCAACAATAACTTGCTGCTGCTAATTCTAACAATGGCCTTATTGATACTTGAAAGTACTTCGTAAACACGATTTAGTTGCTTAATTTCTTTCTCTGCCTTTTTCTGTAGCTCAATATCTCTTACCGAAACTAGAAACCTATTTACTCCTACAATATCGACATAACGTATATTTACTTCTACCCAAAAGAAATGGCCATCACTGTGTCGTGCTATCCACTCGGAGGTAACTATACTTTCACTCTTTGCTCTTTTTAAAAGGGATATAGCTTCTTTTTCGGTATACGGTTTCTTGCCAATACTTAAAGCATCGAATTTTAAGTGGAGAACTTCCTTCTTATTTTTATAACCGTACATTTTACACATGGTACTGTTGACATCAATAATTTCACCTTTACCATCGTGAATGAAAATGGCATCAGTAGTGGAATCAAAAATTGTTTGAAAATACGCTTTGCTAATTTTAATTTCTTTTTCTACTTTCTTGCGCTCGGTGATATCGCGAACAACAGATAATACATGGAGAACTCCATTAATATCGATGATTTTTGCTGATATCAACCCATGGGAAATCGCTCCCGCTTTGGTATTGAATCTAGCCTCGTAGTTTATTACTTTGCCATTGGTATTTAACAACGCTAAAAACTTATTCATCTCATTAGTATTATGCCAAATACCAATTTTATTGGGGTTTAAATCCTTAATATCTTCAGAAGTAAAACCCGTAATACTGGTAAAAATATCATTGGTACTAATGTATTTGCCATCTGATAAACGATTGATACTTACTGAATCAGGACTTGTTTTAAAGGCTAATTCAAACATTGCTTCACTATCTTCTTTCGCCTTAATGGCAATTTTCTTTTCATCAAATAATGCTGTATATGTTTGATTGTAAGCCAAGAAAAAGAAGACGTCTTTAAAGGGACGTCTAATATCTAAATGTACATTACCTTTCTCCACAAAACTAATATAAAACCAAGCGATAAGTGAAAAAATTAGCAGTGGAATAATCTTAGTCAATAATGAAGAAATAAATATTATCTCAAAGTGAGGATTACCTGCAGCGACCCCTATTGCAAATACAATAACATTGGCAAGTAAAACTATTGTCATAGTAAAAAATATCCGTAGAAGAAGGATATTCCTTAGCCGATGAAATTTTTCGTAGAAATATATTATGA
>WGCS01000042.1 GCA_015493685.1 Bacteroidales bacterium
ATATGACTACAAGTCATTTATAAGTATTACACTTCAATACTTTACGTTTAAATAGCACAAGAGGAATTTTATTAAAAAAAGCACAATAATATTCAAATAAAAATTGTACTTTTGCAGCCCAAATTTTAGAATTAACTAAGAATAATAAGATGTATGCAATCGTAGAGATCGCCGGTCAACAGTTCAAAGTGGAGAAAAATCAACAGATTTTTGTTCACCGCTTGGAAGGCGAAGAAGGAGCAAGCCTGGATTTTGATAAAGTACTTCTAGTAGAAGACGGTAAAAAAATCAAGGTTGGAACACCCGTTGTTGAAGGTGCTAAAGTTTCCGCTAAAATATTAACCCACCTCAAAGGTGACAAAGTAATTGTTTTCAAGAAAAAACGTCGTAAAGGGTACAAGAAGAAAAATGGCCATCGCCAATACTTGACCAAGATTAGTATTGAAAACATTACAGCGTAGTATAATTTAAGTTTAACCTTTAAAATTTTTATAGCATGGCTCATAAGAAAGGTGCGGGTAGTTCAAAGAACGGTCGCGAATCGGAAAGTAAACGATTAGGAGTAAAGATATATGGTGGTCAGGCAGCACGTGCCGGCAATATTATTGTTCGTCAACGCGGAACGACACATCATCCAGCTACTAATGTAGGCATGGGAAAAGATCATACTTTATATGCACTAATTGACGGAACTGTTGAATTCAGAAAGCGTAGAGATAATCGCTCTTTTGTATCTATTGTTCCTTTTCCTGCTGAAGAAGCAGTTGAAAACTAGCAATTACAATACTTTAAAAAAAAGCCATCCCTAAAAAGGATGGCTTTTTTTATATCCATTAAAAAATAGAGAATAGGCAACTAAAACGAAATATAGTCCTAACCCGCATTATTCGGCGCTTTTATATACTTTATACTACAACACAAATGTAATCATGTGTTTATACTTATTTATATTGCAAATTCTATTACCCAATTTTGGAGTATATTTGGCAATATCTTCACCCATCTATTTTTTTAACTCCATTAATATTTCTAACATCTTAATGGCTGCTTCAGCAATGATTGTTCCCGGGCCAAAGATAGCGGCCGCCCCTGCATCATAAAGAAACTGATAATCCTGTGGGGGAATTACGCCACCTACTATTACCATAATATCTTCTCTTCCCTGTTTTTTAAGTTCATTGATAACCTGAGGAACAAGGGTTTTGTGGCCAGCTGCCAGAGAACTAACACCCAATATATGCACATCATTCTCTATGGCCTGTCGAGCTGCTTCTGCCGGTGTTTGAAATAACGGTCCTATATCCACATCAAAACCTATATCAGCGTAACCTGTAGCAACAACTTTAGCCCCCCTATCATGCCCATCTTGCCCCATTTTAGCTATCATAATTCGAGGTCTTCTGCCATCCATGGTGGCAAATTCATCAGCCATTTCCACAGCTCTTTTATAGTGTTCATCATTCTGCGACTCAGATGAATACACTCCTGAAATTGATCTTATCACGGCTTTATATCTTCCTGAAACTATTTCTATTGCGTCAGATATTTCTCCCAAAGAGGCTCGCTTACGCGCTGCATCAATGGCCAAGGCTAACACATTTCCATTTCCTGTTTTCATGGCCTCAGAAATCTTTTCCAAAGCCTCTTTTACTTCTTTATTATTTCTCTCTGCTCTTAACTTGCGCAAACGTTTTATTTGCGAATCACGCACAACAGTATTATCAACTTCCAAAGTCTCGATGGGATCTTCGCGCTCCAAACGATATTTGTTAACGCCTAAAATTGTTTCTTTACCCGAATCGATACGAGCCTGCTTTCTTGCGGCAGCTTCTTCTATTCGCATCTTAGGGATTCCAGTTTCTATAGCTTTAGCCATACCACCCAATTTCTCTACTTCTTCTATTAACTCCCATGCGCGATGAGCTATCTGATGCGTCAATTCTTCAACATAATAGGAGCCTGCCCATGGATCAACAGCTCTGGTAATCTGTGTCTCTTGCTGAATATAGAGCTGGGTATTTCGAGCTATACGGGCTGAGAAATCTGTTGGCAAAGCAATGGCCTCATCCAACGCATTGGTATGCAACGACTGAGTATGGCCCAAAGTAGCTGCCATTGCTTCAACACAAGTCCGAGCCACATTATTAAAGGGGTCTTGTTCCGTCAAGCTCCAGCCCGAGGTTTGCGTATGAGTACGCAAAGCCATCGACTTCGGGTTAGTGGGATTAAATTTCTTTACGATTTTGGCCCAAAGCATACGGGCAGCGCGCATTTTAGCAATCTCCATAAAATGATTCATTCCTGATGCCCAAAAGAACGACAGTCGTGGGGCAAAAGTATCAATGTCCATTCCAGCATTTATTCCTGCCCGCAAATATTCCAATCCATCAGCCAAAGTATAGGCTAATTCTATATCATTGGTAGCTCCTGCTTCCTGCATGTGATACCCACTGATACTTATGGAATTGAACTTGGGCATATTTTGCGAACTGAACTCAAAAATATCGGCAATAATACGCATAGAAGCTGCAGGAGGATAGATATAAGTGTTCCTCACCATAAATTCTTTAAGAATATCATTTTGAATGGTACCACTAAGTTTTTCCATACTGACACCCTGTTCTTCAGCAGCTACAATATAAAAAGCCATAATTGGCAATACAGCACCGTTCATTGTCATCGATACCGACATCTTATCCAGTGGTATTTGGTCGAAAAGAATCTTCATATCCAAGATAGAATCGATGGCTACACCAGCTTTACCCACATCACCGGTAACCCTTTCGTGATCACTATCATACCCCCGATGAGTTGCCAAATCAAAAGCCACTGAAAGGCCTTTCTGCCCTGCCGCTAAATTTCGTCGATAAAAAGCATTAGACTCTTCTGCTGTGGAAAAACCGGCATATTGTCGTATTGTCCATGGACGAACAGCATACATGGAAGAATAAGGACCACGTAAGAATGGAACTATCCCTGCTGCATAATGCAAATGCTCCATTTTTTCTAAATCCTTTTTCGAATACTTGGGTTTTACACTAATATGTTCCGACGTTTCCCAACGAATAGTATTCTCCTCGGCTCTATCGGCAACTGTATAGTTGTGTATATCTATATTCCTAAAATTAGGCTTCATATTTCAAAATTATTATACGATTTTTTTTATTATTATAAAGGCATCAGCAGATTACTGTACTTATTGAGAATCTCAAGCATATCCATTCCTGCATATATAAAATCATCAACCCCCAATGCGCTAAGCTCATCGGCTATACCGGTGGGTTTACCTGCCACCACAATTATCGGCTTACTATTCTGTTGTTTCATTTCACTTATTAGTGGCATTGCAACATCCAGGTATTCTTTATCCGAACTACATAATCCAATAATCTGCACCTTTTTTTCTTTAGTCACTTTCAAAATCTCCTCAATGGAAATTTCATCCTCCATCTCCAGAATATCATAGGCCGCGGCGGCAAAGAAATTAGACATAAAACTTGCTCTGGCCTTTCGTATTACCACCTCACCAAAAGAAAGCAGTAAGAGCTTAGGTTTATCATCTGTTAAGGCATATTTCTCAGTCCGCAATCGCAGCTGCTCAAAGGCCTGAGACACTCTCTTTAGCTCTACCTCTGATTTCTTTCCCCAAAGTTCTTTCCCTATTTCACCGAGCATATTTTCCTGCTGATTGGGAAATTGATTTGTCCCTAGAATATTTATCTTTCTTGTGGCAGCTTCTTTAAATTGTTTTTCCGATGATTTAACAATTTCTTTTTTAATAAAGCCATTCTCCAACGCTTCCGCATAGCCACCCATATCTTCAATTTGCAAAAACAGATTCCATGCATTATCGATTAAAGCATTCGTTAAATTCTCAATATAATAAGAACCTGCCGCAGGATCCACCACCTTATCAAAATGCGCCTCTTCTTTTATCACAATTTGCTGATTTTGGGCTATTCTTGAGGAAAACTCATTTTCATTTTTATACGACTTATCAAAAGGCAATACGCTAATCATATCTGCCCCTCCCAATGCTGCGGACATAGTTTCGGTAGTTGTACGGAGCATATTCACATAAGGATCATAAATAGTTTTATTCCAACTGCTACTAATTGAATGAATAAAGGCAACTTTATGATTTTCTTTTTTAGCGCCAAAAGCGGTACAAATCTTAGCCCATAAATAACGCATGGCTCTTATCTTCGCTATTTCAACAAAATAGGCAGAGCCGATGGCCATGCGGAAATAAAGCTTCTCCAACACATCTTCCAACAAAAGTCCTTTATCCAAAAGACGATGAATATATTCCACCGCTGCGGACAAAGACATTGCCATCTCCTGCACGCTCGTAGCCCCTGCATTATGAAAATGCTGACCATTAATACTTATTATCTTACTATTAGGAAAATGCTTTTTAGCGCCTTCAACAAGCGCCTTCAATTCCATAATATTATCATCAAAAGTTTTGTAATATTTTCCACTTATCAGGCGATAAGCCATGGCATCCCAATTAAAGAATAGGACTATCTTTGATTTATCAAAACCTTTTTCTTCCACATAAGAAATAAGATGTTTAAGAATTATCTTATAGCTCATCGGTTTATCAAAACCTAGCGCCACTTCCTCCATATCAATTCCATCCAGCAAAATAGCCAAGCTATCGTATTTTCTTACTTGCGTACAATTGAATTCAATGGATTTAGCTCCTCTGTCAATAGCTTGCTTTGCGATTGCATTGGCCTTATTTAATTCTCCTGTTTCAATGATTCTATTAATCTGCCAATCATTATTTTTGGATGATTTTAGGGAAGGTATTGATTCTAAGAAATTCAAATTATCCAGATCCTCGTCTCGATAAATAGCATTAATATCCATCCCATCGATAGTATGCCAGTTAAGTTTTTTATCGATATCATCGGTTTTTAAATCCACTTTAAGCTTTTCCCTCCACGCCTCTGTACTCACCGGTGGAAATTCTTTAAAAAGAGGTTTTATATCTTGTTTTTCACTCATAATTAATATCTTCTACTATTAAAACGACTCATTGCACACTAATAACTTTCATCATCAACTACTATTCACTGCAAATATATTAATTTAAGCCCTAATGATAGCTATAAAGGAAAAGAAATATACGCAAATAGAATGATAAATGATAAATCGACTATTTACCTTCTTGTAAGTTTGGCCCAAGCCAATAAAGCACTTTTCAAAAGCTCAACACAGATAATGACATCAATAAATGAGTCTGGTCTAAAAAGGGGCTCTGTTATCAAACTCTGCATTGTCAGAAATTTTTAAATACTAATTAACAATCAGTTAACTCCGATACAAAATTTCTTCCGTCTTGATTTTGACAAAAATATACCTTTTTAAACTACGCTCATAAGTCATTAAAAACAACTTAATGCCATTTTTTAATACCGGCAAGAATAGCAATATTAAAATGATCATCAGCGGGGGGAATAGGGCACGACCATTTGTGACTATAGGCACAATACGGATTATAAGCCTTATTAAAATCGATTATTAAAGAATCTCCCTGCTGAGGTTTACGCAAATCGATATACCGTCCTCCGCCATAGGAAGTTTTTCCACTGCTTAAATCAGTAAACAGCATAAAAAGATAGTCTTTGTATTTTTCTTTTTTTGCAAATTCCACATTTTGATAGATGTTTATCTGCAATTTATGCCCCTTAAGTGTAAAATAGGCTTTCCCATACTTTACATAAACAGGTAGGCGCGAAGTAGTTGTTTTCATACCAAAGGGTTTACTTTGCTTTTGAAGTACCAATTTTGCCTTCACACGATATGTAATATCAATTGGATAGAATGCCAATGCTTTAAAATGGCTAAAATCAACGGAATCTAAAGGAGTTTCTTTGGGGTTGCTAAATTCAGTATTCATCTCTTGCTGCCATGCTATAATTTCATGCACATAATTTTTATCAGCATTAACAAAACCGGCAATAAAAGCGACTCCCAAAACCATAAGGAACTTAAAAATAATTTTATTTTTCATCTATTTGAAATTAGTTAATTTAGTAATATGTAATCATTTAACAACATTATAATACTAAGTTTGTGGACAGTTTGCAATTAAATATTATCCTGTTCATTTCATAAGATATCCTATTAATTACAGATAAACTAAACACTCAATAATTTAAAGCCTACGCTTTATTTTTTATCTTCTTGCTTTTAGCATTATTTTGCTGAAAATAACGACATATATCGGTAATTGGACATTGGTCGCACTTTGGTTTTCGGGCAAGGCAAACATAACGGCCATGTAAAATTAACCAATGATGTGCTATGGGAATAATTTCATCAGGAAAATATTTAACCAGCTGTCGTTCTGAGTCCAATGGATTTTTAGCATTAGTGGTAAGGCCTATCCTTTCGGCCACTCTAAAAACATGAGTATCAACAGCCATAGTAGGTTTACCAAAAGCCACCGAAGCCACCACATTAGCTGTTTTGCGTCCTACTCCAGGCAATTTTTGTAATTCATCTACCTCTTGGGGAAACTCACCATTAAATTCTGATAGCAATGTTTTTGCCATTCCCACAAGATTTTTTGCCTTATTATTTGGATAAGAACAAGATTTGATATACTCAAAGACTTCTTCTATGGGAGCCTCAGCCAATTTTTCTGCATTGGGAAATGCGATGAAAAACTCCGGTGTTATCACATTAACTCTTTTATCAGTACATTGGGCCGATAAAATTACTGCTACTGTCAATTGATAAGTATTCTCAAAATCCAGTTCAGTTTCTGCAATGGGTTGATTAATGGAAAAATATTCTATAAATCTATCAAAACGTTCCTTTGTTCTCATAATATACTATTATTTTAAAAACACAAATATACATAAAGCAAGCCTGCTTAGGGCAGTGAAAAATTAATGATCAGTAATTCTACTTAAGGCCTACTTATTATTAAATCATTAAGCGTAGTTAGTTGTCATTAAATTCGGGCATTAAAAAGGCAAAAGGCACTGCCACCAATGCCAATAGAGGAGAATATAAGAATAAATTATCCAAACCATAAATATCTGCTAAATAGCCTACTAGCATACTAGATCCGGCCCCAAAGACAAAGCTTAGAGTCATATAGATACTATTAATAAACGAAGGGCGATCTGATTTATAATCATTCACCAGCGCCAATAACACAGGCGCTGACCCAAACATAAATAAACCACTCAAAGCCAAAAAGAATATAGCTACAGTCCCAGAACTGATATTATATAACAACATAAGAACCGGCATTGCTATAGCAATAATAACAAGGGTTTTTTTTCTACCTATTTTATCAGAATAATTTCCTCCCAGCAAAGTACCTGCAGCTCCGGCGAGCTCAACTATTACCAAAGCTATCGTTCCCATCCACAAGCTACTTCCATTATTGGTATAGTAGGTAGGTAAAAAAGTTACCAAAAGAGCACGTAATATTCCTCGCCCCAAGATATAGCCCACCACGATGGTAAAAAAAGAAACTAATAATTTTAACTCCCCTTTTCTCAAGGGCGTTTTTTTGGCAGGAGGTTTAATATCAAAATCTTTCAACTTCCGCAGCCTAAAAAACAAAATAACCGAGGCTACCAACCCCAATGGCATCACCCTCCAGCTGCCTTCCAATCCCCACCACGATACTGCCGACACTATTAATAATGGTCCTAAAGCTCTGGCCAGCTCACCGGCTAAAGCATAAAAACTCATTCCCATACCTCGCTTATCTCCGGAAACATTTTTAATAAGTACCGGAGCAGGTACATGGAAAAAAGCAGCACTAAAACCCATAATTAATAGCAACACCAAAAGCTGAAAATAGCTATCTGCCAAACCGATCAGACTCATAGCAATAGCCGTTATGGCGGGGGTAAAAATAATAAAATACCGAATAATAATCTTATCTGCCAACCAGCCAATAAAGGGGTTCATTAAAGAAGGTAAGCGGCCGTACAGCGTTAGCGAACCCGCCAAAAAATAATTCAGTCCCAACTTCTCAATGATAAGCGGAAGCAAAGGCGCTAAAAAGGAAGAATAAACATCATGAGTAAAGTGTGCAAGCGAGATATCTATTACTCTCCATTTATGGTATCTTAGTTTTATCATTTTACTCCTTTATATAGGGAAGTGATTTGAGCATCCCCTTATTTTTAACGGCTTCCTCTCGTAGGTGTAGAAGAGTCTGATAGGGTCCATTTTCAATAAACATATTTACAATCCACTCAGGGATATCCCCCCCTAATTCCACCAAAATCTGAAAACTCGCCTTTATTCTTCCCTCTGCAAGAGGCTTAAAAACCCAAGTGGCCCTTATCAAGGGTACACGAACATATTTAGGGTTTTTGGGAACAACACCTTCTACTGATTTTGAAAAAATAATCACAGTAGAATCGGGACGTTGCGTCAATACAACATCAGTAACATTATCTCTGTCAGCAATGGGCCATGGAGCATCAGCCACCGTATAAGCGAGCCAATGAAAATTGTTATATTGTTTTATCTTTTTAGCATAAAATACATTATAAGCCCAGCTAGTCTGATCTTGGGTGTTTTCAATTAACGACACTAAAGTAGAAAGCGTAGTTTTAAATACCGATACCACCTTTACCTCTTTGATGTTTGATAAGGAATTTTCTCTGGTAAATACAGTGATTCCATTTTTATGGGCTACTTCATGCCATGGGCCATGACTTGCCTTCAAATTGCAAACGATACTTCCAAATAAGAAAACAAAAACAAGGCGGCTTAGCATAATTATCAACCAAATAAAAAAATCAACTATTAATGGTGAGCAAAAGTACAAAAATGCTATTATCACAAACAATACTTTATAGACAAATAATTACAAACTACATGGTATCTGATAATACAAGATTAAAAGGGAAATAATTCTATAAATAACGTCAAAAACAAATTAACAGTTAAATATTTTATTACCTTTGTAGGCTCATTTTTTAAAGACATATTTTCATTACAAACAATATAATATCAATAGATTATGAAAACAAACAAAAGAGTTTATACCTTCGGCGACAAAAAAGCAGAAGGTAAAGCAGATATGAAAAATCTCCTTGGTGGAAAAGGAGCAAATCTTGCTGAAATGAATTTAATCGGAGTACCCGTTCCTCCAGGATTTACCATTACCACAGAAGTATGTACAGAATATAATACCTTAGGTGCTCAAGAAGCTGTAAACTTAATGAAGTCGGAAGTTGAGGCCGGCGTTAAGAATATAGAAAGCATTATGAAATCTGAATTTGGCGGCAGGGAAAATCCTTTATTGGTTTCAGTACGTTCCGGCGCCAGAGTATCTATGCCCGGCATGATGGATACAGTGCTTAATCTAGGTTTAAATGATAATGCTGTAGAAGGCATTGCCAAGAAATCAGGTAATGCTCGTTTTGCATGGGATTCATACCGTCGTTTTGTTCAAATGTACGGAGATGTTGTTTTGGGAATGAAACCAGAAAGTAAGGAAGACATTGACCCTTTCGAGGCCATAATGGAAGATCTTAAAGAAAAAAGAGGCATTGAATTAGACACTGATTTCTCAGTAGAAGACTTAAAAGAATTAGTAGCAAAATTCAAAGCTGCTGTTACTAAACAAACCGGCAAAGCATTTCCTGACAATCCATGGGATCAGTTATGGGGAGCTATAATGGCAGTATTCGACAGTTGGAATACTGACCGAGCTATTTACTACCGTAAAATGAATAAAATACCCGGTGAATGGGGTACAGCCGTTAATGTTCAAGCCATGGTTTATGGTAATATGGGAGACAATTCCGCCACCGGTGTTGCCTTTACCAGAGATGCAGGAACCGGAGAAAACATCTTTAATGGCGAATACTTAGTCAACGCTCAAGGAGAAGATGTTGTTGCAGGAGTTCGCACACCTCAAGAGATTACCTTGGAAGGTTCCAGACGATGGGCTAAACTTCAAAATATTAGCGAAGAAGAAAGAGCAAGCAACTATCCTTCATTGGAAGAGGTTATGCCAAAAGTATATGCTGAGCTCGACATCATTCAACAAAAGCTTGAAGACCATTATAATGACATGCAAGACATTGAGTTTACCATTCAAGATGGAAAACTTTGGTTACTGCAAACGCGTACAGGAAAACGTACAGGAGCAGCTATGGTTAGAATGGCAATGGAAATGTTGGAAGAAGGCCGTATCGACGAAAAAGAGGCAATTATGCGCGTTGAACCCAACAAACTTGATGAATTGTTACACCCTGTTTTTGACAAAGAAGCAATG
Source organism: Bacteroidales bacterium (assembly GCA_015493685.1). GTDB lineage: Bacteria > Bacteroidota > Bacteroidia > Bacteroidales > UBA1556 > UBA6267. Next base: position 10,280 of record WGCS01000042.1, read on the forward strand.
GCGAAGGCAAAAGTTCTCACCAAAGGACTTCCTGCCTCTCCCGGAGCAGCAACAGGTCAACTGGTATTCTTTGCTGATGAAGCCGATAAATACCCCAACTCCATTCTTGCCCGTATTGAGACCTCACCTGAGGATTTGGAAGGAATGAATGTTGCCAATGGTATTCTCACCGCTCGTGGCGGAATGACTTCTCACGCTGCCGTTGTAGCTCGTGGAATGGGTAAATGCTGCGTTTCCGGTGCCGGAGATTTAAAGATAAATTATAAAGTTAGAGAACTTAACGTAAATGGTGTTAAGCTTAAGGAAGGTGATTGGGTTTCATTAAACGGATCTACAGGAGAACTTTACGCCGGTGAGATAGACACAATAGATGCTGCTCTCAGTGGCAACTTCAGTAAATTAATGACCCTTTCTGATAAATATTCACGGATGTATGTTCGTACCAATGCAGACACTCCACACGATAGTCAAGTGGCTCGTAACTTTGGTGCAAAAGGAATTGGACTTTGCCGTACCGAGCACATGTTCTTTGAAGGAGAAAAAATTATTGCCATGCGCGAAATGATTCTTGCCGAAGATTTAGCAGGAAGAGAAGAAGCTTTGGCAAAGTTGCTTCCCATCCAACAAAAAGACTTTGAAGGAATTTTTGAAGCCATGCATGATCTAGCTGTTACCGTTCGTCTATTGGATCCACCCTTGCACGAGTTTGTTCCTCATGATGAAAAAGGACAACAAGAAATGGCTGATGTAATGAATGTTGACATTTCAGTTATCAAGCAGAAAGTGGAAGACTTATCGGAAGTTAATCCCATGTTAGGACACCGCGGTTGCCGATTAGGAAATACATATCCTGAAATTACCGTTATGCAAACCCGTGCTATCATAGGTGCTGCCATTGCCCTCAAGAAAAAGGGCATCAATGCACATCCTGAAATTATGATTCCTTTGACAGGAACTCATGCTGAAATGAAAATGCAGGAAGGCATTGTAAGAGATACCATTGCCAAAGTATTTGAAGAAAGTGGTGAAAGCATCGATTTTATGGTAGGAACCATGATTGAAATTCCTCGTGCAGCCCTTGTTGCTGATAAAATTGCAGAATCTGCTGAGTTCTTCTCATTTGGCACCAATGACCTTACCCAAATGACCTTTGGGTATTCCCGTGATGATGCCGGTAAATTCTTACCAATCTACATTGAAAAAGGAATTCTTAAGAACGATCCTTTTGAAGTATTAGATCAAGAAGGTGTTGGTCAATTGGTAAAAATGGCAGTTGAAAGAGGACGCAAAACTCGTCCAAATATTAAATTAGGTATTTGTGGTGAACATGGTGGCGAACCCAGCTCTATCGACTTCTGTCATCGTACAGGTCTCGATTATGTTAGCTGCTCCCCTTTCCGTGTACCTATTGCTCGTTTATCAGCTGCACAAGCTACCATACGCGAGAATAAATAATACCGAATCCTACTTCCTTATTAAAAAGGAGTGATAATTAACAAAAAGCGTTCTGATTTGACATAAAAATCAGAGCGCTTTTTTATGCTATGCTTTTTATATTTATATTCGCAAAGCAAATAAGTAAGCATTAATAATAAGTAAAAAACCATGAAATTTACTATACCAAAAGGAGATCAATTTGAAATTGAAAATATAATTATTGACCTCAATGGAACGCTGAGTGTAAAAGGAAAAATTGAAACTAAAACCAAACGATTAATTCAGGAACTCAAAGAACTGGGTTATCGGCTTGTACTAATCTCAGGTGATATCAGAGGCAATGCAAAGCGGATAGCTGACGAAATGGATATGGAATTCTATATTGGAAAAGACAGTAAAGAGAAAGCTCAGCAAATGAAGCGTTTTGAAAAGGAAAAAACTGCTGCCATAGGAAATGCACGAATAGATATTGGAACATTTGAAAATGCCATTCTCTCCATCGCTACCCTGCAAGCAGAAGGAATACATACCGGTATATTAAACCATGTAGACATTATTGTCCCCAGCATCAATAATGCATTGGAACTATTTATTGATAAGAAATCACTGGAGGGAAGTCTAAGAAAATAATAAGCTGACTTTAAAATAAATTTCGATAATTAATACCAGTCAGGAATCAAAGCAACCGCTACAAATCATTTCTATTTAACTATTTTAGCCAAGCGTGGAGTAGTATAAAATTCATATTCTCCATTATGATTGGAATAGATAAGAAAAACTTCTAATTCGGGATGCTGCTTAACAAAGGCTTCGGATTTTTCCAATCCCATAACCATAAAAGCAGTAGCATAAGCGTCAGCTTGAGCTGCTGTTTTGGCAATAACCGTGGTACTCAGCAGGCGTGTTGCGATAGGATAACCTGTATGTGGGTTGATAGTATGCGCATATTTAATACCATCTTTAATATAAAACTTGCGATAATTACCCGAAGTAGCCATTCCTTCACCACTCAAAGGAAGAACAGCTGACAAATCTTCACCATAAACAGTACTATCTTTTGGCGTTTGTACTCCAACTTTCCATTGCTCACCATTGGGTTTAGACTTACTGGCATAAATTTCTCCTCCCACATCAATAATATATGATTTAATACCAATAGATTGAAGGTAATTGGATAATACATCCACAGAATAACCTTGTGCCAAGGCATCAAAATCGAGCTGCAAACGAGGATCTTCTTTGACAACACTATCCCCAATAATCTTAATTTTTTGGTATCCTACAAAGCTAAGTATACTATCAACTATAGCAGAATCCATATCCTCAGCCTTTGTTTTACCAAAACCCCAAGCTTCCACCAAGGGACGCACTGTAATATCAAAATCGCCATTGGTCTGTGCTGACACTTTCATGGCCAAACGATAATTCCCTATAAAAATATCATCAAGTTTCACTTTCTCATTACGATTTACTTTAGAAATAATTGATTGGGGTTTATAATTAGAGGCAGACAAATCAAATGCATCAAGCACAGAATCAAATTGTGGTTTTAACATTCTATTTAAACTATCGTAATAGGTAATGGCATAATAAGTACCTTGAGCCTCACCTCGTATTGAATGCTTATACGTATCAACATTAAGCGGATGATTGCAAGAAGCAAAAATGGCAAGGCTAACAATAAAAATATATACTATGTTCTTCATGGCAATTAGTATTAGAATATCACATTGAACTAAAGGGCAAAATTAGAAATAATATGGCCCCAATATGATAAACAATAAATTTTAGTATAATAAACTAAATTAGAACTGGGGATAATAATAAAAAAGGTCAAGAAAACTTGACCTTTTTTATTATTTCTAACCTCCAAAATCATCGAAGGCAATCATCTCTTCGGGTACTCCTAAATCATCGAGCATTTTAAGTACAGCTTGGTTCATCATAGGAGGGCCACAAAGATAATATTCAATTTCTTCCGGCTCCTCGTGTTTAGAAAGATAATTATCAAGGATAATTTGGTGTATAAATCCAACATAACCAGTCCAATGATCCTCGGGTTGAGGTTCTGATAATCCAATATTGAAAGTAAAATTAGAAAATTCTTTTTCTATTTCTCTAAACTGATCCACATAAAACAATTCTCTCAAAGATCGACCACCATACCAAAAAGTAGCTTTTCTATCCCTCACCTTTTTAGTCTTAAACTGATCAAAAATATGAGAGCGCATTGGAGCCATACCGGCACCACCACCAATAAACATCATCTCCCGCTTAGTATCCTTAACAAAGAATTCACCGTAAGGACCTGATACCGTTACTTTATCGCCGGGTTTAAGATTAAAAATATAGGAAGAACAAATCCCAGGGTTAACCTTTTTAAAACCTTTAATTTTCGGATCAAAGGGAGGAGTTGCGATTCTTACATTAAGCATTACAATATTCCCTTCCGCAGGATGATTTGCCATAGAATAAGCGCGATAAACAGGCTCCGGATTTTTCATCTTCAGGCTCCACATATTAAACTTATCCCAATCACCACGATATTCATCACTAATATCGATATCTTTATAATCGACTTCACACTTAGGCACATCAATTTGGATATACCCTCCGGAGCGGAAATTCATATGCTCACCTTCGGGAAGTTTAACAATAAATTCTTTAATAAAAGTAGCCACATTATTATTAGACACCACTTCACATTCCCATTTTTTAATACCGAATATCTCAGCAGGCACTCCCACATTGAGGTCTCCACGTACTTTCACCTGGCAAGCCAATCGCCAATGGTCTTGAGCCTCTTTTCTAGTGAAGAAGCCTTTCTCGGTGGGAAGAATATCACCGGCACCTTCAAAAACCTGCAATCGACACATCCCACAGGTACCACCACCACCGCAGGCAGAGGGAATAAATATTTTTTCGTTAGCCAGTGTACTTAATAAAGAGGACCCCGGTTCTGTTTCAACATCTTTTTCTCCGTTGATATTTATCTTAACCAATCCTTGCGGAGTTAGCTTTGTTTTGGCATAGAGTAGTATGCTCACCAATAACAGCATAGTTATAAGAAAAACGACAACACTAATAAGGATAATGGTTGAGGTTTGTATTTCTGCTAAAATCATCATATTTAATTTTAATATTATCAATAAAATATCAACTATAATTTAATTCCCATAAAGGTCATAAATGCAATTGCCATTATCCCGGTAATAATAAATGTTATTCCCAGACCTCTAAGTGGGGCGGGTACATTTGAATAACGGATTTTCTCGCGAATAGCGGCTATAGCCACAATAGCCATAAACCAACCAACACCGGAACCAAGTCCAAAGACTGTAGCTTCGGCAACATTGGCATAATTGCGCTGTTGCATAAATAATGAACCTCCAAGTATGGCACAGTTTACAGCAATTAAAGGAAGAAATATTCCTAAAGAAGCATATAAAGAAGGAGAGAATTTCTCCACAACCATTTCAACTAGCTGGACCATAGAAGCGATAATAGCAATAAACATAATAAAGCTAAGGAAACTTAAATCAATACTGGCATATTCTTTTCCCAACCAAACCAAGGCACCGGGTTCAAGGATATATTTATTCATAAGGTAATCCACAGGTACAGTTATTACCAACACAAATATTACTGCTGCACCAAGTCCAACAGAAGTTTTTACTGTTTTTGATACTGCCAAAAAGGAACACATCCCAAGGAAGTAGGCAAAAACCATATTATCAACAAATATGGATTTTACAAATATATTTACTAAATCTTGCATATCTTTTTCTTTAAAATAGTTTCAATTAGTCCTCTATAAGTTCTTTATTTCTTGATCGTTGCACCCATATTATCGTTGCCACTGCAAATAAAGCCATTGGGGGCAGAATTACTAAACCATTATTTACGTAACCCATATTGTAGAATGAATCAGGAATAATTTGATGACCAAATAACGCTCCCGATCCAAAAAGCTCTCTAAAGAAAGCTACAATAACGAGAATAACTCCATATCCTATTCCATTGCCAATACCATCAAGAAAAGAAGGCCAAGGTTTATTAGCCATGGCGAAGGCTTCAAATCGTCCCATAATAATACAGTTGGTAATAATTAAGCCAACAAATACCGATAATTGTTTACTCACATTATAGGCATAAGCCTTCAGTACCTGATCCACTAATATTACTAAAGCGGCAATTACCACCAATTGCACAATAATCCTTATTCGAGAAGGGATAGTATTACGCATGGCTGAAATAATAAAATTACCAACTGCTACCACAACAGTTACTGATAATGCCATTACTATTGCCGGTTCTAATTTAACCGTTACTGCCAAAGCAGAACAAATTCCCAATACCTGTTTGGTAATTGGATTGTCCACATTAATTGGGTTGGTAATAAGCCTCAAATTCTTTGGTGAGAACATTGGTTCTCTATCTTGTTTTGCTGCCATAACTATTTATTCTTTTTTAAGAAGTTAACATAATTTTCAAGACAATCATAAAGCATATTCGAAACGCCATTACTCGTAAGGGTAGCTCCGGAAATTGCATCAACACCATGTGCCGGTTTAACAGCACTTTGATTTTTCACACCACCTTTAATTACTTTTACCGAAGTAAATTTACCTTTACTATTCATGATTTTCTTTCCTTTAAATTCATCTGAGAACACCACTTTACCGGAAACAGGGGGACTAGAAATCTCAGCGCCCAAACCAGGAGTCTCACTTTCGTTACCAAAATTAACCCCATAGATAGTATTAGCATCACTTTCCAGGGCAACATTACCCCAGATTGGTCCCCATAAGCCCTTACCATAAACTGGAATTACGAAATATTTAACGCTATCTTTCTGCATAATAAACAGGGGTACTGCCACGGGTCCACCATCAGCAATTATTCTCATTTCGGCTTTTAAATCAATGGAGAAGGCACGTTTATCTCCCTTAATAAATTTACCTTTGGAGTAAACACTCAATTCGTCACCCTTTTTATTAATTATAACTTCCTGTACCACATGTTTGTTGTATAATTCAGCGGCATCAGCAGCATCAGCTTTTACACCTATCACTGACAAGAGATTTATCATTTTCTCATTTCGCTTATTTTTTTCTTGCAATGGTTTTAGCATTAGATTGGCCGAAGTTAACACTACTGCAACCAATACAACCATAACCGAAGCATAAATAAATATATAAGCATTACTATTCTTATCCATCATTATAAATATTTACAGATTTTTACTATTAAAAACCACCCTGGCCCGTTTCAATCGTTTTTTAATATTTGCTTCCACAACATAATAGTCAATGGTCGGCGCAAATATATTCATAAACAATATTGCCAACATAACGCCCTCCGGATAAGCCGGGTTAAGAACTCTAACCATTATCGCCAAGAGTCCTCCCAAGAAACCGTATATCCATTTCCCTATTTCTGTTTGCGAGGCGGTAACCGGATCAGTAATCATAAATACCCCACCGAAAGCAAATCCACCAATTAATAGGTGCTCCCATGCCGGAAGTTGCAAATACGAGTTTGCGGGAAAACTTGAAGCAAAAAGGTTAAGAATTAGGGCCATTGCTAAACCACCCACGAAGAAGGAAGTCATAATTTTCCAACTAGCCACACCGGTATAAAGGAGAATAAATGCTCCAATGGCAATAGCAATGACAGAGGTTTCACCCACAGAGCCGGGATAAGCGCCTATAATCATGTCCAAAGGGCTTAAGCCGGCAGAATGACCGGCAGTAAGTTCAGCCAAGGGTGTTGCCCCTGAGAAAGCATCCGCTTTAGCAGCAATCCAAACTTTGTCACCACTCATGGCAGCGGGATAAGAGAAAAACAAAAATGCTCTTGTCAACAAGGCTGGATTTACAATATTCATCCCGGTACCTCCAAATACTTCCTTACCAAAAACTACGGCAAAAGCAACGGCAATGGCAAGAATCCATAATGGTGTTGTTACCGGAACTATTAATGGAATAAGCATCCCCGACACAAAAAAACCTTCATTTACTTCATGGCCTCGCGACTGAGCGAAGGCAATTTCTATACCCAAGCCGACACCGTAAGTTACAAGAATTAAAGGCAACACTCTTAAAAATCCATACCAAAAAGCATCCAGAATATCTACCGATACTCCCATGGATCTAAAGTGCATCTGTCCCACATTCCACATACCAAAAAGCAAGGCAGGAATAAGCGCCACTACAACAGTAAACATAGTTCGTTTCATATCCACTCCATCGCGAATATGACTTCCTTTTGTTGTAACAACATCAGGAACAAAAAAGAAAGTCTCAGCAGCATCAAACAAAGCATGGAAAGCATGATACTTACCACCTTCTTGCACTTGAGGCTTTATTTTATCTAAAATATTTCTTATTAGTTTCATTTATTATCATTAATTTAATTAAGATTAGCTCATCTCTTTTCGCATCATATCCAGACCATTACGAAGAATTTCCTGCATATTGATTTTGGAAATACTAATATATTCGCAAAGGGCAATATCTTCTTCATCAACCTCATAAATACCAAGTTGTTCCATCTGATCGATATCGTCAACCATTATTGCTTTTAGTAAATATACAGGAAGAATATCCATTGGAAGTACTCTCTCTAAAAATCCTGTCATAACAAAGGCTCTTTCTCCACCATTAAGGTTTGTATTCAATCGATATTCCTTATTGGGAGTCAGCCAAGAGAAAGCCGTTCGATAAAAACTAAGTTTTTTGGGACTGGGAATTAGCCACCCAAACAGTTCATACTTATCACCTTCGGGAATAACTGTAATCATATTATGATAATATGACAAATAGCCATTTTTTTCAATTTTAGTACCGGTTAAAACATTACCACTTATAAAGCGCAAATGACCAGGAGTAGTTTTACCTTCAACAATACCAGCTATATCGGCTCCTCTCTTTACTTGATAATATTGTGGATTCTCAATTTCTGATCCCACCAAGGCAATGGTAATATCCGAATCGTATTGCCCCTTTAAAAATAAATTACCGATGGTAACAACATCCTGTGCTTGCACTGTCCAAATAAGCTCACCTTTATTAATAGGTGAAATATGATGAATTTGAATACCAACATTACCGGCAGGGTGTGGGCCATCAAATTGCACACGCTCAACACCTTTAGTTTGGAGTAGTACCTTGGACTTGGTGTTCGCACCAATACCTAAATAAATTTTACCCTCAGTGAGATTGCTTAATGCCATAATACCTGCTTGAAAAGATTCTTCTTTTCCTTCCAAAACAAAATCCAGATTTGCAGCTAGAGGTGCCGAATCGAAACCTGAGATAAAAATATCTCTGGGCTTATCAACAGGATTAGCAATAACCGTATATGGCCTCTGACGTATCAAACTCCATAATCCGCTTTCTATTAATTTGCTTTTAACTTTTTCAGCGCCTAAATTTTCAGGATTCTCGATACCAAAATCTACAAACTCATCAGCGCCATCATCCTCAATCCTAATTTCAAGCATTTTTCGTTTCGCCCCACGTATTACATCGGTAACCGTACCACTTATTGGTGATGGTATAGAAATATGTTCATGATGTTTGTCAAAAAATATGGGAGCACCTCTTTTAACCTTGTCTCCCACTCGTACAGACAATTTCGGAAAGATTCCGTGGAAATCTGTTGGCTTAACGGCATACTTATTCAAAGAAAGTTTTTGCACCTTTTCCTGTGCTTTTCCTTTGAGCCTTATGTCATAGCCACGTTTAATCTTGATCTGTTGTGACATAAAAATTTAATGATTTTTAACCTAATTCAATAATTTTGCAAAGATATAATTTTTGTTATCTCAATTACAAAGATGAGGCATATTTTATTTAAGTTATATTACTCATAATTCAAAAACAAACATATATCATTTTATTCCATTGAAACGTAAAAAAAAATCACTATGAAATCCCTGTTATAAACCTGACAATGTTATCGTTATAACAATAGACCCCAAATAAAAAGCAATACATTTAATACAGTAAAAACCAAGAAATAGCCTGACAATCAAAATACTAAATTGAGAATATTGAATATTATCACGAAATTACTCAAACAAAAAGCCTTACAAAATAGTTAATGCAAGTAATCAATTCACAGGAGTTAATATATTCATAAAAAGTGATAAAAAGTGATAATTTTTCACGACAAAACGAAATACCTTATTGAGGTATCAATAAAATGCTTATCTTTACCCAATCTAAATAAGAATAAGTATTTAGATGTAACATACTGTAATTAAACAATATACAATAATGAAATTCAATACAGAAAAGGTGTTGGACACCTTAAAAATGGTAAAACATCCCGAATCAGGCAAGAGCATTGTTGAATTGGGGATGGTGGAAGACCTCGAAATTACCGAAGATAAAATTAAATTCTCTTTGGTAATAAAAAGCGCCAAGGATCCGTTTTCAAAATCTTTGATAAAGGCCTGTGAAAGGACCTTAAAATTCTACCTTGATGAAAATATTGAAGTAGAAGTTGAACCCAAAGTGCAACATTTTGAAGCGGCAGCCTTCAAAGCACCTAACAAACCTTTTGCCGGAGTGAAGAATATCATTGCCGTAGCATCAGGAAAAGGAGGAGTAGGTAAATCAACAATAGCAGCGAATTTAGCCATAGCACTGGCAAAAACGGGAGCTAAAGTAGGCTTTTTAGATGCTGACATTTATGGACCTTCAGCCCCTATCATGTTTGATTTGGTAAATGCGCGTCCCGTAGCCACTCAAGAAGGTGGTAAAACATGGATAGAACCCATTGAAAAATATGGCATTAAAATTATCTCCATAGGATTTTTTGTTGAGCCCGACAAAGCTTTAATTTGGAGAGGATCGATGGCTACCAATGCGATAAACCAATTTATCAACGATGGTAATTGGGGAAAACTTGACTATGTAGTAATCGACATGCCTCCCGGAACAGGAGATATTCACTTAACTTTAGTTCAAGCCATTGGAATCACAGGGGTAGTAATTGTAAGCACACCTCAAGAAGTTGCCCTTGCCGATGCAAGAAAAGGAGTATCCATGTTCCAACAAAAAGACATTAATGTACCAGTATTGGGACTTATTGAAAATATGGCCTATTTTACTCCAGCGGAATTACCTAATAATAAGTACTACATATTTGGCAAAGGAGGAGCAAAAAAGCTAGCCAAAGAAATGAATGTACCATTATTGGCAGAAATACCACTGGTACAAGATATTATGGAAGGTGGCGAAAACGGAAAACCAATTGCCCTTAATGCTGATGACCCCATGGGAAAAGCATTCCGCCAGTTGGCCGATAACGTAATCCTGCAAACCGAAAAGAGAAATGCAGAAATGGCTCCCACTACCAAGGTAGAAATGAAAGAGGGAGCAGGCTGCTCAACACATTAAAAATTTATTATTATGGCAGAAGAATCTCGCGAAGAACTTATTCAAAAAGTGAATAATGTTATCACTCAAATCAGACCTTATCTAGTTGCTGATGGCGGAGATATTGAATTTGTTCATCTCACTGATGAAAACGAAGTACAAGTAGAATTAAAAGGTGCTTGTGCCAGTTGTTCAATGAGTATTATGACCCTTAAACAGGGTGTAGAACAAGCAATGATTAAAGCTATTCCTGAGATTAAATCAGTGGATGCCGTTAATATTGCCTACTAAGCTATCACATTATTTAGGAAGTAAGCTTTTGTCTTATATAAAAGCTTACTTCCTTTTTTTATTTTCAACTATCTACTTAAAGCAAAATAGTTTTTTAAAAAAAAAGCTAATTTATCTCGTTAACTTGTGACACTACAATTATATTCCGCTAAGCAATATATCAAACATTGGCAGATGGCCAAAGGTCGTCACAGCCTTCATTCTCCTTTCCTATACAATCTTTACGACCGCTGCCTTCACAAACAAGCAAAGCACCCCAGTGACAATTCCATTGAAAATATTAGGAAACAAGTTTTACAAAACAACACTATTATTCCAATCAATGATTTAGGTGCAGGGTCCCATGTTACTAATCAAGCCAAAAGAAGTATCAGATCCATTGCCAAATACTCCTTGAAATCACAAAAAGAAGCCAAATTTATCGCTTGTCTCGCACAAAAGATAAAAGCAAAATCAATAGTAGAACTAGGCACTTCTTTGGGGATAACAACGGCATATCTAGCCCTCTACAATAGCAATAGTGCTATTACAACTATAGAAGGAAGCCCCGAAATTGCCCATGTAGCCAAGAGTAATTTTAAGCAATTAAAGATTAATAATATAAACCTTATCACTTCCAACTTTGACGATGTACTCACTCAAGTTGTTAAAGACACCAAACCCGATATACTATTTATTGATGGGAACCATACCTATGAAGCTTGCCTACGCTATTTTAACACAGTAAAACCATTGCTAGCTAAGGACAGCTTCATCGTATTTGACGATATTTATTGGTCCAAGGAAATGACTGAGGCATGGAAAGAAATTATATCTGATTCTAAAGTGCAATTAAGTATTGACTTATTTCATTTGGGCATTATCAGCTTTAGCTCCAACTATAGTAAGCAACATTTTACCTTGAAATGGTAAAGTATAGAATTTATTAACATTCTTATCGGACAACAATGATTTATTAACGTAATTCTGAAAGGCCGTTGCATACGATAATATTTAAGAAATTTTATTTATAAATACCAACAAAGCGTAAAGAATACTATTACCTTCGTTCATGGAAAAATTCCACCAAGTTTCCACTAAAAATTTAAGCATCATGTTCATACTAAATCAAACTAACATCCAACAAACAACAAAAGACAGCAAGAAAAGCAAGTATAGTGCACTGAAGAGTAGTAAGCCGGTATTTCTGCTCTTATTAATTCTATTTATCAGCCTTAATATGCTTGCACAAGATAGCTGTAAAGTATTAGTTACCAACCTACAAGGACATTATAAAGGGGGATGCAAACATGGCCTTGCTAATGCTTATGGAATAGCCAAAGGCACCGACACTTATAAAGGAGAATGGAGAAAAGGCCTACCCAATGGCAAAGGAAAATATACATGGCACAATGGAAACATCTATGATGGCCAATGGAAAAAAGGCAAACGTAATGGTTTTGGAAACTATCATTTTAGTTATAATGGCAATGATAGCACCATGAGTGGAATATGGAAAAATGATATCTATCAAGGCAAAAAAATAAAACAGCCCACAGTAGAAGAGATATACAATATCGACCGCTATCAAATTGATAATACCAACGCCTTCCACAATCGTGTACTTTTTGATTTCTGGCAAAATGGCAGCAGAAATCTTGATGTCTCCGATGTAAATCTAATTTCTACCAATGGGACCTATACCACTTCAGGACAGCTTGTTGGTTATGATAACATCAATTTTCCAGTAACCATTACTGTTAGATACACAACATATAACAAGCTTCATTCGCTAACGTATAATGCAATTTTTTCGATTACTATATATCAGGCAGGAGACTATACCATTAAGTTAATCAACTAAATATGGGAACATTATGCTCTTCCACCATTTACGGCAGGGGGCATCCACAGAATAGTATTTTTAAACCATATAAAAGAGAAAACATAACCTATAAATTTCTTACTTTTGCCTGATGATTACAAAAGTATTAGGAAAAAATATTAATTATCAACTCATTGAGCAACAGTGGATTGATGAAGGTAGGGATTTAATAGTATTTCTACATGAAGGATTAGGGAGCATTCCACAATGGAAGAATTTCCCCAAATCTCTTAGCGAACGTTTGCAACTTCCTGCACTTGTATATGAGCGTGTAGGTTACGGGCAATCCGATCCATGGATGGGCCCGCTCGGTACCAAATTTCTTCATTTTGAGGGATTAATAATGTTGCCTGAACTACTAAAAGCTTTAGGATTTAAAAATTCTATTCTTATTTTTGGTCATAGCGATGGCGGAACAATTGGGCTAATTCAAAGTTCGGAAGCTATGCCTGAATTACTTGGGGCCATTATTGAAGCCCCACATATTATGTTGGAACAACATTCTCTCGCTGGTATTGCCAAAGCACGCACTATGCTCAATAATCCCGAAATTTTAAAAGTATTAGATCGTTACCATCAAGGGAGAGCGGCCAACCTTATTGATACCTGGAGCTCACACTGGCTAAAAGCAAATACAAAAGACTGGGATGCCACGCAAGAACTACGCAAAATAAAAACTCCTCTCCTCCTTATACAAGGTGATAATGATGAATTTGGAACTTACGAACAAATTGATAGAATTGCAAGAGAAGCACAAAGTACACTTATCGAAGTGGCTAAATTAAAAGACTGCGGCCATATTCCACATCTTCAACAAACTGAAAAAGTATTGGAATTATGTGAAGCTTTTGTTCAACAAATTAAAAACCAATACTAAAACTCTATAATTAGATGGAACAAGTCCTAAAATACTTTCCTAATATCAGCAGCAAGCAAAAGAAACAGTTTGAGAAAATGATTGCACTCTATCACGAATGGAATGCACAGATTAATCTTATCTCAAGAAAAGACATGGAGTTCTTTGAAGAACGACATCTTTTGCATTCCTTGGCTATAGCCAAAGTCATTAACTTTAAAAACGGCACAACTATACTTGACATAGGAACAGGAGGAGGATTTCCGGGTATTCCTTTGGCTATATTATTTCCCCAATGCAATTTTCATTTGGTAGATAGCATTGGCAAGAAGATAAAAGTAGTAAATGATATCAGCCAACGCCTTGGGCTAAAAAACGTAAGTGCAGAGCAGATTCGCGTAGAACAACTTAACGAAAGTTTTGATTTTATTGTAAGCAGAGCTGTGACTGCATTGCCAAAATTTTTAGGATGGACTAAAAATAAAGTCAAAAAGAAAAAAGGTTTTAATGACTTACCCAATGGGATTTTTTATCTTAAGGGTGGCGACTTCAGCGAGGAATTAAAGGAAACTCCCAAGAAAGCACATCTATTTCCCATTTCAGCGTATTTTGATGAAGAATATTTTTCGACAAAATATGTGGTCTTTTTCAAAGCCTAAAAATAGTATCATTAGCTTATAGCTTATTAAGCAATAATGAGTATTCAAATCATTATATCCGATAAG
>WGCS01000043.1 GCA_015493685.1 Bacteroidales bacterium
CCTTGGTGAGGATGAAGCAAGTATAATTTGCTGTTTATTTTCCCTTGTCATAATTGCTTTAAAGTATTAGAAATAAATAAACAAATATAATTACCCCAATTAATGTCCCTACATTCACATATAGGTTGAATCCTAATGTGAGGTCTCCTATTACAAAGTGAAGAGTGAATGGAGAAAATCCAAACTTCAAGTAGTATCCGAAGATTGGAAACACATTTTCTAATGCAATTCCTAATACGGTGCCCAATACTGCACCAATAAAAATATACAAAATCATTATCCAGAATCTTTTTCTATCGTCCATTTATTTGCCTCTCATATTGCTGTAGTTTATTATAAACAAGGTTTGAAATTATACCAATAATCCATCCGCTAATGCCTCCTATTATAAGCAGAATCGGGAGATACGCCCAGAAAGCGTAATTTTTTGTTATATAAAGAACGACAATGAACTGTACTAAGTTGTTTGTTATACCGCCTATTGTACTTAAACCTGCAATGCTAAATTTATCTTTGCAAACTTTATATAGAAATGCCATAACGAGTGCTCCCGAAATACCCCCGAAGAAGCTTGTAAAGAATGGTATTGGGTGCAAAGTTCCTTTAATTATTGCTCCAAGAATGATACGGAAAAAGGAAACCAAGATAGAATCCAACGGGCCAAATATGTAGAGTGTAATAACTGTCGATATATTAGCAAGGCCTAACTTTGGCCCAGGGATAAAGCTAAAAAGAGGAGGCTCAATCCAGTTTAGTACTATAGCAAGCGCAATAAATACAGAAAGATAAGTTATTTTTTTAAGTTCAGTATGTGACTGTGTCAATTTTTTCTCCGTTTTTTCCTATTATTGAGACAGAAATCCTATTCGGTAAACAGATAATGCTCTCCCCAACATTACTAATCCAGCCTTCTTTCTCACAAAGTTTGTCCTTGCAGGTAGAATTTATTACTTTAACTTTTCCGTTCCTTATTTCTACAAAAAGATGGCCTTCTTTACTTTTTACTTCAAAAAAAACATTTTTCTCTATTTGCAATTCTTTGACAATTTTTCCATCACTTCTTATTACAACTACTTTGTCGGAACGCCTTTGGAAAAAACCGTATTCTATGAGCAGGATGAATACAAGAACTATAAGCCCATAAAGTACAAATTTGTCACCTTGCTTCATTGTAAATTGTAACTGAATTTTTAAGATTATCTGAGATAAAAGGCATCATTTTATCGTCGAACCCTACTACACCTACATTAAATCTTGTTGTATTTTGCAAAGCAAACTCTTTTCCTTTTACAAAGAAAGCAGTTGACAATGCATCCCCAAGGTAGCCCTTATCAGAAACTACCGTAATAGATATTATTTTCCTTGCAGGCTTGCCTGTTTTTGGGTTTATAATGTGGCAGTATCTTACTCCGTTTTTTATAAAGTAGCGTTCGTAATCTCCGGAGGTAGAAATAAGTTTTGTTCCTTTTACTTGGATGATGCCTCGAATCCCGCTACCTCTGGGGTTTTTAATTCCAATACGCCACATAGAGCTATTTGGAGGATTTTTGTATGTAAGTACATTGCCGCCCATATTTATTAGTGCGCTTGTTATGTTGAAATTGTCTAGCGCTTCTTTAATTTTGTCCAATGTGTATCCTTTTGCGATGCCTCCCAGGTCGATTCCTTCACCTTTATGTTTTAGAAAGACCGTGTTATCTTCTTTGTTAATTACTATGTCTTGATAAGAGATTAACTTTAATGCTGCTTTAATCTTTTCTTCTGTGGGAACTCTATAATTTTTATTTTTGAATCCCCATATAACTAATAGCGGTCTGATTGTAGGGTCAAAAGCCCCGTTTGTCTGCTTTGCAATTTGTATTGCTTTTTCCAGTATATCGATCGTAGTTTTAGATACTTTTATAGGGTGAATGCCTGCATTTTCGTTAATCTTGTATACATCTGACTCTGGTGAGAAGTCGTCTACAATGCCATTTATTGTGTTAATAAGGCTAACTGATTTCTGCAAAGCTGCTTCTTTATCTTTTCCGTAAATTTCAAGGTCGCATATAGTATTCATAC
>WGCS01000044.1 GCA_015493685.1 Bacteroidales bacterium
TATAATTTAGAATTATTCTAAATTTAGTTAATTGTTATTTGAATAACAAAAGAATATATCTTTGCGGTGTTAAAAGATTAACAATAATCTAAAACCCAAATTTTATGAGTCTTTTAGTGCAAAAAATTATTGACGATATAGGGCCTAAAGCTGACCGATTAATGGATATGCTATTGGCAATACAACAAGAGAAGTCGTATGTTTCAAATGAACATATTGCAGATTTAGCACAGCAGCTTACTATTTCAGAAATTCAAGTTAGGCAAACGCTTTCATTTTATCATTTCTTTACTTCCAAACCTGCTAGGCATAGAATCTATCTCAATGATAGTGTTGTGGCTAATATGCATGGAAGAGCCGAAGTGTTACAGGCTTTTGAAGAGTCTTTAGCTTGTAAAATGGGAGGCTTAAATTCTGATGGAATTGCTTTGTTATCAACTGCCTGTATTGGGATGAGTGATCAAGAGCCGGCGGCTCTTATTGATGGAATTGTTTTTCCTTCGTTAACTCCTGAAAGAGCCCGTTATGTGGTTGAAGGTTTGCAAGAGGGAAAGGATATTCAAGATTTGTTCTATTTGCCTTTGGGCGATGGGGAGAATTCTAAGGAGGTTTTAAATTCCATGGTAAATAATAATATCAGAAAAACAGGTTTGTTGCTTGACGATTATTACCAAGTAGGAACAGCACTTCAATTAGCCGTAAAAAAATCAGATTTGGAAGTAATAGGGATTGTGAAAACTTCCGGTTTACGAGGACGTGGAGGAGCCGGTTTCCCTACAGGGATGAAATGGGAGTTTTGTCGGTTTTCTGAAGATAAAGAGAAATATATTATTTGCAACGCTGATGAAGGAGAGCCGGGAACATTTAAAGATCGTGTGTTGCTAACAGAAAAAGCGGCTATGCTATTTGAAGGAATGGCTTTGGCAGCTTATTCAATTGGCGCAAAGCAGGGCATTATATATTTACGTTATGAATATAAATATATGCTTGGGCATTTACAGAATGCACTGAATACGGCAAGAACAAAGCACTTATTGGGAAAGAATATTTTGGGGAAACAAGGTTTTGATTTTGATGTGCGCATTCAACTTGGTGGAGGTGCTTATGTCTGTGGTGAGGAATCTTCATTGATAGAATCCATGGAAGGCAAGCGGGGTGAACCTCGTTATAAGCCGCCTTTTCCCGTGCAAAAAGGGTATATGAATAAGCCCACATCAGTGAATAATGTGGAAACATTTTGTAAGGTATGCAGGATTATTGAAAAAGGTGGAGAGTGGTATCGCCGTTATGGAACCAAACAATCGGTGGGAACAAAGTTGCTAAGCATTTCCGGAGATTGTCAGCGCCCCGGTGTTTATGAAATAGAATGGGGTATGACTATAGAGCAAATGCTTAATATGGTTGGTGCACAAAATACATTGGCAGTTCAGGTGGGAGGACCTTCGGGTAGTCTGATAGGGGAGGATAGTTTTTATCGCAAAATTTGCTATGGAGATTTATCCACCGGCGGGTCCATGATGATTTTTGACAATTCGAGAGATTTGTTAAAAGAGGTAGTGCTTAATTTTATAAATTTCTTTGTGGATGAATCTTGTGGATCTTGCGTCAGTTGCAGAGTAACAACGCAGCAATTAAAACAAAAATTAGAGAAGATATTGCAAGGGAAAGGAGTGGAACAGGATATTGAAGATTTACTTTCATGGTCTAAATTTAATTTAGTAAGCCGATGTGGATTAGGACAAACAGCTGCTAACCCGATAACTACTTCTCTTCAGAATTTTAGGTATTTATATAATCAACTATTGCAGAGTGGAAAAGACTTTGAGAGTTGTTTTAATATGGAAAATGCGGTGAAAGAATCGTGTAGAGTAGTCAATAGAATACCAAATATATAAAATGGTAAAATGGAAAAGATAAAATTTCAAATAGATAATAAGGAATGTGAAGCCCTCTACGGACAGATGCTTGTGGATGCTGCCCGCGACAATGGAATTTATATTCCTACTTTATGCAATATGCAAGGGACAAATCCTTGTGGTTCATGTAGAGTTTGTACCGTAAAAATTAATGGAAGATATGCTACCGCTTGTACTACGCCGGTGGCCTGTGGTATGGAAATAGAAAGCGAAACCGATGAGATTCAAGAAATACGTAACGCACTTATTGAACTTCTTTTTAACGAAGGGAATCACTTTTGTCCGACCTGCGAAATGAGTGGTAATTGCGATTTGCAAGCTTTGGGATATCGTTTTGATATTATGGCACCACGTTTTTCATACCAATGGCCCAAACGAGCTGTTAATACAGATTGTCCTTATTTAATAATCGATTATAATCGATGTATTCGGTGCAAAAGATGCATCCGGTCGATTAAAGATGAGCAAGGTAAATCGTATTTTGCTTTTTTAAATCGGGGCGATAAGATAGAAGTAAGCATAGATACAATGATGGCAAAAAACATGTCGAAAGAGTTGGCAGAGTTAGCTGCAAAAAATTGTCCAGTGGGATCTATCCTACTAAAAGGAACAGCCTATAAAACACCTATTGGAGAACGTAAATATGATAAAAATAGAATTGGTAGTTGTGTGGAAAATGCCCAACTTACAGCTAAAATGGAGGAGCTAAAATGAAAAAACCGATAATAGCAACAGCATCATTGGCGGGATGCTTTGGATGTCATATGTCATTTTTAGATATTGATGAAAGAATATTGAAACTTGTTGAGTTGGTCGATATTGGCAAATCTCCGCTTACTGATATAAAAGCATTTACTCAAAGATATAATATTGGCTTAATAGAAGGAGGGTGTTGCAATAGCGAGAATGTTCGTGTTCTTCAAGATTTTAGAGAGAACTGTGATGTGCTTATTTCCTTGGGCGAATGTGCTATTATGGGTGGATTACCTGCTTTGCGTAATGGTATTCCCATTGAGGATTGTCTAAATGAAGCCTATAGAGATGGGCCAACAGTACAATTAAATAAGGAAGCAATAATGCCAAACGATGATGAATTGCCAATGATTTTGGATAGAGTATATCCTGCTCATGAAGTGGTGAAGATTGATTATTTTCTGCCGGGATGTGCACCAAGGGCAGATCTTATTTGGGAAGCTTTGCTGGCTTTGCTTAGTGGGGATAAAATGGATTTACCCTATGAGTTAATAAAATACGATTAACAGAATATTGAATAAATACCTAAAATAATTTATAATGTCAAAGAAAATAACCATAGAACCGGTTACCAGAGTGGAAGGCCATGGTAAGGTTACCATTCATCTTGATGAAAATAATCAAGTAACTCAATCACGATTGCATATTGTTGAGTTTAGAGGTTTCGAACGTTTTGTGCAAGGAAGGCCTTATTGGGAAGCTCCCGTTTTGGTGCAAAGGCTTTGTGGAATTTGTCCTGTAAGTCATCATTTAGCAGCCGCAAAAGCATTAGATCAAATTATTGGTGTGGGGCCAAAAGGCCTTACCGCTACAGGAGAGAAAATGCGTCGTTTGATGCACTATGGTCAGGTATTTCAGTCCCATTCGCTTCACTTCTTTCATCTTGCCTCTGCCGACCTGCTTTTTGGTTACGATGCAGATCCCAAGACAAGAAATGTAATTGGTGTAATCAATCAATTTCCCGACCTTGCAGTGCAAGGGGTGATGATGCGTAAGTTTGGACAAGAAATTATTAAGGCTACTGCAGGGAAGAAAATTCATGGTACCGGAGCTATTCCGGGTGGCATTAATAAGCATCTAAGTATTGAAGAACGTGATTTCTTTCTGCATAGTCCTGACCCGATGAATGTGGATAAAATGATTGATTGGTCCGTAGCAGCAGTTCAGTTATTTAAAGATTATCATGCACAACATACTGATTTTATCGACAATTTTGCCCAGTTTCCTTCCAATCACATGAGTATTGTTAGGGAAGATGGTGCCATGGATTTATACAATGGATTGATTCGGGTAGTAGATAGTGAGGGGAATATTATTTTAGATAAAATTGAAAATCAAGATTATCATAAATATATAGAGGAGGAAGTGAAAACATGGAGTTATATGAAGTTTCCTTATCTTAAATCCTTGGGAAAAGAAAAAGGGTGGTATCGTGTTGGTCCCTTAGCCCGACTCAATACTTGTGATTTTATTCCAACTCCATTAGCTCAAAAAGAATTTGAAATTTATAAAGCATATACCAATGGTAAGCCCAATAATATGTGTTTGCATACGCATTGGGCCCGCCTTATTGAAATATTGCACTGCGCCGAAATGATGAAAGAATTGCTCAATGATCCCGATTTGCTTAAAGGAGACCTTGTTACTACAGGACTTAAGGGAAATGAAGGAGTTGGTATAATTGAGGCTCCCAGAGGTACTTTGTTTCATCATTATAAAGTTAATGATGATGACACCATAAAAATGGCCAACTTAATCGTGTCCACTACCAATAATAATGAACCGATGAATAGATCGGTTAATTTTGTGGCAAAATCGATGATGAATGGAAAAACAGAAATAACGGAGGCGATGATGAATGCTGTGGAAGTCGCCATTAGAGCTTATGATCCATGTTTGAGCTGTGCTACTCATGCCATTGGTAAGATGCCATTAGAAATTAAAATGTATAATGCAGAAAATAATTTAATATCAGAAATTAAATCGTAAGGTATAAAAAGATACTATTGAGACCGTTGTAAGCTAATGATTTATCTAAACTCACAATAGACTATTGCCTATGAGAACGTTAAAAAAAGCGGTAACGATGAAGTTGGTAAAAAATTACGTAATTATTTAAAAATGAATATTCTAGGAACTGTTAAATAGTATGCTTGTTATTGCTCTTTTAGTATTGTGATGGTTGTGAAACCATTAGGTTTGTGTTTGATGTCCCTGGCTTAAATGGTCGGGGGCATTTTAAAAATTAAGAAATTAAGATGAATAAAATACTCTTTTACGGCTATGGTAATCCTGGGCGACAAGATGATAGTTTAGCCAATGCACTGGTGGAAAAATTGCATAAATGGGCCAAGGAAAATAATATTGAGAATATTGATTTTGATAGTAATTATCAACTCAATATTGAAGATGCTGAGTTGATTTCTCATTATGATAAGGTGATTTTTGCCGATGCCAGTATGGAAGAAATCGATGATTTCTTCCTGTCGAAAGTGAGTCCGAATGAGGCAAAAGTAGAATTTAGTATGCATGCCGTATCGCCGTCCTATGTGCTTGATTTGTGTAATAAGATATACAATAAAATACCTGAAACTTATTTGCTGCATATCAAAGGGTATCAGTGGGAGTTTATGTGCCCTATGACAGAAAAAGCAGAGAAAAATTTATTTGCCGCTTTTTCATATATTAAATATAAACTACTGACTTATAGCGTGTAGTATTTGAGCATTATTCTTAATCAAGTATAGGACTTTAATCCATATCAAGCCTTGAACTTTTTGCTTCCTTTTTGTTTCAAGACAAAAAGGAAGAGCCTTCCCGGCTTGAGGGTAAAACAAATATAAGCTAGTACTCTGAATGTAAGTCGGCAGATTAATCCCCCTTTTTTTAAGGGAGATAAATTATTCTGTAGGCTCAATAAAGGTTTTAGTTGATTGTATTTTGTAAAATTTACTAAATCCACTACTGTTTCAAATAAAAGTAAAAATTAACATTCTTGGGATGGCATTATAAGGAATGAAGTTTGGAGTGCCGACAAAGACTTAGAAAGAGCGGGAAGTTAATCGGTGGATACCGATTAAATCACCCGTTCGTCTTAGTCTTTGACCAGTGGAAGACTTTATTACTTATCAAGCCTTGAACTTTTTGCTTCCTTTTTGTTTCAAGACAAAAAGGAAGAGCCTTCCCGGCTTGAGGGTAAAACAAATATAAGCTAATACCCCCGACCTTAGAGGAATCTGTTTTTAGGAGAATCGACGTAGTTACCTTATAAGCTGCCGCACAAAACTAAAGAACATACTCAGGCACCGGCAATTGTCGATGGCCAAAATCATCAGCCTAAGGCTGATGAACGTCCGCATAGGAAAGAATTGCGTTAATAAAATTAGGGAATATTTCGTTAAAAAACATAAACCGTTCAACGACGTTAATGATTTTTCTTTTTCAGAAAAATCATTAAAAGGAGGCGTTTTTATGTTTTAGAAATA
>WGCS01000045.1 GCA_015493685.1 Bacteroidales bacterium
AATTAATACTATTTTAACTGTCGTATAACATAAATAAATTCAAGAGAATTTTGATTATAAACAAAAGCAGCCTCTCCGAAAAGGAGAGGCTGCTATATTTTCAAAATAAATTTCGAAACAAGATTCTAAAACAACTTAAAGTTTATGAATCTCTTTAACGATTTCCATTCCACTTTTAATGGCAATTTCATTCATTGGAATAAGGTGATGGTAACGTTCAGGAAGTGATTTTTTCAATCCTTTAATTACATTATCATATTCCACAATAGGATGCAATTTAAGATAGGCCCCCAGCACAACCATATTAAAAGTCTTACCAGATTTAAGGCGACTTGCCTCGGCGGCAGCCTCCACCTGATAAATATTAATATCCTTACGTGTTGGGTGGTGGCTAATTCCATTGGGATCATAAAGGAGCAGTCCACCGGGTTTCACTGTTTCTTCAAATTTATCCATCGATTGTTGATTAAGAATTATTGCAGTATCGTAAGCATTTAATACTGGTGAATTAATTCTATCATCGCTAATAATGACGGTAACATTAGCAGTACCACCGCGCATTTCAGGACCATAAGCGGGCATCCAGCTCACTTCTTGGTCTTGCATAATACCGGAATAAGCAAGAATCTTACCCATGGAAAGTACACCCTGTCCACCAAATCCGGCTATAATTATTTCTTCAGTCATGATTTCTTAATTTAAAATTACTTAACTAGATTACCATCCACTTTGATATCACCCAAAGGATAATAAGGGAACATATTTTCCTCCATCCATACGTTGGAGTCGTTTGGGGTCATTTTCCAACCTGAATTACAGTTGGAAACAACTTCTACAAAGCACAAGCCTTTATTTTCAAAAGATTGTTCAAAAGCTTTTCTAATGGCTTTTTTTGCTTTTCGTACGTGGCCTGGTTTATGCACTGCCTGACGCGTAACATAATGTACCCCAGGGAGATTAGCAATAAGTTCAGTAATTCTCAAGGGATGTCCCATCATGGCTTCATCGCGACCATAAGGGGAAGTTGAGGACTTCATATTGGGTAATGTTGTGGGAGCCATCTGGCCTCCAGTCATACCATAAATACCATTATTGATAAATACGATAACGATATTCTCTCCTCGATTACAGGCATGAATAGTTTCGGCGGTACCAATCGCAGCCAAATCACCATCACCCTGATAAGTGAACACATGCTTTTTGGGCCATAATCTTTTAATTGCTGTTGCCAGAGCAGGAGCTCTACCATGAGCAGCCTCTTGCATATCGATATTCATAAATTCATAAGCCAACACCGAACAACCTACAGGAGCCACACCAATAGTATCTTCCTGAATTCCCATTTCTTCTACTACTTCCATAATAATACGGTGAGTAGTACCGTGACCACAACCGGGACAATAGCTCAAAACTTTGTCGGTCATAAGGTCTGTCTTTTTATAGACTAAATTTTCTGCTTTTATAATTTCCATAGCTATCCTCCTAAATAAAATGCTTTTCAAAAGCGGTTAATACTTCGTCCGGAGTAGGAATTACTCCTCCATTGCGGCCATAAAATTCAACAGGAATTTTACCGTTAATGTTCAATCTAACATCTTCAACCATCTGTCCTGCACTCATCTCTACGGTTAAGATGCCTTTTTTAGTATCACCATATTCGGCAATTTTTGCTTTTGGGAAAGGCCACAAAGTAATTGGTCGCATAAGACCTAATTTATATCCTTTTTCCCTAGCCAGTTGAACCGATTTTTGACAAATACGAGCCGAAGTACCATAGGCTACCAATACATAATCAGCATCATCGCACTCAATTTCTTCAAAAAGAACTTCGTTGGCTTCGATCTCTTTATATTTGGCTTGCAATTTATGGTTATGCTCTTCCAATCGCTCCGGCACTAAATCTAGTGAAGTAATAATGTTACGTTCTCTATCTGGAGTCTTACCGGTAGTAGCCCAATCACCACATTCAGCAATTACTTCTTCATCCGTTCTTCTAGGAATAGATTCAGAAAGTTCCACTTTCTCCATCATTTGACCAATGGCACCATCCGAGAGTATCATAGCAGGAATACGATATTTAAAAGCAACATCGAAAGCATATTTAACAAAATCAGCCGATTCTTGTACACTTGAAGGTGCGATAACAAATAAGTGATAATCTCCATGTCCACCGCCTTTTGTCGCCTGAAAATAGTCGGACTGAGAAGGCTGGATATCCCCCAAACCCGGTCCACCACGAACCACATTAATAACCAAACAAGGCAATTCAGCTCCAGCAAGGTATGATATACCCTCTTGCATCAAACTTATCCCCGGTGAGGAGGAGGAAGTAAGCACTTTTTTTCCTGTTGAAGCTCCACCATAAAGCATATTGATAGATGCAACTTCACTTTCAGCTTGTAGTATGGCCATACCTGTTCTCATCCATGGTCGCTCTGCCATTAAGTATTCTAAAACCTCACTCTGAGGGGTAATGGGATATCCGAAGTAGCCATCAGCACCACAACGTATTGCGGCCTCAGCCATAGCTTCGTTCCCTTTCATTAATCTTAATTCTTTCATCTTCTATCAGATATTTTAATTCTCAATAGGTTAACTAAACTTTCACCCGATAAACAGTGATAACTCCATCGGGACAAACAACCGCACAATTAGTACAGCCAATACATTCTTCACGAACTTGTTCCATAAAATGATAACCCTTTGAATTTACCAAAGAGGCCATTTCAATTACATTAGTGGGACATACCGGAATACAGACTTCACAGCCTTTACATTTCTCAGTATCCACCACAATCTTTCCTTTAAATGCCATATTATTGTATATTTAAAAATTTGAATTTATATTAGCCTGTTTTATAAAAAAACAGTTCAATTGCTTAATTAAATAATATTCTACTTGCTATAGTGTTCATTAAAAGCTTTAAGTCGATGTTCCAAATCACCAAACTGACTTTCCTTAACCAATGAAACGCACGCCCTCACCCCTTCAATACGATCACTACCTGTAATCGCCAAAGAGATAGCACTTATACCAAAATATATAAGTTTACTCAGCAGTTCAGCACCTGTCATGCCCGGATAGCTAAAGGTGAAATAAAATCCATCAGCAATGGGTTCGTCATCATCCATATCATACACTATCTTAAAACCGTTATCGGTAAATAGTTTCTTCATAACATGAGCCTTTTTACCGTAAATCTTCACATTCTCCACAAAATCAAGTTCACCATTATTGGCGGCTTTAAGTATTGCTGCCAAAGCATATTGCGCCGAGTGTGATGTGCCTGAACTTAAGGCATATAAAGTACCAAAAATCATGGAATACCCCAATTGAGATGTTTTATAATAACGTAATAAATCGGGAAATTCGGATTTAAATAAATGGTCGGAAATAACCATCATTCCTATACGCTGGCCTGCATAACTAAAGGCTTTTGAACTAGAAATAAATAAGATATAATCATCGGTATATTTAGCCACTGAAGGCTGAAAAGGAGGCTGAGCCGGTGTACCCAGATCTTTACGAAAGTCCATGGCAAAATAGGCCAAGTCTTCCATTACTACCACATGATATTTCTTAGCTACTTCTGCAATAATCTTTAACTCTTTATCAGTAAAGCAAATCCACGATGGATTATTTGGATTGGAATATAAAATGGAGCTAATATCTCCTTTGCTAAGATAGAATTCTAACTTCTCACGCAATTTATCACCCCTAAAATTGTACACATCGAAGCTCTCCCACCCATAACCTATTACTTGCAATTGTTGCTTATGGACTGGGAATCCAGGATCAATAAACAACACTTTTTGTCTTTCTTTATAAATTCTATTAATGGTAAGGAAAGCGGCAAAAGCACCTTGCATAGAGCCCACAGTAGGAATACAGCCCTCAGGAGATACCTCTATGTCAATAAAGTTTTTAACAAATTTAGATATCTCTGTTTTAAGTGGTGGGATACCATGAATATCGGGATAAATAGCGGCAACTCCTTTTTTAAGAGCATCAATTTCTGCTTGAACTCCTACTTGGGTTGGCGGCAAGCCCGGAATACCCATTTCCATACGTATATATTTCTCTCCTGTTGCTTTTTCAATAGTATCGACGAGCTTTTTTATCTCTCTTATGGTGGCAGTACCCACCTCTTTTAAACCACTTTCTTGTATCTTTTGGCTTACTATTTCAAAATCTATCGGTGTAGCTTTATCCATTGTTAAAGTTTAATTTCTAGGGCTACAAATATCGAAAAAATATATCTAATTAGCAAGGCAATTTATTATTTAAAAGCAATTTAAACAAGTGTGTAATTTATAACAAAACAGCCTCTTACTGAAGAATTATCTTCGATAGTGGCGTTTGATTTCCAGCAACCTCCATGGACTAAGGATAAAATCGCTCCATTTCAACTTGGAGTTACCTTGTTCTTGCCAATTTTGCAAGGCTATCTCCATTGCTTTATTTTCCAGTAAAGATTCCGGAAATCTATTTCTTAAACGGATAAATAATTCCACATCAAAAAACCATTTACTAGTAAATTCTTCGTCAAAAAAAGAAATAGCATCACTATTATTTCTAAAATATTTCGCTCCACATTGGGTATCATATATGGGAAGGTCAAATAATAAGCTAACACTGGTGGCAAATAAACGTCCTAAATAATGCCTACTAAGTTTACGATTGATATCAGTTCCAAGTAGTTTCACCCTGCTACCAAATGCCATCAGCTTACCTTTATTATCATCAAGATAGCTACAGATAAAACTAATTTGCGATAATGGCGTGGCCAAATCGGCATCCAGATAACCAAAATAGTCTATCTCAGTCCAATTCTTTATCTGACGTACTCCTTGTCTTACTGCCTCCGCCTTACCTTGATTATTTCTTAGTAGCAGACACTTAATTTGTCGTGGATTATGCCCTGCCATTTGTTGCAAAATCTGTTCACTGTCATCACTGCTACCATCATTGACAAATAATAGTAGTTGATTTGGATTATTCCTTAAAAACAAATAAAAAGCCTCCTTATCGAGCCGTTGCGCCTCGTTATAAACAGGAATTATTGTACAGATTTTCGACATATAGCATAGGATGACAAACCGGGAATGTCAATATTTAACTGATGAATTGCATGAGTTAAAGAAAAGTCTAAAAGTAAGGTATTTTTTATTAGGCCTAGCTTGCTGGAGGAATAATTTTTATTGGCAAGTCCCTCCTGCTTTTTAGCACCAAAAAGCAACTCCATCCCTTTCTGCAATACTCTAACAGCAACAAGGGTAGAGAAAAAATATCCTGAGTCCAACACTTCTAAATCAGCATTTCTCAACGTATTTTCTAAATTTGTTTTATTATATCGCCGATGGTGCAACAAGTGCTTATCGTGTGCAGAATAGAGAGATTGGTATGCTGGCACTGTAACCAAAAATAAAGTCGAGTTGGAAATCCAATGTTGATTAACAATTTCTTTTACAAATTCTTTATCCTCCTCAATATGTTCAATTACATCCATCAATAATACTAAATCAAGAGATTCTTTTTGCAAGGAAATTTCACTAATGGAACGCAATAATTTGATATCTGTATGCTTATTAATCGATTTAAAATTATGAATATCCGCATCTGTAAATGCCGAATCAACAGCAATAAACTTACTTTCAGGATAATTATTCGCCAAAGAATTAACCACAAAAGTATCACCGCAACCAATATCAGCTATATGGTGAGGAGGGCTGGAGAGATAATCATTTAACAGACGTAACATTACCGCGAAGCGTGCCAGTTCCCAGGGATGCCTATTGTTTTCTACACTTGTTCTATATTCCAATAAATCCATAACCTTAACTACTTTAACTACTTCTTGAGTTGATATACTCCTAAAATACAACTCCCTTGTCGCTCAATACTAATTACCTTTTTATAGGGAAACTCTTTGGGATGAAAGCGATAGTTGGTAATTAAATAATCGGCATCTTTAAGCTTATCAACAAGATGTATACGATGAAACTTCTCATCAGTAAGCTTCCAATTATCAATGGCAGCAATATTACCTACATATACATTGATATGCGCTGATTTATCCAACTTAAGCAAACGTTCAAAGCCTTCTTTATAGCTTAATCCCCAGTAATCCATTTCGTAATTATTTCTAATGACATTTTTATTTTTTGATACTAACAAATTAAAATGTGTCTGTTGGTAGGGATGGAGCAAGATAATATTAATGGCCGGGAGCAAAGTAACAAACAATACTATCAGAATGGCTAAGGACAACGCATACTTTCTATTAATAAGAAATTTGAATACTCTTTTAACAGCATAAACAGCTCCCAAAATCATAAGCGGAGCCAAAAAAAACAACTGCCTCCACCCATCATAAAAAGTTGGTTTCACAATTAAAAATACCAACCACAAACCCAAGGGAAATAAACTTAAAAACGAGATAAATAGCCAGCGGGAATTCTTAATAAGGTATTTTATTTTAGTAAAATCCCACACGATAAAGAAGACCCCCAACAAATAGAACGCAATAATAACAATAGGAGTAGTAATTCCAATCCAAAGAGGAATATAATACCATGGATTTTGAGTAGCCAGCACCAGATGGCCGGCAATAAGATTTGTATATCGCCAAGGAAAATGCGCCATTCTAAATAAACTTTCCATAACAAGCAATGGATGAGTCCACATTGCAGGCCAAAGGGCGTAAACAAAAACAGCCATTATAAGTATATATTTAGCCAAAGGCTTAAACATCTTATTAAACTTTCGCGAGGGAATATATACCAGCATAAACATCGTTATACTCAGTATTGGCACCAAAAAACCAATACTACGAATATCGATAATAAAAGCACTTACAAAAGCATGTAAAATCAATTTCTTAGTTTTAGCCGGACTCTCCAAAAATCGCCATAAAGTATATAAGCTGATAATAAAAGTTGTAAGAAAAGGAATATCCTTAGTGTTGAAAAACGAATGCGCAAAAATACGCGGATTAAGATAGAGCAGAAACATCCCCAACAAAGCCAAGGGGAAAGAGTTGAAAAGACGCATTAATAGACGAAAAAAAAAGTATAAACCTACCAGAAAATAAAAGTACGTCAAAATATGCCTCACATAAACCTGCGATTTATAAGAAGAGAAAAAATGTTGAACAAAGTATAGAGGCACTTCAAAAGCACTACCATAAAAACGATCTACATTATGAAAAATAGCGGTATTCTGCCCCAAAGCGTATTCCAAGTTTTGCTTACCAATGGCAGTTTGCAAATGATCATCCCAAGCTACTCCATAATCTCCGGCAATACGAAGACCTATCAAAATAAAAGCACAAAACAGAAGACTAAGGATAACTTTCTGCATTTTACTTAATGTTTCGATATGGGTGGTCTTATACATTTTCTCAGGCTTCTTAAAATGCAATATTATTAAAATTGGCAATAGGTTTTACAATAATTCATTATAATCCTATAACCTTAAACCCCCAAGAGAAACCTATACTATTAACTATAAACAATTAAACTATTAGGAGAAAGTTTGACCCTGATAAAGCTGTTATAATTTCAATTCAACTTTCTAAAACACTCAATAAATCTTTTACCTACTTTTGCCTTTTATTCAAATACGCTTAAATTATATACTAATCTTATGACATTAATAAAATCCATTTCAGGTATCAGAGGAACCATAGGTGGTTTTCCTGGAGATACTCTTAGTCCATTAGACGTGGTAAAATTTGTAAGTGCATATTCCATAATGCTCAAAAACAAATTTCCCAATAAAAAAATTGACGTTGTTTTAGGACGCGATGCACGTATATCAGGTCCCATGGTTAATCATTTAGTTATTGGCACCCTCAATGCGATGGGGATAAATGTGGTTGACTTAGGACTTTCAACAACTCCAACGGTAGAGATGGCCGTTACTGATCATCATGCTCATGGTGGAGTTATTCTCACGGCATCACATAATCCAAAGCAGTGGAATGCACTTAAGTTACTCAACGAAAAAGGAGAATTTATTAATGCCAGCGAAGGCAATGAGCTTCTATCACTTGCTGCTCAAGAAGATTTCAACTATTCTCAAGTTGATGATTTAGGCCAATTATCCCATGACTATGACGCCATTAAGAATCATATCCAACATATTTTAGACCTTGATTTAGTAGATGTTGATGCTATCCAGAAAGCCAATTTCACTGTTGCTGTTGATACGGTAAATTCCACCGGCGGCATTTCCATAGTTCCTCTACTTAAACAATTAGGCGTAGAAAATATCATTGAACTTTATACGAAGCCAACGGGCCATTTCCCTCATAATCCAGAACCTCTTCCTGAGCATTTAACCGAGCTTTCAGAGGCCGTTCTAAAAAACAACGCTGATGTGGGCTTTGTTGTAGATCCAGATGTGGATCGGTTGGCTTTGGTGATGGAGAATGGAGAAATGTTTAACGAAGAATATACTTTAGTGGCTGTTGCCGATTATGTATTGCAACATCAACAAGGAAATACCGTTTCCAATATGTCATCCACAAGAGCCCTCAATGACATCACTAAAAAATATGGTTTCAATTATTCTGCCTCAGCAGTGGGCGAAGTAAATGTAGTGGAATTAATGCGAAAAACCAATGCTGTTATTGGTGGCGAAGGTAATGGTGGAATTATCTATCCTAGTCTCCATAGTGGTAGAGATGCCTTGGTTGGAATAGCATTATTTTTAAGCTATTTGGCCAAAAGAAACATAAAAGTATCAGAACTCAGAGCCGAATATCCTGCCTATTATATTTCGAAGAACAAAATACAACTCGATGCTGATATGGATGTAAATGCCATATTACAAAAAATGGCGGAGAAGTATAAGTCGGAGAAAATATCTACCATCGATGGGGTGAAAATTGATTTTGCCAACTCGTGGGTGCATTTACGCAAATCAAATACTGAGCCTATTATCAGAATTTATGCGGAAGCAGGCTCAATGCAAGAAGCCCAAGACAAAGCCAATACAATTATTAACGATATAAAAAACATTATCTAATGGCTGCACGACCTGTGGGTAAACCTTCCCCTTTGAAGCAAGGACTTATTTTTGCCGCAATAATGTTTGTGGGAATTCTAATCTGGGCAATACTAAAAGTTGGGACTATCAATATTGCTGTTATTGTTTCTACCTCTGTAGGTGCTGTTGTTGGTGGACTTGTTTATGGTTTTATAGGATGGCTTCGCTATCGAAATTAAAATAGTTTAATGAAAGTTTACCTTGATAATGCAGCCACAACAAAGATGGACACTGAGGTTGTAGCATTAATGCATTCCATTATGCAGGAATATTATGGCAATCCATCGTCGATATATGAATATGGCCGGCAAGCTAGAGTTATTATTGAAAATGCGCGCAGCAGTATTGCTCAACTATTAAAAGTGAGGCCGGCAGAGATATTTTTCACTTCAGGAGGTACCGAATCTATTAATACTATAGTAAATGGTGCGTTGAAACATGATGATATCAGCACAATTATTACCAGTCGCATTGAGCATTCAGCCATGCTTAGCAGCCTTAACTATTACGGAAAGCTTTACAATAAAGCCATCCACTATCTAGCTGTTGACGAAGAAGGTCATATTGATATTGACGAACTTGAGGAAGACCTCAGCATGGCCAAAGGCAAATGTCTCGTGAGTTTAATGCATGCCAACAATGAATTAGGGACGTTACTCCCATTGAAAAAAGTAAGTGAACATTGTCGTAAGCACAAGGCGTGGTTTTTGTCGGACACAGTTCAAACCATGGGAAAATTTAGAAACAATCTCTCTTCCGGAATTCTTGATTTTGCCATTGGCTCAGCCCATAAATTTCATGGGCCAAAGGGTGTAGGATTTATGTATATCAATGGAGAAAACAAAATCCACCCTCTACTGATGGGAGGCAGCCAAGAGCGAAATATGCGCGCCGGTACTGAAAATATAGCCGGTATTGCCGGCATGGCTAAAGCTATGGAGATTGCTTATGCCAATATGGAGAATACCACAGCTCAAATTACCCAACTTAAACATTACCTTATTGAAACGATAAGGAAAGAAATGCCATACATCAGCTTCAATGGAGATATTGAAGGGCTACCTCACCTATTGAATATGGGAATAGCAAAAACCAAACATAACGAATTGATATTAATGCAATTTGACATTCATGGAATATTTGTATCAGGAGGCAGTGCCTGTAGCTCAGGAGCGCTGAAAGATTCACCGGTAATAGCAGCAATAGGTAAAGCTGAAAAAATACGACCTATTCGACTGGCAATGAGCAAATACACCACCAAAGAAGAGCTCGATTACTTTATTGAAGTGTTGAAAAATCTATGAATAAGTTTCTTAAATCAAGAATAAATATTCATAAAAATAACGCTACTTTAGCTGAAATATAAAAGGAATCAACTCATTGCTATGGCAAAACATAAATCAAAGAGAAAATTTAAAAAGGTATGTTTTATGCTATCGAAGAAAGAATATGAATTTCTTCAAAAATGTGTACTCCTTGAAAAGACAACAACTAATAAGCTTATCAAAAAGTACCTTCGTGATGGTTTAGACGAAATAAAACCACGAGTGCAAGAATGGGAAAAACAAAAACAACCTTATAATCAGCTTAACTTATTCGACCTTAACAAAAAGAAAGAGCAACAATGTTCGATGTTAGAAGAAGCTGATTTTTTATACCCCGGTAAAGAATAAGATTAGTTATGGACAAGAGATTTCATTTGGATAGTTTAGACCGCAAAATACTTGCTTTATTCGCCACTGACATACGAATATCATTTACTGAAATAGCACGTCAATGTCATGTTACAGCCTCTGCAATACATCAAAGAGTACAGAAACTTCACGAACAAAAAGTATTGGATCCAAAGACCTATAGAGTAGATCCCAAAGCCCTCGACTACAATACCCTAGCCTATGTAGGAGTACAAATTAATTTAGTAAAACAGCGCACCCACCAAGAGATTTTTGAACATATTCAAAACATACCACAAGTTGTTGAATGCCATAATATCACAGGAAAATACTCCTTTTTATTAAAGATTTATGCACATACCAACGAGCATCTAAAACAATTGCTGGTAGAGCATCTTCAATCTGTAATTGAAGTAGTAGCCACCGAGACTTTTATTTCTTTGGAGGAAGGTTTTAGTCGCACTCTACCCATTGATTAGTTTATATACTGATACAAACAATAATTAGATACGAAACCATAGATACCATCATAGTAATTGCAGCGAAAGAAATTTATTAAATGAGTCAAGAGAACTCATTAGCAAATAGTAATAACATTTTACACAATTATTATTACAAAACAAGTATCCATATCCGTATTTTTAAGGATAATATCACCACCCATTTTAAGCATAATTTGCTTACTTAAACTAAGACCTATCCCTGAGCCACCCTCTTTTGTAGTATAGAAAGGAACAAATATCTGTTCTCGCTGATAAGCCGGAATTTGAGGTCCGTTATTACAAATTTCTATTTTAATAAATCCACCTGTTTTACGTAAATTCACTTTTAATTTACCAAAATCTTCCGAGCAGTTTTCCAATGCCTCATTGGCATTCTTTAGAATATTAATAAGCACTTGCGAGAGTAATTTTTCATCAGTTTCTGCCCAAATATCTTTAGGAATACTGTTTTCAATATGAATATTATCTGTTTTAGAGAAAGCTCCTCCCGCCAACAAAATACGACTGAGTAAATCCGATATATTAAGGGTAGATTTTTTGGGGATAGGCAATTTAGTAAACTTACGATAATTCTCCACAAAATTCATCAAGCCCAGACTTTGTTTCTCAATAACTTGAAGTCCTTTTATTGTATTCTGTATTACTTTTGCATTAATATTATCAAGATTCCCATCATTAAAATAGCCTGAAATAACTTGAGAAAGAGAAGTTATTGGAGCAATATTATTCATTATTTCATGGGAGAGGGTTCTGGCAAGTTTTATCCAAGCATCAACTTCCCTATTATCCAGTTCTTTGGTAATGTCACTAACAGCAACAAGCTTTACCACTTCTTTTGGAGAACGTATTTCAGTGATTTTGAATAATAATTTCTGTCCATATTTATTCTCAAATATTGTTGAATGATTATCCTTATCATTATTCATAATAAAACCGGGCAAAGTTTTATCTATAATCGATAAAGTATTCAAGTGATGATATTCGTATAAACCCGTCAACTTCATAGCCGCAGGATTAATATTTATTATTCTATGATTTTCATTTACCGAAAACAAACCTGTTGCAGACTGGTTAATTACAGATCTATAATATTGTTCTTGAACACTTATCTCAATTTTGGTTTGTTTAAAAATACTATTTAACCTATCAATACCTTTATAAATCTCATCAATACTTTTATTTCCCGTACTTGGAGGCACCCGTAGAGAACTATCTTCGTTTTCAATACCTAAAAGGAAATAAGATATCCAACGATTGATACCATTAAAATAATTAAGCAAGAGATAAACACTCGCTATCAACAGCAGCAGTTGAAGTATTAACCAATAGAATTTTAAATGCCACTGAAAAATCGATAAAGCGAATATCATCGCCATTAGAATAACGAATAATAAATGCAGCAGAATATTTATATAAAAATTTTTATAATTCATATTTGCGGAGTTTATTATATAAAGTTTGACGCGTAATTCCCAATTTTCTAGCCACATTACTCATATTCCCTTTCTCTCTTTCGATACAAGTAACTATCATCTCCTTTTCCATCTCTTCAAGGGTTTGAACAGGAATATTTCTTTTTAATTTATTATTCTGCAAGGAAAAATTTTCTGGCAATAACACATTAGTATCAGCAAGAATAACAGCTTTCTCCACACTATGCTGAAGCTCTCTAACATTACCCGGCCAATTATATTTTAGCAACTTTTTTATGGTAGCTTGGGCTAGTTTTAGCGTAGGCTTTCCATATTTATCAGCATATTTTCTCAGGTAAAATTCAGCCAATAAAACAATATCCAAACCACGTTCACGTAAAGGAGGAAGTTCAATAGTTATCGTATTTATTCTAAAGAATAAATCTTCTCTAAATAAGCCATCCTCTATCATTTGTTTTAAATTTTTGTTGGTAGCAGAAATTAGTCTCACATCAAATTCAATTTGCGCATTACTTCCCACCGGTCTTAAAATTCTATTTTGCAATGTGGCAAGAATTTTAGCCTGAAGTGCCATGGGAAGATTCCCTATCTCGTCAAGAAAAAGTGTCCCATTATTTGCCATTTCAAACCTCCCAACTCTATTCTCTTTGGCATCGGTAAAGGCACCACGTTTATGACCAAAAAGTTCACTTTCAAATAAGGTCTCGCTTATGGACCCCATATCAACACTTAGCATTATCTCATTCTTACGTTTCGACAAGCGATGCAATTCCTTGGCAATAAGCTCCTTCCCTGTTCCATTTTCACCAGTAATAAGAACATTTACATCAGTAGCCGCTACTTTGCCGACCAGTTCCATCACCTTAAGAATTTCTTCCGACTGCCCAATAAATTGTTTATTGTTTGCCATTAATTCGTTCTTAAGAATAGAAGCAGTTTTACGAAGTGAGATATTTTCCTTTTTGCTGCGACGCAGCTTCATGGCGGCATTGACCGTACTCAATAATTTATTATTATCCCATGGTTTAAGAATAAAATCGAAAGCTCCATTTTTAACCGCTGCCACTGCTAATTCCACATCGCCATAGGCAGTAATCATTATCACACTGATGCTTGAGTCCTGCTTCCTAATCTCAGAAAGCCAATACAAACCTTCATTACCGGTATTAATGCCCGCTTTGAAATTCATATCTAAGAGTACCACATCAATAAAATTTTCGCGGATACTAGCAAGTAAATTAGCCGGTGATTTTAATGAAAACACTTTGTTATATTGCGTTTGCAACATCATCTCTAATGCCGTTCTAATGCTTTTATTATCATCAACAATAAGAATATTCCCTCGCATAAGTATAAAATATTGATTTACTGCAAAGGTATAATATTGCGCCGATTAAATACAAATAGGTGTAAAATAATTTTACACCTATTTGATAAATAATAATAAAAACTACTGAGGAAATAAATTCCACTGCCAAGATACATATAGACCTTATATATTCATTTTACCAATGGAATTAGGCAAATGAATAAACACAAAAGGGCTACCTCTAAATTAATATAAATTCACCGATAAGAAATCACAATACTAATCATAGGGAACAACTCCCGCAATCTTAACTTCATATAGCGTATCGCCTAAATTTTTATCATAATATAAACTTTGGTAATGGTATTTCCCATTAATAAGAATCCCTATATTAAACCTATTGGTAAAGGCAATATTTTCCTTAAATTTAGCATATAAATACACCGGACTTCCTTGTTTCATCTGATAATGCTTTTTCCATTGGCTTCTTACTGATTTGGGGTGTACTGTTGCAGAAATACTTTTCCCATTCTCATTAATATACGTAATAGTATATGGACTTGACAAACCCGTTATCAGGTAATCCACATTCTTTGAGTCAGACTCTTTGGAGCAGGAAGATAAGCCAATGGCGAAAAAGAAAATTGTACTAATAATAAGAACTGTTTTCATAAGTTAAAAATTAAATATAAGATTTGTAAAAAACACTCTACCAGGCTCATATATACGAGAATCAGTACCTAATACGCGACGGTTTAGGTGCTCATAATAGGCTCTATTTAAGGCATTATTAACCCCTCCCACGATCCTAAAGTTAGCATTATACCGATAAGACACACTCATATCAAGAAGAGTAAATGCGGGAGTAGTAAGCTCTTGCATCGCTTTGGATACTCTATTTTGTGCGGCCGAATATCTTACATTCATGGAGGGAACTAGTTTATTATTAAAAAACTTATATGATAAATTAAGGTTCATATTAAAGGGAGGAATTTCCCCCAATGGATCGTTATTTATAATTTGCTTACCTATTACATTCCTATTGGCATCAAACTTCAACACTTCTACATGCTTAATATCGCCCATTGTTATTGCCGAAGTATAGGATAGTCGCCATTTATATCGCTCAGGAGTAGCAAAGCTAAACTCAAAACCATAGAGGTTGGCCTCTCCAAGGTTATTAAATTCTTTAACGCCCAGAACCTTTTGGGTAAGTGGTTTTTGTACTGCCGGAGGAAGGTAAGTTCCACCGATATAATTCTGCACAACAGAATAAAAGGCAGTAAGTTCAATGCCCCCAACATTCCTATTCGTATGTTTAAATACTATGTCTAATTCATTGTTTGCCTCTGGTTTTAGGTAAGGATTCCCAATATATTCGTAATTATCGAATCCTACAGGAAGATTAATAATAAAGCGCTCAAGCATTCCGGGACTGCGCACTCCCCTACCAATAGATACGCCTAGAGAAGAATTCTCTGTAATTTTCCGGGTAATCCCAAAACTAAAACTTATATTCAAAAATTGGGACTTTGTACTATCGGCAGCGACATTAAGGATATCATGTTTTTTCATATTGAAAAGAGAAATAGAATCAGAACAAGCCGAATTATAATCAAGTCGTAGGGCAGCAACGCTTTCCCATAAACCCCTATTAATTCGATATTCTGTAAACAACCCATAATTATTTATTCCGGCATTATTCCATAAGTTCTCTATTTTCACGGGGACTTTCCCATTCATCGGATATTGGCCTATCATCAATTTATTTCGATCACCATCTTTTGCAATGGCATACATATCTGTTCCCACAAACAAATGGCTTTTTTGTCCTGTGGTAATATCAAACTCGGCTCTATAACCATAGCGTTGTGCAAGAATATGAGAAACTGCTACTACAGTATCCGAAAAACCCCTCTGTTTATTATCCATAGTATGGTCAACATCGGTTAAATACGCTTTAAAACGAAAAGAATTAATATGTTTTGATTTTATTTTAACGGAATAATCCAGTGAATAAAGTTTTGTATTATCAGCTCTCTCATCCATTGGTAGAGCAGAAAATTGAACATTACGCGCATAGAAGGCAGAATATGTCAAAATCAATTCTTGATTTTTTGTTGGAGCAATACCAAGCTTCGCTGTATAGCCATATTTATGAAACGATGAAGGGATACTATTCCCTGCCCCATCGGTATAATTACCATATTTTGAATTATTGGCGGTGAGGGTAAAAAACACTTTTTTTCCACCTCCATAAATAGCATAATGTTGTCTCATTCCATTCCAGTTACTTTCGTAACCAATGGATGCCTTTAGGTGTATCTGAAATTTATCAAAAGGTCGAGGTGTTGCTGTAAGCATATTAATCACACCACCCATAACAGGCCCATAACGCAAAGCAAATGGACCTTTTAAAACCTCAATAGCTTCAATATCACTAGCTTCAACATGTGATGTTGTTGGGTCCATCCTATTTGGACAACCACCTTCCATTCGCAATCCATTATCCAGTTGAACATTTAATTGCTTAAATTTAAACCCACGAATTACCGGATCCAAATTCGCACCGCCCTTACGTACTGCATATAAATTAGGAATCTCTCGAAGGAAGTCTCCAATATCACGAACCGGCCTCTGCTCAATTTGAGCTTCTTTCATTACAACTTTAGAATAAGCATGGTTGTTAATTTTATCATCACGTATTTCTACTGCCAAGAGTTCCTTTATATCAATAGGTAAGACTATATTAAGGGTAGTAATTTTCCCTGCCACAATACTCAACTCTTTTTCAAAGGGAATATAGCCTAAATGCTTGGCATGCAAAATATATTTTCCCTGAGGCAAACCTTTAATAGAATAATGCCCCTTACTATTAGTCAACATCCCTTTACTATGTGGACTAATAAGTATTTCCACCGAAGGCATTTTCGCCAAAGTTGTTGCATCCCTAACATAACCTTCAACGCCACCTAAAGATTGTGCACTAGTAATG
>WGCS01000046.1 GCA_015493685.1 Bacteroidales bacterium
AGAATATAAAAAACAAATGCTGTACTATTGATAACTATTCTATCTTTGTTTAGGTTAAGTTTAAATACTATTATCACAAAGAGTGGTATGGATTTGTATAAATTAATATTGAATAAATGTCAACGATAGGAAATAAGATAAGGGAACGATTGGAATTAAAAGGAAAAGCAAAAGAGATTGCGGAAAAAAGGAAGAGGCCGATTACAAAACAAAAGTTTCAGCTTAAGAAATTGCTGCTACGAGCACAATTTACCCAAATAGGAAGAGATTATAACTTTGCTGAAATGCTTACCGGCAAAGAAAGTTTAATGCAGTTTCAAGAGCGAGTGCCTATTTTTGATTATCAATCGATGTACCGTAAGTATTGGTATCGGCAACTTCATGGTGAGATGGGCATTACTTGGCCCGGTAAAACAAAATATTTTGCGTTAAGCTCAGGAACTTCTGAGGGAGCAAGTAAATATATTCCTGTAACCAGAGCGATGCTTACTTCCATTAAGAGAGCAAGTTTAAGGCAAATATTAAGTATTACAAAATATGATATTCCTAAAAACTTTCATAAAACAGGAATGTTGGCAATAGGAGGGAGTACCCACTTAAATTATAATGGGCGCTATTTCGAGGGAGATTTGTCCGGAATAACAGCCAAGGGAATTCCTTTTTGGTTTCAACATTTTTATAAGCCGGGTAAAGCGATTTCGCAGGAGCGCGACTGGAATCAAAAGCTTAAAGAGATGGTCGATGCAGCACCCTCTTGGGATATTGGAATTATTGTCGGTGTTCCTGCTTGGGTTCAAATTCTTTTGGAGAAGATAATTGCGCGATATCAATTAAAC
Organism: Bacteroidales bacterium; assembly: GCA_015493685.1. GTDB lineage: Bacteria > Bacteroidota > Bacteroidia > Bacteroidales > UBA1556 > UBA6267. The sequence goes on from WGCS01000046.1 coordinate 837, forward strand.
ACCATTCATGATATTTGGCCTAATCTGATGTTTTATGTTCATAGTGGTGTTTCTATTGCTCCTTATAAGAAACGTTTTAATGAGCTTTTTGGGAAGCCCGTTTATTTTAAAGAATCCTACCTCGCTTCCGAAGGTTATATCGCTTTTGCCGGAGATAAAGATTCGCCAAATATGCGATTACTCCTTAATAACTCAATATTTTTTGAATTTGTCCCCTTTACCGAATCTAATTTTGATCAGAATGGCAATATAATGCCTCAAGCTACTGCCTTGGCCATTGATAAAGTGGAAAACAATGTAGAATATGCTATTTTACTTACTACCAATGCCGGTGCCTATCGTTATCTTATTGGCGATACCATTAAGTTTATTAATAAAGATACGGCAGAAATAATTATTACCGGACGAACGAAGCATTTTTTAAGTGTCGTAGGCGAACATTTGTCATTGGATAATATGAGTAGAGCCATTGAGTTGTTGCAAAAAGAACTAAATTGTGATATTAATGAATTTACTGTTTTTGCTCAAAAAGAAGGAAGTTTGTTTTCTCATCATTGGTATTTGGGTATTGATAAAAATATCGACCCTAAGCAAGCAGCACATTTAATCGACACTTATTTATCTACTCTTAATGATGATTATAGGGTTGAGCGATTGGAGGCCCTAAAAAATGTTTATGTTGATGTGGTGCCGGAACAAAAATTTATTGATTATATGGCTACTAAAGGGAAGCTTGGTGGCGCCAATAAATTTCCTCGTGTTCTTAGAGGAAGCCAAATTGAAGAATGGGAAACTTTCGTGAAGGAATAATATTTAAACGGGTATTTTGTAATTCACCTTATTTAAAAAAGTAGTTTTCCTCTTATTTCGCTAATATTTTTGTCTGTACATAGGAGTGAATATAGTATCTTTGTGTACTTTTATTTTAAATAATCAAATATAATATTATGAATATCAAATTATTATCGTTTTCTGCATTGCTTATATTATTGTTTACACAGCAGCAAACTAAGGCCTGTACAAACTATTTAGTTACCAAAGGAGCAAGTGTTGATGGCTCTACTATGATTAGTTATAATGCTGATTCTCACGTATTATACGGAGAGTTATACCATTGGCCGGCACAGAAATGGCCGGAAGGAAGCATGCTTAAGATTTATGAATGGGATACCGGTAAGTTACTAGGGCAAATTCCTCAGGTATCACAAACCTATAATGTTGTTGGAAATTCCAATGAATATCAAGTTAGTATAGGTGAAACTACTTATGGTGGAAGAAAAGAATTGCAACACCAAGATGGAGCAATGATGGATTATGGTAGTATGATATACCTTGCTTTGCAGCGGTCGAAAACGGCTAGAGAAGCCATCAAGATAATGACTGACTTAGCAAACAAATATGGTTATTATAGTGAAGGGGAATCCTTCTCTGTTGCTGATAAAAACGAAGTGTGGATATTGGAGCTGATAGGTAAAGGACAAGGCGAAAAAGGAGCTGTTTGGGTTGCTGCTCGTATTCCTGACGGTTATGTTTCTGCTCACGCTAACCAAGCTAGAATAACAACGTTTAAATACCATAAAAAAAATAAATGGGATAACGAAGAGGCCATGTTTTTTAATAGTAAAGATGTAATTTCTTTTGCTCGTAAAAAAGGATATTTCTCCGGTAAGGATAAAGATTTTAGCTTCAGTGATACCTATGCTCCCGTTGATTTTGAGGGAGCTCGCTTTTGCGAAATGCGTGTTTATTCCATGTTTCACGTTGTTAATAAGGAAGTAAATGCTAATCCTGCTTATTGGGAATATGTAAAAGGAAATGTAAAACATGGCGGTGAGAATGGCTATGCAATCAATCGCTTGCCTCTCTATGTTAAACCAGATCATAAAATATCCGTACAGGATATGATGGGCTTTATGCGCGATCACCTCGAAGGTACACCGTTGGATATGTCCAAAGATGTGGGGGCAGGTCCTTTTCATTTGCCTTATCGTTGGAGACCTCTAACATGGAAAGTTGATGGTAAAGAATATTGCAATGAAAGAGCTACTGCAACTCAGCAAACAGGATTTACTTTTGTGGCTCAAATGCGCTCGTGGTTACCCGACGGTATTGGTGGTATTATCTGGTGGGGAGTAGATGATGCTTCAGGAACAGTATATATGCCTTTCTATACCAGCATGACCAAAGCTCCTGAAAACTTTAAAGTAGGTAATGGCTCCATGATGGAATGGTCTGAAACATCGGGCTTCTGGATTTTTAATCAAGTGGAGAATTTTGCTTATTTGGCTTGGGATAGAATTCATCCCGATATAGTTAAAGCACAAGATAAATTGGAAAATAAATTTATTTCAGAAATTCCTAAAACCGATGCCGAAGCCCTTAGCTTATTTGAAAAAGACGGAATGCCCTCAGCAGTGAATTTCCTTACCAACTATTCACTTAATGCGGCTTCACTTACCTTTAAGACTTGGAAAAAACTCTATCAGCAATTATTCATGAGGTATATGGATGGTAATATTAAAACAAAAACAGCTCTAAAACCAGGTTATATAATGGCTAATCCTAAAGTTGAACAACCGGGTTATGGTGAACAGTATTATCGTAGAGTGATTAAGGAAACAGGGAATCAATTCGAAGTAAAATAATACTATTTGGGAGTATCGTATAAGAAAAATCGTATGCGATACTCCTTCATTTTGGCTTTTTTTTAATGGCAGGAATAAAAAAATATCTCACCATGGTGAAGTTTATGCATAGTATTTTTGCTATGCCCTTTGCTTTTATTGGTTTTTTCCTTGGAATAAAACTTAATAATCTCTCTTTTGATTATATAATATTGATTTACATTGTATTAGCTATGGTATTTGCGCGTAATGCGGCCATGGGCTTCAATCGCTATTTAGATAGAGATATTGATAAAAAGAATAAAAGAACTCGAAACAGAGAAGTCGCCTCCGGCCTAATAAGCTCCGGCAATGCACTGTGGTTTGTGATTATTAATAGTTTACTGTTTATGTTTACTGCCTGGCTAATAAATAATTTGGCATTTTACCTCTCACCCGTAGCCCTCTTGGTTGTGCTGGGTTATAGTTATACTAAGCATTTCACTGCATTATGCCATCTGATATTAGGTCTTGGGTTAGCTCTTGCACCCATTGGAGCATATATTTCAGTGACAGGTAGTTTTAATAATATTATTCCCATACTGATGAGTTTGGTGGTGCTGTTTTGGACTGCCGGTTTTGATATTATCTACGCTTTACAGGATGAGGAGTTTGATAAAGAAAATAATTTACACAGTATTCCTTCATTCCTTGGTAAGCGAAAAGCACTTAGGTTATCAGAAATATTACATCTCTTGGCTGCCTTGATAGTGATAATTGCGGGCTACTATTTAAATACAGGCTTTTGGTACTGGCTTGGTGCCGGAATATTTATTGGCTTGCTCTATAGCCAACACCGGCTTGTGAAACCCAATGACTTATCCAAAGTGAATATGGCCTTTTTTACTTTAAATGGTATAGCAAGTGTTTTGTTTGCTACCTTTGTTATCATTTCGTTCTATTCGTAGCTTAAAATAAATTATCTATTTTATAGTACATACTTTTTTGGTAGAATATTAAATAAACTAATGGCGTGAAAGTTTTTAAATTTGGCGGGGCTTCGGTAAAATCAACTGAAGCTGTACGTAATGTGGCTAATATCTTGAGACAACAAAATCATGATAAGGTAATGGTGATAGTGTCGGCCATGGATAAAACTACTTTTGCCCTTGAGGACTTATTATCAGCCTATGAGAGTAATAGCCCTAAATTAGAAGAAAAATATAATAATATATATGATTTTCATTGGTCTATAATAACTGAATTGGACTTGGTCAGTAATAAACAGGCTGTTTATCGATTAAAATCCGAATTTGACAAATTAAAATCCCTTATTAATCCGAATAATATTGCTGATAGTGACTTTTATGCTACAGTTGTTGGCTTTGGTGAAATATTCTCTACACTTATAATCTATTATTATCTAAAGAAAGTTGGCTTTAATTGCCAATGGGAAAACGCAGGAGATTATATTATTACTGATGAAAAGTATTGTGAGGGCAATGTGGACTGGGAATTAAGTATGCAGAATATTATACGTCAATTGGAACCTCAATTCCAACAATGCGATATCATTGTTTCACAGGGCTTTATCAGTAAGACTCGCCTGGGAAAAAATAGTACTTTAGGAAAGGAAGGCTCTGATTATTCGGCTTCTATTTTTGCTTTTGGTCTGAATGCTGATGAGCTTACTATTTGGAAAGATGTTCCTGGTTTGCTTAATGCCGATCCAAAATATTTTAAGGATACCCAAATGTTAACTCGTATAAGCTATCGTGAAACCATTGAACTTGCTTATTATGGGGCTAGTATTATTCATCCTAAAACAATACAACCTTTACAAAACAAAAATATTCCTTTGTTTATTAAATCATTTAAGAAACCGGAAGATGAAGGATCTATAGTGCACTCTAAAACGTATGCCGATTTTCTAATTCCTTCCTATATTTTTAAAAAGGAGCAGGTGTTGCTGTCTGTCTCTGCCCGTGATTTCTCCTTTATTGCCGAAAAGAACATTTCTTATATCTTAACTTTAATGAGTGATTACGGCCTTAAGTTTAATTTAATGCAGAACTCGGCCATAAGCTTCTCCATTTGTATGGACCATAAAGGTAAACTTATGATGGATTTTATAAGTGAATTACAAAAAAGCTTTAATGTTAAATATAATGAACAGATGGAGCTTATTACTATTCGTCACTATAATCAAAAAATAATTGATGATTTAATAGGGAATAGAGTGG
>WGCS01000047.1 GCA_015493685.1 Bacteroidales bacterium
CAGTAATGGATATTATCTGTATTTTAAGTACTTACAACATACTATACGGCAAGAAATAAAATATGAAATCAGAAGAGGAATTGATGAAACAGAACTCACTGTAATCACTATTTTAAAAGATGAAGAAAACGAAATTTTTTGGACTGAAAAGAATACAGAATTTAAATATAAAGGAGCAATGTATGACATTGTTAAAACAGAAGTTAAAAATAACAAAACAATCTATTACTGTATAAACGACGTCAAAGAACAACAGTTATTTACACATTTTACAAAACAAAACAGCTCACAAAATAGAATCTTAATTGAGCTAAGAAAAGTAATTAGCAACAAATATTTTCCCGAAAGTTATTCCATAAATAATAGTGTTAAAGAAATGGTCAAGCATTTTGCCACCTATCAATTTATTTATAAATCAATAGCGATAGAAATTCTTTCTCCCCCACCCCAAATTCAGCACTAAATCTTTACGAAAATCAAGGAGTACTTTATCTAATACTAGTATTTAGACCGGAATTATAAATCTGCTGTTTTTATTGAGAATATCTCATTAAAATCAAAACAGCAATACTATTCCTACATCTAATCATAATGCTATAGATTTAGCTGCCGGCTATCCTTTTATCTAAAATAATTTTGTAATTATGAGTCTGATCTAAAAAGGTAGATTTTTAGACTGCGCTCAATTATCATTCTACAAAAATCAATTGCGTTAGAAGAATTAACAGATTACATAATTGAATTCTTATGGGAATACCAATTATACATTAACAAGGCTATTTAGAGATACTTCACATCGAACAACCACATTACTTATAATAATTAGTGCGGTTTTTATATATGAGAAAAACTCACATTAAACTAATAATACATTAACTATTAAGAACTAAATTTCATGAAAAAAACAATATATATTATTATGCTATTAAGCATAAGCAGCTATTTATATGGTCAAAAAACAAAACAAGATACCATAAAACTTAATGAGGTAATTATAAGTGCAGATCGAATACCAATGCAATTAAGAAACAGCCCTTCTTCAATTTTGTTGGTCCAGTCAAAATCGCTTTCTGCGATGCCAAAAACCATAGGCGCAGAAGAAGCCTTACGACTCGTTCCGGGCGTTCGCATTGACAACCAACATAATGGAGAACGAGTACATATTTCCATTCGAGGTCAAGGCATACTCACCGAAAGAGGAATTAGAGGTGTGGGTATTATATTGGATGGAATACCTATCAATGACCCCTCCGGTTTTGCCCCCGATTTATATGATGTAGATTGGGAAACCGTTAAACGAATTGAAGTTCTACGAGGCCCATCGGCAGGCATATATGGCAGTAGTGGTTCTGCGGGAATTATCAATATTACAACATTAAATGGAGCAAATAAAGCATTTGAAGGAACCATTAATCAACTTATCGGTTCCAATGGATTCCATAAAATACTAATGCAAATAGGCGGCTCAAATAATACTACCAATTATAGACTAAGCTATTCAAAAGAAGGAGGTAATGGATATAGAAACCATCAAGCATTTTGGGCAAATAAATTGTATGAAAAGTTAAGTTTCCATCCTTTTAAAAAATTGTCAATTACTCAAATAGTATCACATATCGACTATTTCCATCAAAACCCGGAAGGCTTAAGTCTCCACCAACTATCTAATCCAAAGCAAGCAAATCCTGATGCGTGTCCATTTAATGAATATCAAAAAACCAATAGAACAAGCTTTGGATTTACAGGAATTTATAGTATTTCTAACAAACAAAATATTCGAGCTTATGCTTATTACAGAAGTTGGAATTATAAAGAAACGAGCAACACAAATGCAGAATACAGAAATTATACTGACCCCGGCGCAGGATTACAGTACAATCTTAAATTTCAAAATGGAAAAATAAATCATTTTATTAGCTTGGGAACCGATTTTAAAAGGCAAAATATAATGATGTATAAATTGTTTAGTGCTGCAAATCCATACCGCCATGAGAGTATTGATGAAAACAATATAGAAACAGATTCTTTACTTGCCAATCAAATCATTAATCAACAAAGTGTGGGGCTATTTGCTATTTATAAATTTACAATTGGGAAATTAACTATTATCAGCAATTTACGTTACGACAAACTCAAAAACCAACTTACCAATAAAATGATAGGACTTGATACGGCAATAAGCAATATGAACTTCTCTCATTCCTCATTTAGACTGGGAGCAAGCTATAATTTATCCAGAGCTCTTAGCCTATATATCAACTTCAGTCAAGGATTTCTACCCCCTTCAACTGAAGAACTTGCTACTAATCCAACCGGTTATTCAGGATTTAACACCCATTTAATTCCTGCGTCATCAAATTGCTACGAAATAGGTACAAGAGGCTATTTGGCTCAAAAGATACAGTATGATATCACTGCCTTTGCAATGAAGACTACAAATGATTTCTTTCGCTTTAAGCAATCCGACAGAGGAAACCAAGAAGTTTTTTATGGAAATGCGGGCAACAGTCAACGCTATGGTATCGAGACCTATTTCTCCATTGATATTGCAAAATCTATTAATTTGCAGATAGCTTATACTTATTCTAATTTTAAATATACATCAGCACAAATTGACCCGGTTTACACTGATACTGCTTATGTATTAACGACGCCTCCAAAAGCCGGTCAATATTTGCCAAACTCTCCAAAGCATCAGCTTTATGCAGAATTTTCATATAGTATAAACAAACACTTTAAAGTGAGTTTAGGAACTGAATACCAATCAAGATGGGCAATATACACCGATGCAAAAGCATATAATAATGAATTAGACCCGGCAATCTACCAAAATTGGCAATCTGGATTTAATTTATATAATGCTAGAATATCTTACCATTGGAGAATAAAAGCTTTAAAAGGTGAATTAAGTATAGCGGCACGAAATATAACAGGAGTATCATATATGGCCTTCACTGAACCTGATCCCGATGGCAACTCCTATCAGCCTGGTCCAAAACAGGAATATTTTGGAAGTATTAAGATCAAGTTTTAATACCTTTATTTGTTATTCAGAGATTCAGTAATCTTCTATAAGAATTACTACTTGTGGTGGCAGATTTAATAAATTTTACAAAATACAATCTATTAAAATCCGTATTGAACTGATAAGAATAAAGCTATCTCCCTTTATTTAAGGGAGAACCAAAAGAGGGATTTCTTTCTTTGTCTCGTTTACCTAATCCCCTTCATCGGGTTCCATATTTTCTGAAAAAGTGGGATTAGGCTTTCGATTTACATTCAGAGTATTAGCTTATGTTTCTTTTTCCCTCAAGCCGGGCGGGCTCTTCCTTTTTGTCTTGAAACAAAAAGGAAGCAAAAAGTTCAAGGCTTGATAAGGATTAAAGTCTTCCACTTGGCAAAGCCTAAGACGAGCGGGTGATTTAATCGGTATCCACCGATTAACTTCCCGCTCTTTCTAAGTCTTTGCCGGCGCTTCAAACTTCATTCCTTATAATGCCATTCCTAGAA
>WGCS01000048.1 GCA_015493685.1 Bacteroidales bacterium
AATCTATCTCTTCTAATATTTTATAAACCGTATTCATTTTAGGCCCTCTTATAACGGGCAAATGCAAAGAGTTCATAATAGAATGATAATAAGGATTGTTGTTTATGCATATAGGTTTTTTTATGCCATATTTTTTAGCAATTAGAGATTTTATGATGTTTGTCTCATCATTTTTTGTTGTGGCAATGGATAAATCACTAGCATTTAGGTTTTCACTTTTAAAAAGATTGTCATCATCATAAGAAGCATTTATTACCATTACATCTTCTTGAAGAATATGTGCTGCACGGTGAGCTAAATTTATATCTTGTTCTATAAGCTTTATATTTAAATCTAGTCCCACTAGAACTCTTGCTATTTCAATTCCTAAAGAAGTTGCACCAAAAATTAAGACATTTTTAATAGATTCTGGCTGAGATGGAGCTAATATTTTAAGTGATTTTTTTAATTTTTCCTTATCTCCTAAAATATATACAAGATCATTTGGTTCAATAGTGCAATTATTATTGCAAAAAGAAATTTTATCTTCCTTCACAGTTGCTATTACTGAAGTTTTGTCAGTGTTGATCTCGTCTGAGTTTATTTCAATTTCGCTATTTACGCTTACAAGCACCATATTGGTAAAAGATAAATCTTTAATATTGTTCGCCTGAGGAAGATGAATTAATTTTTCTATGTTTAAAACCGTTATCGTGTTTGAATATATCATATGATTGATATTTAGTTTTTCAGGTAAAGAAGTAAGAGAATATGATGTGTTATTAATTCTTATTATTTTATTTTCAATCTTTGAAAAATCATCTATAATTAATGCCGAGAGGATATTCGTTTCATCCGAATTTGTAACTGCAATATAATAATCGTATTTTTTGTCAAGATTTTGATATGTTAAAGTATCTTTCAAATCGCCCTGAACAGTTAAAATGTCCAAACTCTCGGAAATATAATTCAAATTTTCTTCATTTTTGTCTATTATAGTAATATTGTGTTTCTTCGAAAGAATTTTCGCAATATTATAACCGACTCTTCCTGCTCCGGCAATTAATATTTCCATTATGATCCTTTAAATATTGTATTTTGTAATTATACATCTTTTTATTACAAAAAGTAACATTATAAATTTTTTTTATTTTTATAGGTGTTAAAGAGAAAAAAAAGATAATTTTTATGTTATATTAATAATACTTTAAGTAAAAATTGGTTAAAATACGAAAAAAAGGATTGTTATGTTACAGATAAGATGGCATTCAAGAGCAGGACAAGGGGCTGTTACAGGTGCTAAGGCACTTGCAGATGTGATGGCAAGGACAGGTAAATATGTTCAGGCATATTCGGTTTATGGGGCTGAAAAAAGAGGAGCTCCTATGAGCGCTTATGACAAAATAGATGATAAACCTATATTGGATCATTCAAAATGGATGATTCCTAATTATGTTTTAGTTATTGACCCTTCGCTTGTGTTTCAAGAAGAAATAGTCGATAATACTAATGATGATACTGTTTTTATAGTAACTACTCATATGGATAAAGATGATTTATTGGATATAGCCAAACATTTACAAGGTAAAAAAGTATATACAATTGATGCAATAAAAATTTCTCAAGAGGAAATAGGAAGAGCAATTCCAAACACTCCAATGTTAGGAGCATTTGTTAAAATATCCGAAATAATAGATTTTGATGAATTTTTAACATCAATCAAAGATATCCTTTCTAAATTTCCACAAAAAATAATAGACGGTAATATAAAGGCTATCAAAAGAGCCTATGAAGAAGTAAAATAAGGAGATATTATGGCAACACCAAAAGAGATGATGAGCACATGGGATAATATTCAATTTGGGGCTGTTTTGCCTTCATTTGAAGATCCTGAAAAAAAAATAAGAAGCAAATTTAATTCATATAATTATGAAGTAGCAGACTGGAGAGTTGAAAAACCTGTATTTAACAGAAATCTTTGTATTGACTGTGATTTTTGCTGGGTTAGCTGCCCTGATAGTTGTTTTATAGTTGAAGAAGTTGTTAATAAAAGAGGAAAAAAACAAGCTAAAATAGTTGGAATAAATTATAATTTATGCAAAGGATGCGGGGTATGTGTCGATGTCTGCCCTACACCTATTAAATCATTGTTGATGTTTCCAGAATTTGTAGAAACACAAGAGGCGTTAAATAAATGGCCTACAAAAGACAATAAATAAAAGGAAAAAGTATGGCGGAAAAATATCAATTGAAATCAAAAGAGGTTTGGGATGGTAATACTGCTGCAAGCCATGCCCTAAGACAAGCACAGGTTGATGTTGTTGCGGCTTATCCAATAACACCATCAACTCCAATTGTTCAAAATTATGCTAGTTTTTTGGCTAATGGGTATGTAGATGGTGAATTTGTTATGGTTGAATCAGAACATTCGGCTATGAGTGCATGTGTTGGAGCTGCTGCGGCTGGCGGTAGAGTTGCAACCGCAACATCAAGTCAGGGTTATGCTCTTATGGTAGAAGTTTTATACCAAGCAAGCGGTATGAGGCTTCCTATTGTTATGACAGTTGTAAATAGAGCACTTGCATCTCCACTTAATATTCACGGAGATCATGGTGATTTATATTTAGGTAGAGATGCCGGATGGATACATTTAATTGCAAATAATCCTCAAGAAGCTTATGATATGACCTTATGTGCATTTAGAATTGCCGAAGATGAGAGAGTAAGACTTCCTGTAACAACAAATCAAGATGGATTTTTAGTATCTCATACAGCTCAGGTTGTAGAACCTCTTGATGATGATACAGCATACAAATTTATAGGGGACTATAAACCATTAAATCCTATGCTTGATATAAAAAACCCTCAAACATATGGGGCTCAAACGGAAGAAGAGTGGCATTTTGAATTTAAAGCAACTCAACATAAAGCATTAATGGAATCTCCTGCTGTAATTGATGAGGTATTTGCAGCTTTCGAAAAACTTACAGGCAGAAAATATAATAGGGTTGAGAGTTATAAACTTGATGACGCAGAAATTGCACTTGTAGTTATGGGTAGTGCATATGAAACTTCAATGGTTGCAGTAGACAAGGCAAGAGAGGAAGGAATAAAAGTGGGTCTAATTATGCCAAGAAGTTTTAGACCATTTCCTTATAATGAAATAGCTGAAAAATTAAAAAATATTAAAGCTATAGCAGCACTTGATAGAAGTTGCCCTATGGGTGCAATGGGTGCGCTTTATAATGAAGTGGCAGGAGCATTAGCCGCAAATGGAGAGAGTGCAATAATGACAAATTATATTTACGGACTTGGTGGAAGAGATACAACTATTGAACATATTTTAGAAGTTATTAAAGAAACAAATGAAAATGCAAAAGCTGGTAAGAGAGTAACAGACTTGCAAGGTTTTATTAACCTTAGAGGTCCTAAGTTATCATTTAATTAAGGAGTTTAGATGAAAAATATCAGTAATTTAAAAGAGTTTGCCTGCACTCCTGATAGATTTCAAGGAGGTCATAGATTATGTCCTGGATGTGCACATGGTATGATAGTAAGAGAAGTGGTTAATGCCACCGAAGATGATTTGGTAATTTCAACGGCAACAGGGTGTCTTGAAGTATGTAGTGCCATATATCCTTATACTTCTTGGGATGTAAGCTGGCTTCATATAGGATTTGAAAACGCAGCAGCCGGAATCAGTGGAGCTGAGGCTATGTATAAAGCACTCAGTAGGAAAAACAGACTTTATAATGAAGATAGAAATGTTAAGTTTGTAGCATTTGGAGGAGATGGTGGGACATATGATATTGGTTTTCAATCTTTAAGCGGAGCAACTGAGAGAGGACATGATTTTTTATATGTATGTCTTGATAATGAAGGGTATATGAATACAGGAGGTCAAAGAAGCTCTTCCACTCCAATAGGAGCTCATACAACTACAAGCCCTAGAGGAAGAGTAAGTTATGGTGAAAAAAATAGAAAAAAAGATTTGACAATGATTATGGCAGCACATGGATGTCCGTATGTAGCAACAGCAGTTCCAGGAAGCAAACACTGGAAAGATTTGGCTGCAAAAGCTGCAAAAGCTATTAGCACTGCTGGGCCTACATTTATAAATGCTCTAAGCCCATGCACTACAGAGTGGAAATTTAAACCTGAAGATACAGTTGAAATTGCAGATTTAGCGGTTGAGACTTGTATGTTTCCTTTATATGAGATAGAAGATGGTCATAAACTTACTATTACATACAGACCTAAACAAAAACTTCCAGTAGAAGAGTATTTAAGCAGACAAGGAAGATTTTCTCATCTATTTAAACCCGAAAACAGTTGGGTTTTAGAAGAAATTCAAAAAGAAGTTGACAGATATTGGGAATATCTATTAAGAAGAGAAGAAGCAGGAGTATAAAATCGCATAAAGGATAAAAAATAAAAAAAAATTATATTCTATTAGCCGATACGTTTTTAATCGGCTTAATAGGTGCTGTATGTGCTCATATATTTTTGTGGTTGTTAGAATTTGTGCAGGAAATTTCTCGTTTTTTCATATATAAACTTACATATTTCGATAATCTTAGTTTTTTTTCTCATGCATTGATAGTTATAATAATACTTGTAATAGGTGGATTATTAAGCGGCTTTTTTGTTTATACATTTGCACCAGAAGCAGAAGGGCATGGAACTGATTCTGTGATTAGGGCTTTTCATAGAACGGGAGGTTATTTAAGGCCTATTGTCATACCTATAAAAATATTGACGTCTGCAATAACCATTGGAACTGGGGGATCAGCCGGAAAAGAAGGACCTACGGCGCTTTTTAGTGCAGGTGTTGGATCTTGGTATTCTGATCTTAGAAAAGTTTCGTGGAAAAGAAGACAGATGTTTGTTATTATAGGTATGGCATCTGGACTTAGTGCTGTATTTAGATCACCTCTAGGCTCAAGTATTTTTGCAATTGAAGTATTATATGCAAATAATGAATTTGAAACAAGAGATTTTATTTATGTATTATTAGGTCCTTTAATTGCTTATGTAATAACTGGTTATGCTTTGGGTTGGAGTCCTATTTTTAATATTTTTAATATTCATCCTATTACAAGTATAGATAATTATATGAGAATTGTTATACTTGGAATTATAAGCGGTGCCATGGCTTTATTGTTACCTAATTTTTTTTATGGAGTTAGAGATTTATTTAGAAAAATAAAAATCAAAAATCATTTTAAACCTGCTCTTGGTGCTTTAGTTGTAGGAATTGTAGGAATTTTTTTCCCTCAAGCTTTAGGAGGAGGATATCAATATATTCAAAGTGTATTGGATGGGAATTTAATAGGTGGTATTTTACTAATTCTAGCAATTATGAAATTAATAACTTTTAGTTTTACAGTGGGAAGTGGAGGAAGTGGAGGAGTATTTGCTCCCGGATTGTTTATAGGAGCGATGACAGGAGGATTTTTGGGATATATTTTGCATGCCCCTATTCCTGCTTTTACATTAATCGGAATGGCCAGTGTATTTGGAGCGGCAGCGAGGACACCTTTGGCAACGATTATTATGGTTGTTGAAATGACAGGAGGCTATACATTGCTTGTGCCGACAATTTTAGGTGTTTTAATCGCTTATTTAGTCCATTTGCAGCTGAATAATATTTTTAATGTAAAATACGTAAGTTTATATGAAGCTCAATTATTAAGCAAAGAATTTTCTCCTATTTATCAGATGGAGAAAATTAGAGATATTTTAATATGTAATGCCGGTATATTAAATTTCGATAAAAAAGTTTTAAACAATGATGATATTTTAAGTTTATTGGAAAGTGGAATTCCGGTGCAAGTGAATGAGAAATGTTATTTGTTTTTCGGAAGATTTAACAAAAGTGTTGATTTGGAGCTTGATGATACCGGTTATTTTAAAAAATATAAAAATGTTCGAATAATATATATATTCAGAAAAGGTAGATGGTTTCATCCATCTTTATTAAATAAATTACATCCAGGGGATGAGGTTATTGTAATG
>WGCS01000049.1 GCA_015493685.1 Bacteroidales bacterium
TTCATAATCTTCTTTTGTTGAATTTCCTAATGTATTCTTATTTACATCAGCTAATTCTGATATTTTTATTAAATTCCACTCCTCAGGAATAATACCTAATTTGGTTTGTTTATAGCCTTTTGGTATGTTAATATTTTCTTTCATTATCAATTATTCATTATCAATTAGTATATTAATAAACTCCTGTTCGTTGGGTAAATTTTTAGCAATATTTTCGGGTAATTCAGAATAGCTATATGTAGCCACACCCATTGGTTTGTTTGCTATTTCCAATGCGTACTCAACAGTAAGTTTGCTTTTACTTTTGCATAATAAAATACCAATACTTGGATTATCATTGGGGTATTTTACTGTTTTGTCAAGTAAGTGTAGATACCAATTTAGTTGTTGGCTGTATTCGGGTTTAAACTCATTTACTTTTAGCTCAACAGCAATCATTGACCTAAGTTTACGATGATAAAACAAAAGGTCAATAAAATATTCTTTGTCATCAAGTTCTAGACGGAATTGCTGGCCCATAAAAGCGAAATCAGAACCAAATTGCCCGAGCATTTTTGTAATATTTTTTACAATTGCTTTTTCTAATTGTTTTTCGGTATGATGGTCGCTTAACTCCAAAAACGAAAGATTATATTCATCTTTAAACTGCATAGTATATTTTGCAATCTCAGTAGTGTTTAAGGAATTTTCAAAATTATTCTGAAATTTTGAATGCTGACTGTATAAGTCAAGTTTAATTTTTTCTTCTAAAACACTTCTGCTCCAGGCTTCTTCTTTTGCTTTTGTTAAATAGAATTTTCGTTCGTCCTCATCCTTTATTTTACTAATTATCAAAGAAGTATGTCCCCAGTGTAATTTCGCCACAGCTTGTGGCGAAATTTGATTATTTACAATTTCCTCATATACAAATTTCATTCTTTGCAGGTTTCTTTCCGAAAAACCTTTTACACCATTAAACTCAGCTTGCAAATCAATGGAAAGCTGTTTTATTACCGATGTTCCCCATCCTAATTTCGTTTTCTCCGAGATAGTTTTTCCAATATCAAGATATGCCAATATCATTTCAGAATTCACGGCACTATAACTATTGTATTGTGCCTTAATAATTCGTTCTTTTAAAGCTATTAGCGTGTTTATATACTCTTTATTCTGAATTTGCTTTGCCATTATCTTTGTTTTACACCATTTTTATAAACAGGGTCGAAATCGACCCCTTTTAATTCCCTCGAATTCGATACTTTTACAAATCCATCTCCTTTAAATACGCCTTCATTTCTTTTCTAACCTCAATCAATTCCTTCTCCAGTTTATCAATCTCTCCTTGCACTTTTGCAATATCCACAGGCTCTTCCTCCTCAAAAGTGTCCACATAGCGAGGGATATTTAGATTATACTCATTTTCTTTAATATCTTCAATCTTTGCCCGGAATGAGTATTTATTGGTAGTTTCAAACGCTTTATAAGAACTTACAATTTTTTCTATATCCTGTGCTCGAAGTTTATTCTGGTTTTTACCATCTAAATAATCCTTGCTAGCATCAATAAATAGAACATCCGTATTTTTCTTTGCTTTATTAAAAATCAATATTGCAGCAGGGATACCTGTTCCAAAAAATAAGTTAGAAGGCAAACCAATAACAGCTTCCAGAAGGTTTTCATTGATTAATTGTTTTCGTATTTTACCTTCGGAACTACCTCTAAACAATACCCCATGAGGCACAATAACCCCAACTCTGCCTGTTGGCAAAGTGGTTTCAATCATATGCAATATAAAAGCATAATCACCTTTACTCTTTGGCGGCACACCTCTCAAAAAGCGTTTAAAACGGTCAGCTTCGGCAGTATCTGCGCCCCATTTATCCAGTGAAAATGGAGGATTGGCCACAACAATATCAAACTTCATCAGGCTGTTTGCTTCCAAAAGTTGCGGGTTGTTAATGGTATCACCCCATTCGATATGCGCGGAGTCCATACCATGCAAAAACATATTCATTTTGCATAAAGCCCAGGTGTCGCCATTGCTCTCCTGACCGTAAAGAGCAAAGTCTCTTGATGCTGCTCCTTTATTGTCTTTAACTTCCTCAGCAACGGTGGTTAATAAAGAACCGGAACCGCAAGTTGGGTCACAAATTCGGTTTCCTTTCTTAGGGCTAACCAATTTAGCCAATAAAATAGAGACTTCATGAGGAGTATAAAATTCCCCGCCTTTTTTGCCTGCTCCCGAAGCAAATTTCTCAATTAGATACATATAGGCATTGCCCAAAATATCTTCCACTTTACCCAATACGGAAGGGCGGAAGTCAAGAATAGGATTATTGAAATCATTAATGATTTCTTTTAATCTTCTATTGCGGTCTTTGGTTTGTCCTAGCTTTTCAGAATTAAACGAAATATTACGGAATACACCTTCGAGTTTAGCTAAGTTCTGGTCTTCAATTTTACTGAGTATTTTATCGATTTTCTCACCAATATCAGAGTCATTCCTATGCTCGTGGATATACTCAAAAGTACAGTTTTCGGGAAGCACAAAACGTTCCCGTTTCATTTTACGCTGTATCAAAGCTTCATCGTCACCATATTCTTTTTTATATGCATCATAGGTATCCTCCCAGATGTCACTTAGATATTTTACAAAAAGAAAAACCAGTATATAGTTTTTGTATTCCGACGAATCAAAAGCACCTCTGAAAGTATCGCAGGCACTCCAAAGAGTCTTATTTATTAAATCTTGTCGTTCTTGATTATTATTCATTATCGTTTTAGTATAGAATTTATTATTAATTGCTCATTTATTGCTTTTCGTTTCCTTTTTATATCCTCCAATAGTTCCGTTTCTTTTAAAGAAAGTTCAGCCAAAGAGGCAATTTTTCTTTGCGTTTCAATTTCTGGTAAAGAAACAGGAAGCTTCTCTAAGTCCCTCTTCTTAATATTAATAGTTGTGGATGAGTCTTTAACGGAGTTAATATAAGACTGTCCTAATTTGCTGTTGATATACCAAGCTAAATAATGTGGCAATGCTAGTTGGGGTTTAAGACGAATGATGAAAAATACCGAACTAGCTACTGCTTTAATGTCAGCATTAAAAACAGCTGCTTTATTATTAGAACCCTTGGCAGCAAATATCACATCACCTTTTTGGAGGAAGTGAGAAGTTTTAAAGCCCCTGCCATTTACCAAAATATGAGCAGAATCGATATTTAGTTTATCAGCATTAATATCACCTAATTGTACAATAGCGATATCACCAAAAGGCTCAGCAAGTAACTTCTCACGAAATGTATGACCTGCCTTAATCTCTGTAACAATGTCAATTAATTGTACTGCCATTCTAAATAGTTTACTACTCATTATTAATCGTCATTCTAATAATGTCAGAATGATATTACTGCAAAAATAATCAATTTATATTGAAATCGCAAAAAATCAGTATTTTTTAATACACTACTTCCAAAGACGAAAAATAGCAGGGAATTAACGAATTTCTTCCTTCGTTAACGATATGAGAAACGAAAATCAGCGTAATAATTTTAGTTTTGCCGAACCAAATGGAAAAAAGCCTAAGTTCAATTAGTAAATACAACTTTTAGAGGAACAATAAAGCTTTAAAAAAAAGTCCTTCGTTCTCTTTGAGAAGTGAAATATTGATATTAAATACGGAATATCGAAATCGGAACAAGAACTTAAAGAGATTGCTTTTATAAATCTTTAGATAGAAGTGTTTGTTAATTGTAACCTTATCATTTCATGGGAGAAAAAGCTACCTTTCAATTTATTATTTAGTTTTTATTTCAATAATTTGTTTTTCAA
>WGCS01000050.1 GCA_015493685.1 Bacteroidales bacterium
TGATAAAAACCACACCTCAACCAAATAAAAAAATTCCTACCTTTACCACCGTGAAAAATCAATACCGAGATATCAACCTTAAAAGTTCCTCATGGATAACCGATGCCAGCGGTAGTGTAAACCAATATTTAGCCTATATGCCCTTTGGCGAACAGTTCATCGACCAACGGCAGACCGGCTATGATATCCGCTTTAAGTTCACCGGCAAGGAGCGGGATGCTGAGACTGGCTTTGACTATTTTGGCGCACGGTACTATGATAGTGGGTTGAGTGTGTGGTTTGCCCAGCCACCGAAGCTTCACAGCCTCCACAAGAAAGATACGGCTGCAAAGCGCAGGTGGGTGGATCCGTTGGCGGATAAGTATCTGAGTACTAGTCCGTTTATGTATGTTCTTGGGAATCCGATAGCTTTTATTGACCCTACTGGTATGAATCATGATTATTACGAAAATAAATATGGAGATGTAATTTATAGAGATGGACATGCTGCTAGTGTTAAAAGTGGTGGTGAAGAATATAAAAATATAGGTTCTACTTATAGTAAAGATAATGGTGATGGTACATCAACACATTATGTGCAAAATACAGCAGTTTCTGTTTCGAGAAGTGATAAGAGCTTTGGAGAAGTAATGCAAAAAGGTAAACATTTTAGAAATGCAATGCATGTTGCAAGTCAATATGATAAGGAAACAGTTCAAGAAGTTTTTGATAAAACTGTTGCAACAGGAACTAGCCAAATGTCGAATGATGCTTTAGCTTTAATGGGAAGTATTGTAGTAGGAGTGGTAGGTGGAGAATATTTATTGGCAGAAGGAATTTTGTCTACAGAATTTTGGGCAGGAAAAGCAGCAATTAGTGCAGGTTCACAAGCAATAATGAATAATGGAGATGTTGATATGGCTGATGTTGCAATCAGTTCAGTTACTACTCCTGGAGCAGGAGCTTTACTTGGCGGATTGGTAGATTATTATGGAGGTTCTGATATACGTATAGCAGGAACTAACAAGAGTTTATCTCAGACAGTTACAGATATAGGAACCGGAGCATTGGGTAGTAAGTTAGGAGCTAAAGGTTTTAATTCGACTAAACCATTTTTAATTAATGGGTTTGAAAGAGGAATGATGAATGCAACTATCAGTGTTCCAACTTCTGTACTTGGTTCTGGATTGAATAAAGCAATTTCTAAAAGGAGATAAGTTATGTTTGACAAGAAAACAACTAAATTTATTGGAATTGGACTATTACTTCTTTTTTTAATCTACATTTCTTTATTGAAATATTATAAGGAAGTAACACTTACTAATAAAAATAGATATACAACATGTTACGTTAATCATTTAAATGCTAGAGGTAATGGAGGTGTAAATGTATTTTTTGAATATTCGGTTGGCAATAAGTTTTATACCAATTTTTATGTATGTTCAAAGATTAATTACAAAGCATTAAAGAATGATTACCTTTATACAAGATTCCTAGTAAAATACCAGCCATCCAATCCAAAGAATTGTAAAATAATGTTAGATTATCGGGTGAAGGAAGGAGTAAAAGCACCGCCTGATGGATGGGATAGTATTCCTTTTAGGAAATAGGGATTTATTAAGAAACAGCTACACAAAACTCAAATTGACTAACAATAAACAATGACCCAAAAATCAAAACATACGGAACCAGCTCCAAGCAGCAAAGCTGCTGCCTATGGGTCTGAGCATGTTGAGAGCATGGCAAGTCACGGCGTGGCTCTAAGCCACACCGTGACTAAGCTTGAGCATAGCTGCTCTTGGATAAGCGATGCTAGTTGGGAATTGAGCTATCATACTGAGCGAAGTCGAAGGATTGACCAACGGCAGACCGGCCATGATATTCGTTTTAAGTTCACCGGGAAGGAGCTAGATTTAGAAACCGGGTATACCTATTTTGGTGCACGGTACTATGATGGTGGGTTGAGTGTTTGGTTTGCCCGGCCACCGAAGCTTCACAGCCTCCACAAGAAAGTATATCTGGCTGCGAAGCGTAAGTGTGTGGATCCGTTGGCGGATAAGTATCTGAGTACTAGTCTATTTATGTATGTTAGAGGAAATCCTGTTTTGCTTGTTGACCCTAATGGGATGTGGAAAGGAAAAGTCGATAAAAGCGGAAAGACTACATATGTTGCAGAGAAAGGTGATACGAAAGAAACGTTTAGAGAACAATATAGTGACCTTTCTAGAAAAGATGTTGAGGCTATATTTAAAAGTAAAGATTCAAAATTAAAATATAGTAAAAAGGATGGGAATTTAATAGCTGGTTCAAGTGTAACAGGGGATTCCGTAAAAGTTGTTACTGGAAGCGAATTACTTAAATTAAATTTTAAATCCAGTTTGGCAACTGGTCAACGAAAAGTTGATCAGATGCTGTTTGCTTATAAATATGAGAGATCCCATAATTCTGCAACAATGAATTTTGATAATTATTTTACAGGACTGTCAGGAGGGTTGGGAACTGTCATTAAAGGAAACGTTATTGTTTTAGGAAAAAATCTAGAGGTAACATTTGATATAGCATTTACTAGAATAAATACCTCTGGTCTTGATGCTGCATGGATGCCAATCAGAAGAAAGATTGGAAAAAATTATTATGGGATTTATAAAACAGTTATTGGCC
This sequence comes from Bacteroidales bacterium, assembly GCA_015493685.1. GTDB lineage: Bacteria > Bacteroidota > Bacteroidia > Bacteroidales > UBA1556 > UBA6267. The sequence goes on from WGCS01000050.1 coordinate 2,641, forward strand.
CGGGAAAAAATATACCAAAAATGGAAATCCGTTTAAAACTTCTAAAGCCAGACCCGAATCTTCGTTGGTTTGAACAACCTGATTATGACGGAGCATTCTGGGAAAATAATTTGGGATATTAAAAATAAGATTATGAAAAAAAAGATCCTTTTTACAGTATTATTAATAAGCTTTTTATTTATTGGAGATTATATTTACAAATTTACATTATTCAACAAAAACATTGAACATATTGAGTCTGTAAAGAATAGCAAGCAAATATTTTTAATGGGTTATTTTGAAGAATACTATTTAAATAATGATGAGTATCCTAAAAATATTTTTGAATTAGATTCTACCCTTATTGATTTTGAAACAAAAAACAAAAAAGATCAGGATAAAGATTGGCACATTTATGTAAAAAATACTATTATTGATCCCTTTAATAACAATGGATTATGTATTGTTCCTATATATAACAGAAATAATAAAAGAGTTGAAGATATATATGTATTAAGTGCTGGAGTTGATAAAGAATGTAATAACCTCCTTATGGATTCCATTTATACTGATGATGCAATAAATTTAAATCTATACAAGAATAGTAAATTCAGTTATTTTGATTACTACTTTGGGAAGAAAGATATTTTAATATTCCACTTAAAAGGAAACCATTTTTTACGGAATCAAATTATGTCAGGACAAAAATGTAGTTCTTCTAAAGATATCTTTAAGCTATTTGAAAGAAAACACCCTCTTCATAGGGTCGTTTGTATTACTGGTAAAGTTGATTCTTTAAGTAAATCAAATACTCGTTTAAATGTATTTTTCAATCTTAATAATGGAAAAATAATATGTACAATGGATAAATTATATAAGTTTAATAAAGGGGATACAATACAGATTATTGCTGTCTATAAAAGGAATTATAATAATAGTTTATATTTTTCGAATTGTTTTCCACTGTAATGGAGCCCCGCTGCAGCGAGAATCCTTTCCCCCCATCTAAATAAAATAGATTATAATAACCAATGCCCCAAAAACCAAAATATATAGCCCTACCTCCAAACAGCAAAGCCGCTGCTTATGGGTTCTGAGCATGTTCAGAGCTTGGCAAGTCACGGAGTGGCTCTAAGCCACACCGTGACTAAGCTTGAGCATAGCTGCTCTTGGATAAGCGATGCTAGTTGGGAATTGAGCTATCATACTGAGCGAAGTCGAAGGATAGATCAACGGCAGACCGGCCATGATATTAGTTTTAAGTTCACCGGCAAGGAGCTAGATTCAGAAACCGGGTATACCTATTTTGGCGCACGGTACTATGATAGTGGGTTGAGTGTTTGGTTTGCCCGGCCACCGAAGCTTCACAGCCTCCACAAGAAAGTATATGCGGCTGTGAAGCACAAGTGGGTGGATTCGCTGGCGGATAAGTATCTATCCACTAGCCCGTATGCTTATGTAGAAAATAATCCTATTATGTTTATTGATCCAAATGGAATGCTTAAGGATTGGTTTCATAATGAAAAGACAGGTGATGTATATTACAATAGCGATATGCATAAAGGAGATGAAGGGACTGGCGATATGAAAGGAGAAGGTTGGCAACATATGGGAGAGAATGGGATGTTTGATGATGGAGAAAATGGACAAGATGACTTAACAGTTTTAACAAGTCAAGGTGTAACTCCTAATTATACGCCTGATTCAGACGGAAGTGGTCGTCAAATTATATCTGCCTACTTGAAAGGGGATAGGGCAAAATCCTTTATGAAATCCCAAGGTTATGATTTTAACCCTACTCAGCAAGTAGTCTATAAGTACAGTCCTGTTGTTAAAATATCTGGTGCTCCTCGCCAACCTAAATTAGAAATTAGAATAACAGAAAAATCTAGATATATGAAAGATTATTATGAAACAGGAAGAGGCTACATTAGTCCAATTAAAATGAAAAATTCGGCGTTGGAATTTTCAAGCGTGGGACGAATGAGCATTAGTTATTCAAATAAATCTTCGATAGCTTCTATATTCTTGAGAATTTTTAGTATATTTTATCCTACAAGTCCTATTGTGTTTGTTGATTGGTCTAATTATAATAATGTTGATATAATTAATACATTTAGAAGAAAATATGAAAAAAAATAATTTTAAATATATAGCAATTCTATCGACAATACTTATTTTGGGTTGTTCAACTAATAATCATCTACAATTTATTAATCAAGAAACGAATAGATTAAAGGTCTCTTTTGGAATAGAATCAAGTAGATCAGCTTTTTTAAGCCATTTCCCCAAATCAATAAAGAATGTTAATACGATTATAGAATCTTCACCTCCATCTTGTCCACCAACTTATAAGTGTAGTGCTCAATTTGGTGATGTGATTCTTATAGTTGATAAATCTGATTATCAGGAAGAGTTATCAAATCTTTTATCTGGAGAAATTGCTTACAAAACATCTTATTTAGATAGTAATATTGTTATTAATCTTTTAGAGCTTCGTAAGGATATTTTTCCTGTAAAAAAGTGTAATAAGTTGTATATAAATAAGTTACCAATTCCTTACTTTGAAAGTTATGATTTTGGACTTGGCACAATTGAGACAAAAAAAGAAGTACAAGGAGAGTTATATTTTGATTACACCCACACAATACCGGCAGATTTGCAAGTTTATGTTGTAAAAGCAGAAGCCGGTGATTTTTGGAAAGAGAGCTGTAATGAAAAACGTCCAGAATCTTTGAAAGAATGGCAACATGGCTATTCAAAGGGTTTTGCTATATCAGAAAATGAAGATATGTTGATATACTGGACTATGATATGGTAGTTTTCTTAGCTATTAAATGAATTGAAGCCCACGTTATGGCACAAGTCTTTTCGGGTGAGAACAAAAGCAAAGAGTTAAAACAGAAAACAAAATGCCCCAAAAAACAACCCATACCGCCCCACCTCCAAGCAGCAAAGCCGCTACTTATGGGGATAAGCATGTTGAGAGCATGGCAAGTCACGGCGTGGCTCTAAGCCACACCGTGACTAAGCTTACGCATAGCTGCTCTTGGATAACCGATGCTAGTTGGGAATTGAGCTATCATACTGAGCGAAGTCGAAGGATAGATCAACGGCAGACCGGCCATGATATCCGCTTTAAGTTCACCGGCAAGGAGCTAGATTCAGAAACCGGGTATACCTATTTTGGCGCACGGTACTATGATAGTGGGTTGAGTGTTTGGTTTGCCCGGCCACCAAAGCTTCATAGCCTCCACAAGAAAGATACGGCTGCAAAGCGCAGGTGGGTGGATCCGTTGGCGGATAAGTATTCTAGTCCTAGTCCGTTTATGTATGTTAGAGGAAATCCTGTTTTGCTTGTTGACCCTAATGGGATGTGGAAAGGAAAAGTCGATAAAAGCGGAAAGACTACA
>WGCS01000051.1 GCA_015493685.1 Bacteroidales bacterium
ATGTATAATTAGTCACAAAATATATTAATTAATGGTCTTACTATTATCGGGTGCCATACTTGCTTTACTGCTTTCATTTTATTTACTTAATGAAGTTACCGATCGTTTCTTTATACCTTCATTGGACCAACTTGGTCATAAATTAAACATGTCTGACGATGCGGCAGGAGCCACTCTAATGGCAGCAGGCTCCAGTGCACCGGAGCTATTTATTTCTATTATTGCCCTAATGTATGGTGGCGATAATTTTGAAATAGGAGTTGGAACCATTGTTGGCTCTGCCCTGTTCAATCTGCTGGTAATTATTGGTGCTATATCCTTTGTGCGCAACTCACGCATTGCTTGGCAGCCTATGCTTCGTGATATATTATTCTATACATTATCCATCGGCATGCTCTATTGGGCATTCAAAAGTGGTATTATTAGCTTTTGGCATGTAGCCGCCTTTATTGGCGTTTACTTAGTTTATATTCTTGCTGTTCTCAATTGGAAAAAAATATTTCCTTATGAACGCACTGAACTTATTGAGGAAGATGAAGATGATGATCCTGCTTGGAAAAAGTATTTAAAACCTTTGGATTATATTTTAAAAAAAATATTTTTATCACAAAAGCACTACCTCTGGAACTTTATTTTTAGTATTGTTTTAATAGCGCTTTTAAGTTGGGTATTGGTAGAAAGTGCTGTTGTCATTAGCGATTCCATAGGGATTCCAAAATACATCATCGCCCTTACAGTTCTAGCTTTTGGAACCTCTGTCCCCGATATGATTTCTTCTATTATCGTTGCCAAACAAGGTAGAGGTGGTATGGCTATCAGTAATGCGCTGGGTTCCAATATTTTTGATATTCTCATTGGCTTAGGCCTACCATGGCTTATTCTTATCTGGAGCAAAGGGAGTAGTGTAAGTGTTATTGGCAGTAATATTACCTCTCATATCTTAATATTATTTGCTTCGGTAATTGGTATGTTCTTGATTTTTCTTATTACCCGCTGGCGAGTAAACAAAGTGGTAGGGACTCTATTTCTAGCCAGTTATCTGGCCTACCTTATCAATGTTATAATTCAAGCAAGTTAAATGGCAAAAGCACAATGGAAACCGGGCACATTAGTATATCCTTTGCCGGCAGTAATCATTAGCTGTGGAGCTACTAAAAAAGAATATAACCTTATCACTATTTCGTGGACAGGCACAGTAAATACTGATCCGCCCATGTTATACATATCCATACGGCCACAAAGACATTCCTATAATATTATTAAAAAAAATGGTGAATTTGTCCTCAACCTTAGTAATAAAGCTATGGCAAAAGCCGCTGATTGGTGTGGGGTGAAATCAGGTCGCGATTTTGATAAATTTAAAGAAACTAAACTCCATCCTATTCCTGCAAGCATTGTTAACTGTCCAATGATTGAAGAGTCTCCCGTTAATATTGAATGTAAAGTAAAACAGATTATTCCGCTGGGTAGCCATGATATGTTTATTGCCGAGGTAGTAGCCGTGCATGCTGATGAAAAATATTTGAATCCAACCACCGCTTCCTTTGATATGCAAAAAGCCGACCTCATCGCCTATTCTCATGGCCACTACTACCAGCTTGGAAATCAGATTGGCAAATTTGGATTTTCCGTTCAAAAGAAAAAGAGAGTTAAAAAAAAGAACTCTCCATCAAAATAAAAAACAAAAGCCTTTCCTCTGCTTTCTTTCAGATTAAGAGAAAGGACGTACTATCGCTAAAGCACTCACCGTATATTTTTTACGTCCACTTTTATCAGCACATAAATATCGCGTTCTTCTCTTAATACCTTTAACCAATAATTTACCATTAATTTCAAAAGTAGTTCCTTCTGCAAGTTCTTCCAAAAAAAACTGGTCTTTTCCCATATCCCCACTATAATTTAAAAAAGCTTTATGTAAAGCTAAATCAGCGTAAGAAGAAGCCTTAGGGTTTTGCATGTGCCTTACAATAATGGATTTTAAGGGTTCCGGAAAAATATCTCTCTCAATATAGGGTTGCATGATATGTTGATAGGCTGTTTTCCATTCTTTGCCATGCGATTTTACCGCAAAACCATATTGCTCATAAACCTCCAAATGGGCGAATTCATGTAGTAGTGTAAATAGAAATTCATAGCTGTTAAGATCTCCATTAACCGAAATTTGAGGAATGCTATTAGCTTGAGTATTAATTTTAAAATCGCCCAATTTAGTCCTTCTACTTTTAGAAATCCTAAGCTCTAAAGCCCGCTGAGAAACCCAATCCATAAGCATATCTACTGAACTACGAGGAACAAATATTGATAACCGAAGTCTAAACCTTTCCTTGCTCATAATTCAAATGATTTACCTGACTGAATGATGGACAATGACAATTATGATGCTTCTTTCTGCTGGCACAAGATGACAATACTATACTAAAAACCAACATAACAGCAAATCCTATAATTAATCTTTTACTATTCATTATTCCTTATATATTAATTGCTAATTTTATTTTCTTTATGATAAATATCCAATGAAACTATTGCCGCAACAAAACCCCAAAAAGGTACCGCTGCCTTATCAGTATCTAAGAAATTATTTAGAAAAGCATGGGTAAAATATGTAATTAATCCCAAAAACATAAGTAAAACAAGTTTTTTGACAAAAGCCTCCTCCGCTTCACGATAAACCCTAACAGCAATAACGGATATTAATATAAAAATGGTAAGTAAACTCACTAGACCCAAAATTCCTTCTTCCGATAATATCAAGAGATATTCGCTATGCGCTGTTCCTTTATTTCCCACATTAGTACTAATCACAGTTTTGTCTTCGACACTTTGAAAAGGAGCATAAACAAACTGATAGGAACCCGGACCCCAACCAAAAATAGGACGTGCTTCAAACATTTTAATAGCTGAATGCCAACGATTTATTCTTTCTAAATTAGATGCATCGGTGGTAATATTAGACATACTCTGTATGTGCTTAACAAAGTTCTTGCTTGAATCTTGCTTATTCCGTTCTAACTGCATTAAAATACGATCCTGAAAACTAAAAAACAGTACTCCCAAAATAAATACTGAACCCAACACCCAAGAGAGACGAATTCTAAATTTAAGCATTAAGTATACTCCCAATGCAACAAGTAAACTTATCCAAGCCGCTCTACTTATGGAAAAATAGATGGCAATAAGTAGTATAACTAAAGTGATAAATGTAAAAATACGAATATTACGAGAATACGAATCTCGCGAGAAAACAAAGCCAAATAATACCGGTATCATCATAGCTAACATAGCACCATAAGAAGTATGATCATTGTAAAAGGGAGACATTGCCCAATGAGCAGCATGATCTGAAAACCCATGAGCAGCATGGACCGATAAGGTGTAAACGATTACAGGAATAAAACCCAGGACATAAGCCCAAACAAATCGCGGTATATTTTTTATTTCCTTAAACACCATTACTCCAAAGAAATAAGTAGGTATAATCAACCAAAGGCGGGCAATAAACCATTTAATGGAAACAACAATATCAGCGCTGGTAAAAACAGTTATCAACATCCATAGGAAATAAAAATATAAGCCTATACTTACCGGATGGGTAAAAATCTTTCTATCGAAATAATCGTCGTTAAGAAGTTTAAGGATAAAGACAATAAGTAAAGCGGCTAAAATAGGTTCTGCCGGCACCGATACTCCCATGCTAACATTAAGACCTAAACTAACAGTATCGATACTTAGGGGAGTAACAAAAGCAACAAAAATATACACTTTATCCAAAGCATAAACAAATGCCAAAGCAAAAAGGAGAACAATAGGCAACAAGCTAAACCAGTACATCTCATTGGCTATCAACAATGTATCAATAGCTATATAGAGCAAACTAATGCCTGCCGTAAACAATATTTTGGTTTTAGAATCCAAAAAAAATTAAATTTGGTTTTGGTTTTCTTTTTTAATGCCTTCGAGAATAACTAATACAAATACGGTAAATAGAAATGCCGAAAGTGAGGCTACCAATACAATTACCCATCGTACCGGATAGGATTTTTTTTCGGCAGGATAGGCTCTGTCAACGATAAAAGTCTGTGGGAGTTCTTCCTCGTAATCAATTTTGGCTTTATCATATTTTTCTCTAACCTCTGAAACAAGTTTTTTATCATGCTCCAAACCATCTCTTAAACTTACATAGGGGCCACCATACTTGGCTAGTACCTCCATTTTTTTATTCAATGCCTTCACAGCATTGCTATTTGGATTTTTTGCTATTTCAATGGCCAACTGACGATTGATCATCTCCGATTGGGTTTCATAATCCTGAACACCCATTTCACGTAATTTAGTCATCGAATCTTCCTTTACTCTAATTCCCCTTTGCAAGTGCTCATATTCATTTTTTACTATCTGATATCCACGATATGCCCTATCTTTTTGCATTTGTATTTTGGTAGAGTCTAATAATGCAGCAATATTATTGGCTATTAAAGCCGCTGTATCCGGATTGATATCCAATACTGTTATCTCCACTGCCATATTCTCCGTTCTACGATACGTAATATTACTTGCGTATTCCTTATTTAGCAATGTACGTTTGTATTTGTCCTTGGCATTAATATCGTAATGATGCATCAGATGATACTTCTGTATAATTCTATCACGAATTTTGCTGGAATTCAATATCTGAAGTAATTGCTCAGCATCCTGTTCTTCCCCAAATTGCAACAAATCTTGCTTATAACCTTGATTGTCTCCCAACAAAGCTTTCGAAATGGAGTTGGTAGAGGCAGGAAATAATATTACCGTAGATTTATACTTTGGAGGAATAAAATAAGGAGCCGAAAATATAATTGCAGCAATGGCTGCAACAAGAGTTACCCCTATCAAAATCTTCTTCTTACTCCATAGAAAAATTACTAATTTTATCGCACTAAATGATTCGTTTTCTTTACTCATAGTTGACATATCACAATAAATTTGAAATAGAAGTGCAAATGTAACTTTTTTTTCTACGGAAAAGTGTTTTATTGTTGAATTAAGCTTCCTTGAGAAAAGAAAAACAGAACACTTTAAAACTTAATTTTTTAATCGATACTCTCGTTCTTTTTTACTTTCTTCGATGATAATATAAACATCCTCATTATCTCGTTTCATCAGAAATTTCTCACGGGCATATCGTTCCAACTCGTCTTCATTTGACATTAAATCATTAGCTATTTCTTTATCCTTCTGTATTTCGGAGATATAAAAAGCTCTTTCTTTCTCAACTTTTTCAAGCGCCTTATTCAGCCGATGCTGATTAATTAAACTATTCGTGTCGAAAAAACTTAGCCAAATAATAAATGCCAAACTTACAATTACATATTTATTATTTATTATCCGTACAAGCTGACGCAACAAATTCATTTTGCAAATATAGTTTTATCCACTTCCTTTTATTAAATAAATATTAGAAGCTTTTCAACGTTATTATGTTAATCAAGCTTCAACAAAAAGAAAATATAGACCTAATATAAAGCCTATATTTTCTTCTCTAAAACGGTTCAGTATATGAGGCGTTGAGCGTTTTGGAACACCTAAATTTCAATTTACCATGCCATTTATTAATCTCCACAATCTATCATTTTAACTATCAGCTGACCAATGATTTATATACATTGTCAGCATTTCGTTATTTATTCTTCAATGCTTTTCTTTTCGTCATTATTTCGCTTTCCCAATTCTTTTGCATTCATTGGTGAAATTACTTTTCTACCTGTTTTCTCTTCAATTTCTTTTCTTGTATTTCCTGCAATAGTTCCTCCTTGTTTCGCAATTACTTTGTTTTCTCTAAACGTCTTAGGCTTCTTTTCTCTCGAAATCTCTTTTGTCGTTGCTTCCGCTAACATGTTAAGAACCAATTCTAAATTGGCCATATTATCTCTAAGGTTTTCTTTTTTTAGGTTTTTAAATTCTTTGTATTCTTTGATGTTAAAACCTGACCATGCTTTTGTAATTTCATTAGTTAGAATTGCGTATTCCAATCCTTTCTTTACGCCTCGCAATTCCCATTCGTCTGTTAGTTCTTTTCGTACTTCAATACTTTTTAGGCGTTGATTAATCCAGTTTTTTGAATATCCTTTCTTTAGATATGTTTCCATTGCACGGTCAAATGCAAGTTCTGGGTCTTCTGTCTCTTCAATTCTTTCGTAGCCAACTTTTGCCAGCCAAACCTTAAAAGGTTCTGCATTTGGTGAAGGAATTGATTGAATAAGTCGTAATAATTGCTCAGTGTCAGCGACATCAGTTAGTCGCATTTTGCCATCAATTGCTAATAATTTCAAACGGCTACAATTTGTAGCCACTTCACTTCCTTCTTTTTTAAGTCGGGTTTTCAGGACACTCCAATACTTTCTGGGATTTTCACTTTCAGTTAAAACACCAATTACATCAATAATGGAGAAATACCATTTTTCTATTTTAGTGTCCCAGTGAACTCGAACTCGCTTGTCCTGAAATAATTTTATTGCATTTTCTTTTGTCATATTCTCTTTTCAAAATTTGGCTTCAAAATTAACAAATTATTTTTGTCTGAATTAGTATTTGAGAAAACGCATTTTTCACAATGAATGCCAGCAAGAAAATATATAGACTCTAGAATATATAATTTAAGCCAATATATAAGCCTTTATTTCCATCCTGTGGGTTTCCTGCCATACCATAATCGACAGCAATAATAAAATTATTGTTAACGGCAAAATGCAGGCCGGCACCATAGCTAACATGAAAACCTTCATCATGGTAAGTCATATCTTTAATATTCTGTTCTCTGGTTTTACCATAAGAGGCGGTTACTCCTGTGGTATCAAATTTATGAAATTGAACAATGCGGGCAGCATCCATAAAAGTACTCAAAGTAATGGAGAAGTTCTGATTAAGTACTTTGGTATTCAAAAACCGATAGCGCAACTCCATATTACCCAATACTGCTCCATCTCCAACAAGACGATTTCTCAATATCCCGCGCAATGTTTTAGAACCTCCAATACCATCTTTAACATCTTTGGATCTAAAATAAAACGGCATCATATAAAAAGGAATGTCTCCTCCTATTACTCCCTGGTAATTAAGTCTATAGGCAAAAACTAATTTTTTAGGATATAAGGAAATATACTGACGATGGGTGAGCGATATTTTAGTATAAGCATATTTATTACCAAGAAAACCCGGGGCCGAAATCAATAATACTTCAGACCAGATTCCTTTTTGTGGACTAGCTTCATTATCTCTGGTATCGAAAACTACACCAGCTTTTAGCAAGCTGGTTTTTCCCCCATCTTTTTGTCCGGCAGGAATTACGCCCCACTCCACATATTTGTCATATAAGGAGGCTGTATCAGGCAATAAATCGTTTCCTTTTTTTCCCTTATTAAGCGCAGAAATATCAACTGAACCAATTTTAGTATTATAAAAAGAGAATCCTGCCAACCAGCGTATGTGCTCACCCTTCAATTTACCCTGAAAATCAGCTTTTAAACGAAGTAACTTCCTCTCATAGCGATAATATAAACGTGAAATATAATCCGGATTATCGGGAGTAACATATTTTGAATTAAAATTAGTCTGGTAGCCATTAAAACCGTAAAAATCAAGAGCTTGCTCCGTCAGATAACTCATTTCTAATTTCATTCTACCTCCCGGTATTAAAGTTCTATTGTCATACTCAATAATATTTTTACCACTACCTTTCGTTGTTCTCGACCATTCTAAATACAGTGAATGATTATAATTGGGATAATTAGAACCATCTCCATAATGGTAAATATTAACGATAGCTCCATAAAGAAAACCTAAATCAGTATCATAAGCTAAAGCAGGAATAGCACCAAAGCTAAAACCTGTTTTCACATCTTTCTTCGTTGTAACAGCAGTATCCAACACTTGGGCCGAAACAGTATTACTAATAATGCTTATGGCAATAAACATTATAAACGGAAGTAATTTCTTCTTCATAACATATAGTTTTGTAAATAAATATCATACAAAACTAAATATTTTAACGACAACTGCAAATTGATTTATAACTTTGTAGCATTATTTATTTAACAACTACTATTATGCGCGCGTTATTAAAATTCTTACTCTATACTGTTTTGTTGGCAGCAATATTACTAATTGGCTTTATTGCTTATATAAATTTTACAGACTATTCACCCAAAGCTGAAAGCCTGGTTTTTGAAAATAGTACAAAGCATAAAACGCTTCTAAGTGACAGCAGTACTTTCAGTATATTATCTTGGAACTTAGGGTATTGTGGCCTAAATAAAGAAATGGATTTTTTCTACAGCGGAGGAAAACAAGTATACCCAAAACGCAAAGTTGTACTGACTAATATTCGAGGAGTAAAGTCAGAATTAAAGAAAATTCCCACATCCGATTTTATGCTTTTTCAGGAAGTAGATCGAGCTTCAACACGCTCTTATTTTACTAATCAAGTGGATACATTATGTGCCTTTTTTAAGACCTACAATTGCACTTTTGGACAAAATTATAAGGTTTCTTACGTGCCGATACCCTTAAATAAGCCCATGGGAAGAGTAAATAGTGGAATTTTAACGATTAGTAAATATATCCCAAACAAAAGCGTAAGACATTCATACATCGGTAATTTTGCTTGGCCAAAATCACTTTTTATGCTCGACAGATGTTTCCTTGTCAATAGATATTCTGTTGATAATGGTAAGGAATTAGTACTTATAAATACCCATAACTCCGCTTACGACGATGGCGGTTTAAGAATAGCACAAATGCAACAAATACGTAAATTTGTAGTTAATGAGTATAAACGAGGGAACTATGTTGTTGTTGGCGGCGATTGGAACCAATGTGCTCCCGGATTTAAAGAACATTTCGACAAAGACAAGATGGATTATACCAGTAAACTTGATATCCCATACAACCTAATGCCGAGTGATTGGACCTGGTTTTATGATAATAGGCAGCCCACTAATCGACGAAATAAAATTGCTTATAAAAAAGGCATTTGCCTAACAACGGTAATTGATTTCTTTTTACTTTCGCCAAATGTGAAAGCTTTAAGTATAAAAAATATATCCAATGGCTTCAATTATTCAGACCATCAGCCCGTTAGAGCCCGCATACAATTAATACCCAGCAATTAATGATTATTATACGTCTTATTAGGGAAAGTTATTTGTTTGCTTTGCAAAGTTTACTTTCCAATAAACTACAAACTACCTTATCCCTATTGGGGATTACCATTGGTATATTTTCTGTTATTTCTGTATTTACTCTAATTGATTCCTTGGAATTTAAAATACGCAATTCCATTAATAGTCTTGGTAATAATGTAATGTATGTACAAAAATGGCCTTGGATATTTGGAAACTACCCTTGGTGGAAATATTATCAGCGCCCCGAGCCTACTCTCAAAGAAGCCAATGCACTTCGCTCAAAATTAAAAGATGCCAAAAGTGTTGGCTTTATGGTAAGTCTTCGAAAACCGGTACAATACAACGACAACAGAATTGAATCGGCAACCATAGTAGCCGCCTCTTTGGAATATCAACAAATATTCGATTTTGATTTTCAAAAAGGAAGGTACTTCTCACCCCTTGAAAGTAAATCAGGAAAACCCGTTACTATCATCGGCAATGATATTGCTCAAAGTTTGTTTGACCACCTCAATCCCATTGGTAAAAAAATAAAGATTTTTGGCAGAAAGCTCACTGTTATAGGTGTGTTTAAAAAACAAGGTGAAGATATGTTTGGGCAATCGCATGACTCACGAATATTAATTCCCATCAATTTTGCCCGAAACGTCATTAATTTACGATCAAGTCGTATCAACCCCACAATAATGGTAATTGGTGACAAAGGAGTTGCCAATGAGCAACTCAGTGATGAAATCAGGTCTATACTCCGTGCTTATCATCGACTAAAACCTGCTGCTGACGATGATTTTGCCATTAATGAAATTTCCAAACTCAATAGCAATTTCGACGGAATTTTCAAAACCATAGGCATTGCCGGCTGGTTTATTGGAGGCTTAAGTTTACTGGTAGGAGGCTTTGGCATTGCCAATATTATGTTTGTAAGTGTAAGAGAACGGACAAGCCAAATAGGAATACAAAAAGCCTTGGGCGCAAAAAACTTCTTTATTCTTCTCCAATTTTTATTTGAATCAGTATTTCTATCTCTTTTTGGAGGTATATTGGGCTTATTAGTTGTGTTTTTTTCAGTCTTGATAGCACGATATGGTTTCCATTTTGAGCTGGTAATGACTTTTGGAAATATCGTATTGGGAATAATGGTATCACTTTTGATAGGTCTAATCGCCGGATTAATACCTGCTTATATGGCATCAAAATTAAGTCCGGTAGAAGCCATACGTTCTGTTTAATTTTTTAATATTATCTATTATGAAAACAATTGCAGTAATTTTATTTTTTCTTTTTACCTGGTTTATAAGTACTCCGTTTACCAATTTCAAAGCTAGTCAGCAAACCCTATTTGGGGGAAGAGCAAAGAGTGGCAAAACCATTCATTATCAATTCAAAACCAAGGCGAGAGTAGCTTCCACTGATTTTAGTATTGATGGTATCTGGATAGGAAATGATATGGTTAAATTTCAAGTATATTCTATCAGTAGAGAAAAAGAGAGAAGCACTAATTTTCAAAGAGGCGACAGTATCTTTATCGATGCTTACCAATATTCGCGTCCCGATCCGGAGGGGAACCTCAAAGTAAAAAAAGAAAATAACACTTCTGCCCCTGAGGAATACAAAGGACTTGCACTAATAAAATACCGATATAAGAATACAGAAAAATATGTCGTTATTAAACATATTAGCACGCTTCCCAGTGTATATATGCCCTAAAAAACAAAGACCCCATAAAATAGCACAGCGGCAATAGAGGTTGCTCTATTGCCGCTGTGCTATTATGCAACTAATTGGCAACGATTTTATGGTTGAGAAAAATCAATAAAAAATTAACTATATTTTTACATTCTACGCACAAAGCCAAAAGGGATTTATTACCTTTGCAGCCCCAGATATATTAGTACATTGTAAACCTTAAAATTACAACTATGAATAATGCGATATTTAGCTTTCCTCATCCACAGAATGAGCCCATAAAAAGCTATGCTCCAGGGAGTCCCGAGAGAGCTGAACTAACGGCCAAACTCGAAGAATTCAAATCTCAGGAGATTGAAATCCCTTTAATAATTGGTGGTAAGGAAATCTTCACCGGCGACATCGGTAAGGTGGTAATGCCCACAGACCATGGTCACGTATTGGCAACTTATCATAAAGCAGGTCCTGAGCATGTACAAATGGCCATTGATGCTGCATTAAAAGCCAAAAAAACGTGGGAAGAAATGCCCTGGGTAGAGCGAGCTTCAATAACATTAAAAGTAGCCGAGCTTCTCGCCACCAAGTATAGAGCAACCATCAATGCTGCTACTATGTTGGGTCAAGGGAAAAATCCCTTTCAGGCAGAAATTGATGCCGCTTGCGAAACAATAGACTTTTTCCGTTTTAATGCTGCTTATGCTTCTCAGATATATGCCCAACAGCCCAACAGCTCTGCCGGCGTTATCAACAGAATGGAATATCGTCCTCTCGAAGGATTTGTTTTTGCATTAAGCCCATTTAACTTTACCTCTATAGCTTCCAATCTTAATATGTCCCCTGTTTTGATGGGTAATGTTACCGTTTGGAAACCGGCTACTACAGCTATTTTCTCTAACTATTGGTTGATGAAAATATTTAAAGAAGCAGGACTACCCGATGGCGTTATTAACTTTGTACCGGGCAAAGGTTCAAGTATTGGAAATGTTATTTTCAATAGTCCTGATTTGGGAGGAATTCATTTTACAGGATCCACCAATACTTTCCAACAATTTTGGAAAATCATTGGTAAAAATATTACCAAATACAAATCATATCCTCGTATCGTAGGCGAAACAGGAGGCAAAGATTTTATTTTTGCCCACAGTTCTGCTGATGCCTCTATTCTGTCAACAGCCATTACAAGAGGTTCTTTTGAATATCAAGGTCAAAAATGCTCAGCAGCCTCAAGAGCTTATATTCCAAAATCGTTGTGGCCTGAAGTATTAGCCGGTGTAAAAGCTGATGTAAAAGATTTCACCATGGGTGATGTGATGGATTTCAGTAATTTTATGAACTCGGTAATCGACGAAGCAGCATTTGATTCCATTGCCAATTATATTCAAATGGCCAAAGACAGCAATGATGCTGAAATAGTTATTGGCGGTGGCGTTGACAAATCCAAAGGATATTTTGTAGAGCCCACAGTAATAAAGGTTACCGACCCTCATTTTGTTACCATAGAGGAAGAGATTTTCGGCCCTGTAATTACTATTTTCGTTTATGACGACGATAAGTATGCTGAAACGCTGGAACTCTGTAATACCACTTCTCCCTATGCTTTAACAGGCGCACTTTTTGCCCAAGACAGGGTAAAATTATTAGAAGGATTCAATGCCTTACGGTATTCTGCCGGTAATTTTTATCTCAATGATAAGCCCACAGGCGCAGTGGTAGATCAACAACCTTTTGGTGGTGCCAGAGGTAGCGGCACCAACGATAAAGCAGGAAGTTACTTAAACTTGGTTCGTTGGACTAATCCTCGTACCATAAAAGAAACTTTTGTAGCACCAACTAATTATCGCTACCCATTTTTAGACAAAGAATAAATAGATAAATAACAGAGCCTTATTGCCTCAGCAATAGGGCTCTCTTTACAATTGTTACCCAATAACACAATTATTATGATGGATATTAAAAAAGCAATGGAAACCCTTGGCGTTAAAGAATTGAACGCAGGTGTTTCTACCGGAATAGAGTGGTTTGAAACCCAAGGAGCAATTACTTCCTCTGTTTCACCTATCGATGGAAAAGAAATAGGACGAGTTAAAAACGGTACCCTCGACGATTATGAAATGGTTATTACTAAAGCCCAAGAAGCCTTCAAAGAATGGCGCTTAGTTCCTGCTCCTATCCGTGGAGAATTAGTTCGCCAAATAGGATTGGAACTTCGTAAATACAAAAATGAGTTAGGAGCCTTAGTAACCTATGAAATGGGTAAAATATACCAAGAAGGACTAGGAGAAGTACAAGAGATGATAGACATCTGTGACTTTGCCGTTGGCCAAGCTCGCCTTATGAATGGCGTTTCCTTACAAAGCGAACGACCTCAGCATCGTCTTTCTGAACAATATCAACCTCTTGGAGTTGTAGGAATTGTAACTTCTTATAATTTCCCCGTAGCCGTTTGGGCGTGGAATTCTGCTTTGGCAATTGCCGCCGGTGATGTGGTTGTTTGGAAACCAAGTTCTAAGACGCCTCTTACTGCCATTGCTACTCAAAAAATTATTGCCGATGTACTTAAAGCAAATAATGTTCCCGAAGGTGTATTCAATTTGATTATTGCTAAATCTTCTGTAATGGGCGACAACTTCCTATCAGACAAAAGAGTAAACCTAATGTCAGTAACAGGATCTACCGCAGTAGGTAAACGTGTTGGTGGTATTGTAGGCAAACGCCTTGGTAAAACTATTCTTGAATTAGGAGGTAATAATGCTGTTATTATGACCCCCAATGCCAATATTCCAATGGCCATTACTTCTACCGTATTTGGCACTGTTGGCACTGCCGGCCAGCGTTGTACTTCCACTCGCAGGATTATTATCCACGAAAACATCTACGATGAAGTACGCGACAAAATGGTTGCTGCTTACAAAAAAATTGAGCATAAAGTAGGTAATGCACTCGATGAAAACTTCTTGGTAGGTCCACTTATCGACAAATTCGCAGTACAACTATTCCAAAATGCTGTAGAACAGGTGCAAAAAGAAGGTGGTAAAATTCTTTTCGGCGGCCAAGTACTGGAAGGTAAAGGCTTTGAATCTGGAAACTATGTAATGCCTTGTATCGCCGAGGCAAATAATGATTTTAAAATTGTACAAGAAGAGACTTTCGCTCCCATTGTTTATTTAATTAAATACAGCGGAGATGTGATGAATGCCATTGAAATTCAAAATGATGTGCCTCAAGGACTTTCTTCTTGCATATTCACTGATAATGTTCGTGAAGCTGAACTCTTTACCTCAGTAGTAGGTTCAGATTGTGGTATTGCCAACGTTAATGTAGGTACTTCAGGAGCAGAGATAGGTGGTGCTTTTGGTGGTGAAAAAGATACCGGAGGAGGACGTGAGTCAGGAAGTGATGCATGGAAAGTATATATGCGCCGCCAAACTTCTACCATTAACTTTGGTACAGAATTACCTCTTGCCCAAGGTATTAAATTTGACCTTTAGTATATTTTATTACATAAAAGCTTGAATAAGCGGTATTTGCTAAACTGATATAGCAAATAATACTATTAAAAACAATATTCTTA
>WGCS01000052.1 GCA_015493685.1 Bacteroidales bacterium
AGTTTAGCTTGTCTGTATTCTGATTTTAAAAGTTCTGAACTTACGTAATTCTGTATCAGAAACAGGGATGCCATAAACATTGGAATTGTGATAATTACAATATATAAAACAATTTTCTTTTGAATATTGTCAACCTTAAAAGTCATAAGTATAATTTATATTTCTTTGAGAAATGTTAAAAATCCTGATAATTTAAAGATATCCTCTACTTCGCCCTTTGCTCCATGGAGGAAGGTTTGTTTTCCTGCCGCTTTGGCCTCTTTAGCAATATAAAGTATAATTTGTAAACCGGCACTACTTATATATTTTAAAGAATCAACATCTATCAGAACATCCCTGTCGATGGAGTGAATTTTACTTTCAATAATTTCTCTTGCTTCGTCGGCATTGGTAGCATCCAGTCGTTCAGTGATGGTTATAGTAATATGTTTGTCGTTATGTATATCAATCATTGCTATATTCTTTTGTCTTTGATAAGGCTAATTTTTCCTGTTTTACTATTTCGTGGAATGGTGTTGGGTTTTAGGATAGTTACTTTTACGTCATTGATCAATCCTTCATGGTACATAGTACGTAATTCTTTGGAGAGTTTCAATATGGCCTCTCGCACCTTAGCCGAAATATCGTCAAATTGTTCTTCCTTTGCTTCTAGTAAAATTTCCAGAGAATCTTTATTATTGTCAATATCGACAATCATTTGAAAGTGAGAGCTAAGTTCATCAAAAGGATAAATAGCTGCTGAGATTATATCGGGAGAAATATTACCTCCACCAATAATTACAATATCATCACTACGGCCCAATAATTCTAGAATTCTGGTTTTTCTTCCACATTCGCATTTCATATCTACCCAACGGCATAAATCGCCCACTTCATAACGGATGGCAGGCATTAATTTATGTTGTAAATTGGTTACTACAATCTTACCTGCTTCCCCAATTTTTACGGGTTCATTGGTTTCCACATCAAGTATTTCCACATAGTGTAAGTCCTCATGTACGTGGTGTAATGACGTTCCTATCAGGTGTTTACATTGGTATCCAATGGCACCGGTATCATTAGTAGTATATCCGGTGGAGGCAATTTCTTTTACCCCTAAAATCCTTTTTAAATATTCGCGAGATTCTTGGAACAGATGTTCACCTCCAACAGAAACTTTTTCTATCGTTAAATCAATTTTGTGGGTTTCCACATATTCTGCCAATGAAAGTAATACCGAGGGAATAGAAATAACGCCATTGGGACGAAAGTTAATTAGGTTTTGTACAATAACTTCCATGGGATGATTTCCTCCAATGGGTAAAATGGTACAACCGGTATGCTCCAATGCTTGATTAAAGGAGACAAAGGATGCCCACATATTTCCGGCAAACAGTAGGTTGGCTACTCGATCGTGTTCGTCAAAGATAGAAAGTCGAAGCCCTTTTCCCAATCGTACGGTGTTGAAATGCTGTTCTTCTAAAGTACGGTAAACGCTTTTAGGTTTTCCGGTAGTTCCTCCACTGGAAAATACATATCCACCTTCCATTTTTCTACTCATCAATCCATCGCCATTTGGTGGAATATGTTTTTTGTAATCTTCTCCGCTAAGAAGAGGAATCTTACGGAAGCTTTCAAAATCGTTAAATTGAATGCCGTGGTATCTTTTTGAGAGTAGGGGAGAATTCTCACGAAAATAGTCCACAATATTTACCAATCGATTATAGCTTATTGCATCGCGATCACTATCGGGGAGAAAATCGAAGCTATCTGTTTTGGGATTGTATTTTTCCCAAAGGGCATACATCTGCCAGTTCGCTTCCAGATTTTTACGTCCCAAAGAGACCCATCGAACCAACTCATCCAAGCCCTTGGAGCCATCGTGGGGGGTACCATGTTTACGTACAGCCATTTTGCCAGTTTCCACAAACCTATCGGCGCCCAAAAGCGCTAACTCTGTTGCCAGTTTCTTGGCTCGTGTATCGTTGGAGAGTATCGCCACCGTTTGAATAAACTGTCCCATGGAGGAAACAATTTTTGGTACTTCTTCCAATGAATCAACAGGCTTCACAAAGAGGGTGCGATTATGACAGGAGATTTGAAATTCTTTAGTGCTTTGATAGATTACGGTACTCAATCCTTTTTTACTGATGTATAAGTCACTATCGCCAAAGGCTTTTTGCACTTTCGCCATTTCGTGTACTTTGGTAATTTCTACTGCTTCATCTTCATACACTGTCCCTTGAGGAATATCTTCTTCCCATTGGTCCATGGCTTCTCCTATCTCTGTCATCATTTGCTTAGCCAAATCTACCCCTTCCACATAAACCGTATGTGGTGATGAACAAGCCGATTGCTCCCACATAATGGCATCGCGGGCAATGGCTTTGGCCGCTTCTTTGATGCCTGTTTTTTGCAGCTCATCTTTGTCCACCATAATAAAGCTATATTTTGGACCGTATTCGATTAGTTTGCAGTGCAAGCCTAAGTTGCGACGGTAGGAACGGATGGTGTCGGCACCACCATAGGCTACAATAGCATCACATTCTTGCTTGATGACATTTTCAATGCTATCGGTACCGCCTTTCCAATTTACTAAAGCCATGGCTTTATGTAAAATGCCCGTATCGTCAAAATCACGTACGCTTTTGGCAAATAGTACCGGAAAAACAGGATCTACAGTGGACATTTTCATGATGTTCACATTCTTGCTTACCAATCCTTGTATCAGACTATCTACTCCGCCAACAAATACATTGCCTGCTGAAACATGAGTTATCAATCCCAATGGCTCGGCTTTTATATATCCCTTGAAATATTTATTATAAGTCCAGTCGTTGAGGTAATCCTTATTGCCCAAATCGGCATTTAGGCGTACATACATTCCTTCTTTACTCAATAAAGAACACATGGTTTTTATACCCTCATCAATCATTTCCCTACTAAAACCAATTTTTGGGGGAAGAAATTCCAAGGCTATCTTTCGGTATTTATAATTTTCATCAAGCCAGGCATCAGCCACTTTATTGAATATTTCAACTATATGATCTACTTTTAGTTTAGCCATCTCTTGTTTCATGGCTTTGGCTTTAACGGTAATATCTCTTATCTGTGTTTCGGTAATTTTGCTTGCTTCAACTAATTCTCCGAAAATATAAAATTCCATATTCATGATGATTCTCCTTTGGTTTAGTTCTTTTTTATTTATAGCTCTTTAACGGCAAATATTTTATCCCGTTCTATTAATAATTCGGTAGCTGTAATGGCACAACCCTCATGTTTTTTCAGTCCGGCTCTGCCTTTGAGTTCGATATATTGCCCATTGCGACCGCAGGCACATCCCGAATGAATTATCGCATAATCCGTTGAGAGTATGGATAGTGCAGGTTGGGAAGTATTATAGGGTGAGATTACCTGCAATAAGCCTTTTTCTCCTTCAGCTAACACTTCCATAGTACCCGGCTTTCGTGCAAAAGCTCTGGAATATATTGGCACATGGAAATGATGATGCTCGCATGTGATATAAGGAACGCCATGTTCCACAAAACCATAAACATCACGAATACGTCCCTCGCCAATGCCAAGATAGGTCTCCGTTAAAGAGGCAAATTCATCAAATGGAATAAATTTATCTTGTGCCGTTTTCCAACCACCGGCGATGATTATTAAACTGTCTTTGGGAAATTTGAAACGGATATTTTGTTCTTTCATGTGTAATAGTGTATCGTAGATAAATGCCGGAAAGCCTACTATACGTAATGGAATACCATCATTCTGAAATTCAGTAAAATAGTTTACGCAAAGCTCCTCACTAAAGAATGCCTTTCCATTTTTATCGGCATCAATGGCAAACTCCTTTTTATTTGCCGGAGCAAAAGTAGAATACATCTGATGGGCGTAAGCGGCTCCTTTGCCTTCCGAGACTCTGGGTGAATAGGCGAAAATAAGATAATTTACTTTTTCATCACTTTTCAATCCATAGCTTTCGATAATGCGTTGTCGCATTAAGGTTTGTCTTTTTTGTGATGCCTCGTTCCATGAGATGTGACTCTTTTGTCCGCTGGTACCACTGGAAGTAAATGTTGCGGCAATTTCAGCCTTGTCGATGGATAGAATATCATACCATTTGAAGGCATCAACCAAGATGTGAGGTATGTTTGCCACATCATCAAGGTTTTTAATGCTGTTAATATCAAAATTTTCGGCATCGGCAATATTTCGATACATTTCATTATGTGTATAATGATAATTAAAGGCTTCTTTTACAGCCTCTAAGAATATTGAATCACTTTCTTGAGTGTGATTTATTGCCTCTTTTATTTCAAATAGTTTTTCTAAATATTTCATTTTTCCTCCTTTACCCTTTTATCGTTTAATCGTTTAACTTTCCCGGTGATAGGACTTCGTGGAAGTATTCCCAAGTCCACAAATGCGACATCAAGATTTACCAATTTCATGGCGATACCTTCTTTTATATCGTGTACTCTATCTTGTATGTTAGTTTTAATTTGTTCTATAAGTTGTTGAGAATCATTAATATCTGATGACTCAATATTCAATTTGAGATTAAGAACACCTTCGCTGCTATCTTCCAGTTCGAATTGATAATTGGCGCTAATGCCATGGGAAGAGACATAGTTGGAGAAAGAGTCTTCAATCACATCCATTTCGATATAGGCACCGCCAATTTTAAAATCATCGCCCGCGCGGCCTTCAATTACAAACAGAGGATTTTTATCGCCACAGCTACAGCTTTTGCCTGTCCAGGTAGCCACATCGCCAATACGATAGCGGATAATAGGTTCGGAAGTACGCTCCAGATTGGTAATTAAGACTTCCCCTTTTTCACCCGGGCCACAAATTTTATTTTTCTCGAAATCAAAAATCTCCACATACTGAAAATCAGTAGGCAGATGATATTCATTGGGAGCGCAGTGGTCGCACTGATAGCCAATCAGGCCACAATCAGCACTGGTATAGGCCAGTGATTTAATGCTTACCTCCTCACCAAAGGCTTTACGAATATGATTCCGAATCATAGAGCTCATGTGTTCACCCGCATAGCCAATTACTTTCACAAAATCTACTTTTAGCTTTTTCTGAAGAATTTTATCGGCTAATATTACGAATACTGTTGGTAAACTTAGGAGAACTGTTGGCTTAAACTCCATAATATACTGGAGCATTTTATCAAAATCGATATTAGCTGAAATAGGTAAATGTACTGCGCCAATAAGGCGAATATTATCGTGCAGAGCTACAAAAGAAGGCCATAGACTTCCTGCCACAAACAGATTCGCTACCACATCTGTTTCGCTAATTCCAATGAGGCGAAGGGCATCAGCTTGCCGCTCCAAAAACTCATTCCACTCATTGTAAGTGAGCATGGTATAACGTGCTAATCCGGTAGATCCTCCGGTGGAAGTGATGATGGCATTGGTTAATGGTAACTCCAAAGTCAATAGTCTCTCCGACTTGGGATAGCTATTATTAAATAGCTCATCTTTGGTAAATATTGGTATTTGTTGCCAGTCGTCAGTATTATTAATATCAGCAAGGTTTTGATATTTATCCTTATAAAATTCGGATTTCTCCCTAGCAACATTATAAACACTGATGGCTTTTTTCAAAGCCTCTTGTTGTGAAATTTGTTTTAACATAATTACCTTTTTATTGTATGATGTTTTTCTGCTTTATGTTTTTCTGAAATTAGCTTGAGTTTAACTTGAATTAAATCACCTTTGATTGCTGTTTTCAGCTCATTATATTTTGCAGCAAATTCATTGGATGAGGATTTTAACGCTTTGATTAGTGCTTTTTGATACCTGGCTTCCAGATCATTACTTTTGTTTAAAACATAGATGGTAAACTCAATATAATCAATACTTTCTTTGTTTGTTTTCTCTACTTCAAATAGTCCGCCATAGGCATAAGATTGGTCCAGAGAACTAAGAAAATCCCCACTATCGTAGATGTTTAAATTAGTGCCATAAAAGATTACGGAATCGGTGGTGCGACCAAAAATAAAAAGTATTTCCTCCGGCAATTGATTTAATATGGACTCCGGTACTCCTCCTTTTTTCAACGTCTCTTTCTGTAGTATTCCACCTGTATCATGTGTATTATACCGAATTAAAGGGACAAATTGGTTTTTGGTAACAATAAGGTTTCCGTCGATGGTCTCCATAAAAGCTTCATCGTTTTTTATAAAAAACATGGGCGGATTTTTATCAGCGAAGAGTCTTATTGATGTTTCAGGATTATTATATAAGAACTTTCTTAGTTTAATAGTTGCTTCACTTTCTATACCCAAATCACCGGTATCTGCTGAGCCATAGCCTGTTTTTACCACAAAGGAATTATCGGCTTGATGTCCGAATTTTTTACTTATGGTTTCGCGGAAACTCTCAGTGAAATATTCGCCCACCACAGGAAAATAAATTTTAGCATTCATCAGTTCTTTATCGTCTTTCAAAAGAGAATAGATAATATTGATACTTGAAGGGTTGGTAACCCAGATAATTTGATCGAAGAGTGCTCCAAATTCTTTGGCTATATGTACTGATTCTTCTAAGTTTATTCCGGGGGTAGCCGTTACTACACCATCAGTTTTGCCGGCAAGACTGCGCATGGCCGAAGCTAATTGCATACCGCCAATCCAAGTGCCCAATGCAAGAGAAACAATAATTAGAGTGGATTTTTTATCGATATTGTAATCATGGCTTAAGAGCGATTTAACCTTATTGATATATCCGGCTTCGTCACTCGACTGTTTAAGCCAAAGAACACTTCCGCTTTTTGAAAATCCGCTGGATGCTCCTATAAGAAAACATTTTTCAAAACTGTTGTTACGAATAAGTTCCATTATAGGATAGGCTAAAAGGTAATTTTGTTTATCGCAAATGGCAATATCTGTCCATTTTTCAGCTTTTGTGAGCTGATGAGTAGTCATGAATTTGGTGTAGCCTTTCACCGTTTCCTGAACATTCTGATATAAACTAATTTTATCCATAAGCCTGTTTTATTTATTGTAGTTTTTCTTCATTCAATTCCTTTATCTTAAAAACACCATAAGCACTTATTAATATTACTATTCCGCTAATAAGTAGTGCTTTAAAGACACCTATATAACCAATTACAGCTCCTACAACTCCGTAGCTAATGGGTTGCAACGAAAGAGAAATTGCTATAATTAAGGACATTATCTTTCCCAAAGATTCACGGGGCAATCGCTTTTGATAGATGGCAATAATAGTGATATTGAAAATATTTAACATAAATCCGATGACAAACATCTCTATGAGCAAAGGGATAAGTGATGAGGTAAAGCCTGCCATTACAAAAGCAAATCCAATAAATAAAAAGGTTGAAGATAAGGTGATATTGGCTTTTAATTTTAGCTTTACTGATGATAGGAAGAGAGAGCCTGTCAACATACCTGCTCCAATGGCACTCATCAAATAGGCAATTTCTTTCACCTCAGCTTTGGCCATAATGGGGATAATAATTGTAAGCGAAGAAAAGAAAAAATTGACAACGGCCATCTTTATTATCATTTTATTGACGATGGCAAATTGTCTAATAAGTTTAAATCCGGTTTTGATATCTTCCAATAATGGAGTGGTGATTTTCGTGATAGAATACGTAAGGTCTTTGATATTGAACAAAAAAGATACGGAAATAAGGAAAAGTACTCCTGCTCCAATAAATGTTTTAGTAACGCCCAAAGTAGCGATTAATACTGAGCCAAATAGTGGTCCTAATATTGAGCTGGCACTACCGCTGATTTGTCCTATGGCATTGGCTTGGGTGATTTCGTCTTCGTGAACCAAGGTTGGTAATATGGCATAAGAGGCAGGATTGAAAAAAGCCGAAGCAAGGGAAATAAAAATAGTGCCAAGGATAAGCCATGTTGTATCTAAAATGCTGATGTACTGCATATATGCAAATAGTAAAACCATAATTAATCGCGAGAAATCTGCAAACATCATTATGCTAATCTTATTGTGTCTGTCAACAATACTGCCTGCATAAGGCGAAATGAGTACGGCAGGCAGCGAGGCGGCAATCATAGCTATACCTACAAATAGTGCCGAGTTGGTCCATTTAAAAATTATCCATATAAGAATAAGCGAATGCATACGTGAAGCTAATTCTGAAGCGATAGTAGCTATCCAAAACCTAAAAAAAATCGGATTATTTTTGAAAATACTTATCATTTTAAGGTTTTTTCTTTTTCATTAAGAATATAATTAAATAGTTTACGGGCTCGTTCTTCGTATATGTTGATTTTTGAATGATCAATACTTCCATTAAGATACTCAAATCGAATGACATCCTTTGCATTAAAGAAAGAGGGGATAAGGCCGCTAAAGAAGAATTTATCGTCTTCAATATTCATTACCAATTCATTGATATCAGCGTCTTCAAGTGGAATAAAAAGAAATATCACTTCCGCTTTCATGGTGAAAAGTAAGTTATGCAGGGCTTGCTTTATATCATGCTGATTGCTTTTTCCTAGTTGAGTTACTTTAATTTCTCCAATGCCCCACGAAGGTGAATAAGTGGATTTAACTATACCTTGGTGACTATGTGTGGTGTAGTTTGTATTCCCCAGCTCATAGTTAAGCTCCATATTTTTATAAATGGATTGGATAATTTCTTTGTGTTTTTTGGGGATAAATACTTTGTGCGGTCTGTTTTTTAAAATTTTGAAGTAAGTTAAGCAGCTTTCACGTTGGGAGAGAGACTGGTGTATTTTACGGAAACTAAGTTTCTTTGGTACTAAGCCAAAGCTAAAACCACAAGGTGATGATGCAAATCGTGCATTTGCTTTCTGACTATAAATATGGGTAGTTACCGGTTGCGACATGATTCCATCTAACAGGAGTTCTTTGGCGAGTTGTTCCAATTGGATTCGCATTTTTTCCATTAGATTAAATCCTCTGTATTTGGGTGCTACAACTGCCTGCCCACTTTCGGCAATTGTGCTATCCGTAACTCTCTCCAAAGCATAATGACCAACTACTTCTCCTCTTTTAGTGTCGAAACTGACAATGGAAATAAGTTCACCATTGTTGTTTTGCTCGATAATTCTTTTTGGATAATATAAATCCTCATTGGGATAGGTGTAACCATAGGTTTTGTAGATGGCTTGAGAAATTCTAATGGCATCAGCCTCTTTGAAAGGTCGTATTTCTATATCTTCCGGATTAGGTACAAAATTTTGTTCTTGGACTTGCTCTGTATTATCAAGCATACTCACAATATCATTATCAGGAAGTTCAATTAACAGGCGGAATTCCTTGCCCTTATTGCCATGACTAATCCATTGAATATTAGTTACATATTGCTTGATGATAAATAAATTCATTCCTTCAATATCCAATGAATCCATATTGTCAGAGGGATTAAATTTTTTCGCCAAAGTAGCGTCAAAGGGGAGGCCTTTATCAAAGAATGATAGTTTAAAATAAGAATTATCGATGTCTGTGATAATTTTCACCTCCGATGATTCGCCGGGCATGAAAGAAGTTTTTAGGATATGTAGAAATGCCTCTTCAGAAATTAATTTTAAATGCTCTATTAAATTATTGGGGAGTTTATAAACTTGCGCACTTTCTATTACAAAGGACTGCAGTATTAACAACCTTGATATTTTATTTGGAATAATCAGTGTATTCATCGAAATGGATTCAATTTAGATAAATCAACACAAATGCTAGAAGAATAGAATAATTTCTTTAAAGTAAAGTGAAAATTCTTATTTTATAAAAATACATTAATGCTAATGTAGGCTAAAGCTTCCATTAAGCAGATAAAATTATTTATGAGACAAATATATGTAAAAAGTTGAAATGATTGACATCAATTTGGTAGGAGGCAAATAATACTTAAATTTTCAACATCTTTATAAGGTATGTTTTATCCCGCCAGCTAGCATCCTTTTGGTAGAAACACTTTGCTTGGCTTATTTTATATTTTTAATAGAGTTAGAGCTATTTTTAAAATGATAGAAAAATTTTGAGAGGCATTACTATTTTCTTTTCTTGACGAATCTTCTGAAAATGACACCTCCAATGTTCAAGGCAATTTATTTTCAACTCCCCAATGGGAACGATTTTTTTGAAAAATATTAGCCGTATCAATTCTATTTGAAGTATAATATCTCACAGCCTTTTCTATGGGTTTGTCGCTATTTTTAAATTTGCTAAGTATAAAACACTTAAAATCTATATCCTACACCCAACTTAAAAGGGAACAATACCTGGCCATTATAATTTTGACTTTTAAATCGGTAACCAATACCAATGTTAATATCGGTATAAATATGTTTGCTGTAAAGCCGCTGCCAGCCTGTAATAGTATAAACCGAAGGCGCAAAATCGCTGTAAGTCACATTGTTTACATAGGAATGATTATACCTATAGGCTCCGCCAATGGCAATATAACTAGCCGATAGGCCATTTCCTGTTTTGCCGTTAAGAATACGCCGCCGGAGGTTGTAATACCATCGACTTTCAAGGGAAAGTTCAGCGCCGTAATAGGTCCATTTATAACCGTAATGGGTATCATCACGATGATTGACAAAAGTAATTAAGGTGGTGTTTATTGAAAATGGCGATTTGCCAATTTTTTGCTCAAATGATAGAGAGGGTGTTAAAAAGAACGATTTGCGATAATTCGCGTAAGACAAATACAGTAATCCGTTGAGGTTGGTTTTAAATACGTATCTCTCTGAGCTGTAACATTTTAGTACTGGACATAATTTTTCGCGCCGGAGTTTATATTTGTCCTTTGTAAAAGCTATGCCTAAATTGGTATTGGTGCTAAAGGTGAAAAATGGTTTTGATGAGCCATCAACAACAGGAAATCCCAATCCTGTTTTAATGCTAAAATCTACATAGCCATGTTTGAGAAAGCGTCGTTGCATTCCCCATTTGGCATAGAGCGAATAGTAGTTCCCAATATTTCTATGTTCGTATGTTAATAATGTATTACTAAGTCCTAAAGCAATATAATTGTCCGACATATTTCTTGCCGTCTGTCTTTCTTTAATGCGTTTGTTTAGTCGATAGTACCATCTTGGTTCAAGCGAAAAGTGAAATCCGGATTCAAAATCTTCCAAATAAACACCGTAATCAACAGAAAAGTTTAAGGTAAAAGCTGGGGCTATTCGTTTTTCAAAGCCGGCATAATAAAAGTTATCCTTTCCATACGATTTTGTAATAATACCAACTTTAATCAGCCATGAGGTTTGTTCGTGCATCATAAATGCATACTCCATGGGGGTGAGGTATTTAACAAGGGTATCGGTTTTTAAAGCAGTAGTATCGCTGTTAACTTTATTTTGCGAATATGCCGGAGCTGCTATGAAAACTGTGATAAGCAATAAAACAGCTGTTGCAACTAATCTGTTAATTTTTGCAGAGATGATTGAAGTGTTTTTGGATGAATTCATAGTAATTTAATTTACAATGGTTAAGGTGCCTGTGTTTAATTCAATATCAATTAATGGATAATCGGTTTCAGCATTAAACCGGGCATGAATTTTTGTGTTGTCTTTTTTAATAAAGGTTAATTTCATGGCATCAGGTTTATTGATTGTTGCATTGGCAAGTTTGAGATTAAACGAGAATTTGGCAAAATCACCGGTTTCGAGCATGAGCTTGGATTTAGTCGCCCGAATGCTGGTTTTATCAGGAAGACTCATACCACCAATGTCAATGGAAGCAAGATTTGATTGTATGCTTAGTGAGCCGGAAACACCGTTTATATCAATATCCGACTGATCGGTAATAAACCTAAGGGTTCCGGTTATATTATCGGCGGAAAGGTCGCCAAGATAGGAATTGATATCGACAATGCCGCTTATGCTTTTCAGGTTTATGGGGCAAAATTTGCTTTCGATGGAAAGCGTTGAATGTATGTTGCTAATAGTTATCTTTCCAAAATAGTTTACAATATTTACCTTGCATCCTTCAGGAACCACGATGTGGTAAATGACTTTTAAATCGGATTTTGGCCTTGTTTCCCCACGGGCTATTTCAACATAATTTCGCAGGTAAATTATTTTGCCGGACACCTTATCGATCCATTCCATTTTTCTGAGATCGGATTCTGCTATTCTCTTATCTACGTTTTCAGCAATGATTTCTATTTTAAAGTCGATGGTATTTTGGGAATGGGTGGTGCAATAAATTTCGGCACGCTCACCGGTAATCTGTAAGGACATATTCGGGCTCCATTGTATTGATTTGTTGATTGTTCTGGTTACCACCTGAACTTTTACTTGAGCATCAGCCTTATTCAGTCCCAGCAAATAAGGTATTGCAAGCAATAGTATTATTTTCAATTTAAGTGATTTCATAAGGCGCATAATGTTTTATATAATTTGTTTAATCAAACCGGCTTGTTCAAGCTCTATTTTGGTAAGCATAATTTTGAGTTCGGTGTTTGGTTCATATATGTTGAATTGTGTAAGTATAATTTGTTTGGTTTTCTCCAATTGTTCAATTTTAGTTTTAATCATTTTAAAATTAGGCGAGTTACAAATTGCGGGATTACCTTCACAAATAGTTGATAGTATCGTTTCAGGGGTTTCATGGTCGTTCCATAATGCAGTATCTTGAATAGTTACCCATTTTTCGGAATAGTTAATATTTTGGTGACCGTTAAAATCATTTACGTAAATAAAATACCCAATGATAAAAATAGCTGCCGCTGCCACACTCCATTTGATTAGTGCCGGCATGATGCTTTTTCGTTCACTGCTGTTGTTGGCAAGTTGTTGTTCAATGTGAGTCCACACTTTACGAGGAGGTTCGTACTTAGTTAGCTGTGCCAGTCTTTCTTTTTTTGACAGCTGCTTATTAATCTTGTTCCACACTTCGTCAGAGGGATCTTTCGCGGGAAGGGACTGTAAAGCATGTTTTAATATGTTTCTGTTCTTTTCCATTAGTCGATGATTTTTTTTAATCTTTCAACCAACATCCGTTTAGCCTTAAAAAGCTGGGTTTTCGAGGTGCTTACTGAGATGTTTAACATTTCTGCTACTTCGTGGTGCTTGAAACCTTCTATTTCATAAAGTGTAAAAACGGTACGATAGCCTAGAGGCAAAGAGGCAATGGCTTTTTCAAGATATTGTATGTCGCTGATGATGCTCCAGTCGATGGTTAGCACTTCGTTTGACTCATCAATAGTTGCGAAATGAATTTTATTTTTCACCTTCTTAATAGCAGCCCGGGCAATTATTGTATGAATCCATGTTCCGAGCCCCGACTTGCCTTTAAACGAAGCAAGGCCATGAAACACCTGAAGGAATCCTTCCTGTAATGCGTCGTTGGCATCTTCATAATTGTTGGTGATTCGATAGGCGAGAGTATACATTTCCGTTTTGTAATTGTTGTATAAGGATTTTTGTGCTTGCCTTTCGTTGTTCAAACATCCTTGAATTATTATTTTTTCCTGTTGATTTGGCATGCTAATTTATTTACCTTTATATGTTAGTGAATGAAAACCCGGAAATGGTTGTCTAAAAGTAAGAAAAAAATAGAAGGGAGGGGAGCGAGGATGGTGATTTAAGTAAGCTAGGTGAATGGATTGGCGCAGTATCGGCGAATAGAAATAAGAGAATACAGTGCGGTAAATGATTTATTTGAAGCAAGAGAATACCTTCCTCTGATTTTATGCTTTCCTTAGATTTTGAATATTGAAAGTTAATAATTAAGACTATCCTATAATTTCCTAAAAGCTATACCAATTAAATTCAACTAATCAATAAATGATAATTCCTTAATTATCAATTTTCTATAATTTTATTTTTGTCATTATCTTTGCGTAACCCGAAAAAGAAATAAGAATTTTTCACCCAAAGGGCTGACGAATTGTAAATAGTAATAACCCAATCGGATTATTACTATTTACAATTGTCAAGATTAGCCCCTGATATAGAAAATTGAAATACATACGATTATTCGCCTGTCTCTTCCTTATTCATATCTGCCAGCAAATAATAGGCTACATTCTGCACAATAAGAGCATTTTCAGGCAAACTATCAATCAAATTTACTTCTGTATATCCATCGTCTTGCTGTCCGGTAATTACTTCCACCATTTTAAAAGCATTTTTGCCTTCTTCTTGTTGATGTTCTTTCTCTTCTGCACCATCATTATTTTCGTTTTCCAATACACTATCGTCTAAAATAAAAATATATGATTTTGTACCTTCTTTTACAATGGCATCATTGGGCAATGTTCGTGTGTATTTTTTATCGGTATGCAAATGTCCTGAAATATACATTCCTGGCACCAAGCCATCAATGTTCTCAGTGATTTTGGCATGAATATTAATAGCACGTGTATTAGAGTCAAACTCTTTTCCGATGGCAAAAATAGTGGCCGTATATTCTTTATCAGGACGATTTGACATTGTAAGATGCACTTTCTGGCCTTCTTTTACAAGATGTACATCATTTTCGTAGACCAATAAATCGGCATGAATAGCGGTATTGTCAGTAATATCAAACAATATGTCTTTGGCATTGACATACGAACCTAATTTTATATTTACCTTATTAACAAAGCCATTGATAGGTGATTTTATGTTTATAGTACTAGAAATATGTCCCTGTAAAATAGTATCAGCCGATAGATTAAGCAGTTGAAGACGTGATTTTAAACCTTCATATTTTGCTTTTACTGTGTTATAATCAGCCTTTGCCTGTTGATAGTCTTTGCCAGCACCTACATTATTATCGAACAATTCTTTTTGACGTTCATATTCTTTTTCCAAAAACTCAAGTCTATTGTAAATTTCAGCAAAATCTTCCTGTAAAGCGATATAATCGGGATGTTCAAGTACTGCCAGCACTTGTCCTTTTTTTACTTTGTCACCCTGAAAAACTTTTATCTCTTTTATATTTCCACCAATAACAGCTGTAATATCAGCACTGGCAGATGGTGGTACTTGTAGCTGTCCGTTTACTTTTATTGCTGTTGTCAGATTGCGCATCTGAAAAGTTCCCAGCTTTAAATTCAGTGCTTTCTGCTGGTTTTCATTTAATACCACAACGCCTTTGGGGCCGTGCTCTTCGTGCTCTTCGCCTTCTTCAGCTGTTGTATTTCTTGTATTGCACGACATTAAGGTGGTAATCGCCATAAAGGCTATAATTATTTTCGTTTTCATCATATCTATATTTTGTATTATTTACCTATTATAAATTTCAATTGGGCCGACAACTCAAAGTATTCTGCCTGTTGGATTAAAAAATCTTGTTTTGTGCGAATGGCGGCTTCCGTATTTTGGATAAACTGAACATAATCGATACTGCCTAAGCGGTAGGCAAAATCGGCAGCCTCAATTTGTTCATCGGCTACCGGTAAAGCCTCTGTTTTATAATAATCAATTACCTGTTGCAAAGCTAGGTAACGGCTAATTTGCTGATTATATCCGGCTTTTAGCTCCAATTCCTTTTGATTATATTGTTGGTTAGCAATTTGGAAATTAATTTTTGAAGCTTTGGTTTTGCCCGCCTGCGAAAAGAAAGCCAAAGGGACAGAAACTCCTGCCTGCCAACCATAAAACCCTGCATTGCCATCAATCGATTGCCATTTATAACCCAAATCCAACTTAGGAAGGAAGTTCGCTTTTTCCGCTTTCCAAGCCGACTCGGCAACATCAATTTCCTTTGAATAAAAACTCAGCAATGGACTTTTGTGCAACGAATCAGTTTTTGATAGCGGTTTAAAAATATTTTTTCCTAAACCATTAGTGTTCACATCCATGGCCACTGGATAAATCAGGTATTGGTTCAGAATTTGTAAACTCGCCATATAATTGCTTTCAGCTTTCTTTAAATTTATCTGCATCTCTTTGTATTTGGCCGATGCAGAAAGATATTCTATTTTGGAAGTAGCTTGTGTTTTATACCTCAACTCCGCAGCTTTCTGGAAATCGGTGTACAAAGTGTCCAATTCCTTATACAGTTGCCATTGTTGTTTGGCATAAACAGCGCTGTACCAAGCAATTCTAATGTCACGTATCAGTGAAACTTCTGTAAGCTCTTGTCCTGCTATTGCTTGTTGTGTGCGTGCATTAGCAAGCTTCGTTTTAGCAGGAATACCAAATACATCAATGTTTGTTTGTCCAATTCCAATTTTATTATGAATGCCTATTGCGTTGTTGCCAACTTCTTCTTTCCCGGTATAAATAGAAGTGCTTCCTAAATCGTAAGCAGTAGCTTTTAAGGCTTTTTGTTTTTCAACTTGCAGCTTTGCAGCTTTTATTGATGGATAGTTTTCTAATGCTCTTCCAATGGCGTTTGTCAAAGTTATTGAGGAATCCTGAGCATTGGCATTTTGAGAGATTCCTAATCCTGTTATTATAAAAAACACTAAAAATATCCCTAAAGCTGGTTTTGGGATTTTTATTTTTTTAACACCACTCTCAACATAGTTATAAAGAATTGGAAGAACGATAAGGGTGAGTATTGTTGAGGTAAGCATCCCCCCAATTACCACAGTAGCCAATGGACGTTGAACTTCTGCTCCTGCCGAAGTGGAAACCGCCATGGGCAGAAAGCCAAGAATATCGGTTGATGCCGTCAATAAAATTGGGCGAATACGACGGATTGAGCCCCTTTTAATAATTTCGTTTATATGAAGTTTACCTTCTTCTTTCAATTCGTTAAAACCGCTAATCAACACTAATCCGTTAAGCACAGCAACACCAAAAAGGACGATAAAACCAACGCCGGCAGAGATACTAAAAGGCATATCACGAAAATACAACGAGAATATTCCGCCAACAGCGGCAAATGGTACAGCGACATATATCATCAGTGTTTGTTTAAATGATTTTACAGCAAAGAATACCAATATAAATATTAATGCCAAAGCAATTGGAACCACAAGTGTTAAACGATTTGTGGCTCGCTCCAGATTTTCAAAGGCCCCACCATAACGAATATAATAGCCTATGGGTAGTTTCAGTTTTTCATCCAAAACTTGCTGTATTTCTTCCACTAGGGATTTAATATCCCTGTCGCCTACATTAATTCCCACATAGGTTCTACGGTTTGTATTATCGCGACTTATTTGCATTGGTCTGGGTTGATAACTAATATCTGCCACTTCTTTCAAGGGAATCTGATTTCCATTGGGCAAACTCACAAATAAATTTTGAATATCGTTGATGCCGGTGCGGTGTGCCTCGTCAAGACGTACTACCAAATCGAACATCCGCTCACCTTCGTAGATGCTACCTGCTACTCCACCGCTAAATGCCGTTTCAATAATTGTATTCAGATCAGAAATTTTTAGACCATAACGTCCCATTTTGTTGCGATTGTATTTCACGGTAATCTGGGGTAAACCACTGGTAGCCTCGGCTTTTACACCGGCAACACCATTAATTCCCGAAACCAAACCGGCTATTTCTTCGGCCTTGTCGGCTAGTATTTTCAAATCATCTCCGTATAATTTAATTGCAATATCCTCACGCACACCGGTTAACAGCTCATTAAAACGCATTTCAACAGGCTGAGTAAATTCAAAATTAATCCCGGCTAACACACTAACTTTTTCCTTCACTTTTTCAATCAATTCATGTTTCGAATCTGCTTTTGTCCATTTTCCCTTAGGTTTCAGAATTACAAAGATATCGGCAATATCCATAGGCATGGGATCCATGGGTAAATCAGCCACCCCAATTCTACTTTGTATAGATTCTACCTCATCAGGAAAATTGCTCAGCACTATTTTCTCTAGCTTTAAAGAGGCTTCTTTTACTTCGGTAAGTGATGTTCCGGGTTTTAAAATTGCCTGAAAAGCAAAGTCCCCTTCATCCAGCTTGGGAATAAATTCAGCCCCCAGACGTGTAAATAAAAATCCACCTGCTATCAATAAAACCACTGCGCTAATAGTTACCAATAAACGCTTGGCTAATACCCAATCTATTAATGGCTTATATAGGTTCTCCAGTTTTATGATTATTTTGTCTCCCCATGATTTTTTATCGGTTTTCGGCGCCTTTAAAAATGTGGCTGCCATCATCGGGATATAAGTTAAGCAGAGTATTACAACCCCCAAAACAGCAAAGCCAAAGGTCATTGCCATAGGGATAAACATTTTGCCTTCAACACCTTGCAATGCCAGCACAGGAATAAATACAATTAAAATAATAAGCTGTCCGAAGAAGGCCGAATTCATCATTTTACTTGCTGATTTGTAGGCAATCGAATCGCGTTTTGCTTGCGATAGTTTAGTGCCTATAATTTCTTTTTTGTGCAGATAAAAAATCATGCTTTCAATGATAATTACCGCACCATCGACCAAAATACCGAAATCCAGGGCGCCGAGACTCATCAGGTTTGCCCATACGCCAAATATATGCATCATGATAAAAGCAAACAGCAAGGCCAACGGAATAGTCGATGCCACAATTAATCCTCCACGTATATTTCCAAGAAAAATCACCAAGACAAAAATGACGATTAATGCTCCCATCCCTAAGTTTTCGGCCACGGTGGTTGTGGTACTCTTAATCATCTTGCTTCTGTCGAGGAAAGGCTTAATAATTACTCCTTCAGGCAAAGATTTCTGTATCAAAGCCATACGTTTTTTTACTGCTTTTATCACATCATTGGAGTTTCCACCTTTCAGCATCATCACTATGCCACCAACAGCTTCGCCTTTGCCGTCTTTGGTAAAAGTACCATAACGAAGGAAGCTTCCGTACTTCACTTCGGCAACATCGCGAATAAAAATCGGTTGCCCGTTTATAGTTGCTACAAAAGTATTGCGTATTTCATCCAGTGAACGCATCAAGCCTTCACCACGTATATAATTGGCTTGATGGTTTTTCTCGATATAGGCACCTCCTGTATTTTGATTATTATTCTTCAAAGCATCGAAAACATCAGTTATCGTTAATCCCATACTTCGCAACTTATCGGGATTTACGGCAACTTCATATTGCTTTTTTTTACCGCCAAACGAGTTTACTTCAACCACACCGGGCAACATCGCCATTTGACGCTTAATAATCCAATCCTGCATTGTGCGTAGATCCATATCATTATATACGGTATCGTAGCCCGGCTGAACTACCAATGTGTATTGATATATTTCGCCCAAGCCGGTACTAATGGGTGCCATAAAAGGCTCACCAAAACCTTTGGGAATTTTTTCTTTTACTTCGTTCAAGGCTTCACCAACCAATTGTCGAGGCAGATACGTACCCGCTTCATCTTTAAAAACAATGGTTACTACTGAAAGCCCAAAACGGGAAACACTGCGCACTTCAACAACATCGGGTAAATTGGCAACTGCCAGCTCCACCTGATAAGTAACGAAGCGTTCAATATCCTCCGTACCCAAATTGGGCGCGGTGGTAATTACCAATACCTGATTATTGGTAATGTCGGGAACGGCATCTACCGGCACTTTGGTCATGGAATAAATTCCCCCAATGATTAAACTGATGGTCATTAGCCATATCAGTGCCTTATTCTTTATCGAAAAAGATATTATTTTATTTATCATATTATTATTTTAAAAATCATTAAGTTATTTTTTCTTAATCACAACATTTAATGGAATGAAAACTCCCACTTTTAAGCCTAGGCTAAATTTATCAGTAGGAGTGAAGAGAAAAGCGAATACATTACCCATCTTACTTAGTTTTATATTAGGTCCGGTTTGCAAATAAGATTTTTTGCTGTTAAAATTATATTCTGCGGCGAGAACCCACGAAACAGGAACTTTTTTATCGAAACCAATAAACCAATATTCATTAAAATTATAGATTGCATTCATTGCTGCTGTATAGCCTACAGAAGTGTAAAATCGTTTTTTAAATAAGGCTCCTAACTCGCCATGCAAGAGAACTTTTTCATTTACATCACCTTTTAAATTATAAATAAGTAAGGGATTTACTCTTACTCCCGTAATTATTCTATAGGTTTCATCTGTAATTGATTTTTTGTCCTGTGACATAGCCGAAAATGTTGATAATAAAGCTATTAATCCGATTATTATG
The DNA here is from genome assembly GCA_015493685.1 of Bacteroidales bacterium. Classification (GTDB taxonomy): domain Bacteria; phylum Bacteroidota; class Bacteroidia; order Bacteroidales; family UBA1556; genus UBA6267. The sequence goes on from WGCS01000052.1 coordinate 20,021, forward strand.
ATTTTAATATTCATTGAATAAAGTTTAAATAGAGGTGTTCGTTTATACTTAAGTAGCAAGCATGCCACTTGTATAAAAATTAAATATAATTCGTGCTATTTTATTTGGAAATATAATACCGTAAGGCTTTGAAATCTTAAATGCCGATATGTTTTTTTATTTGAAACAAAGATTATTAATCTAAATTTCTAGTTTCAAAAAGCTTGTCAGTATAAAAAGAAATTATGCAATTGTTGGAGGACCTCTCTGGGGATTTTTAATGAGGTAAATTGCTTTAGTTTTTGGAAAACAAAAACTATTAACTAGAATTGTATTGGGTAAATTTACTACTAAACATTCGTTTTGTCCACTGTTAAAAAGATCGAAATGAGGTTGTGTTAACAGTGATATTTGTACGGCAATATCATTTGATTTTTCGACGACAACCATATTAAAAGCATGGCAATGTGTTTCAGGATTTTCCTCATGCGAATCAGCGCTTGGAGTGTTATTTGCCGAACTATCCCAATGAGATTCAATGCTATCGAAATGATGGTGATGAGGAATCACAGCATGGGCAAAAATAATTATTCCTGCAATCAGCACAAAAAATTTACCCCTATGTTTATCCAATAAACTCAATCTCTTTCAGTTTTAATAATATTGATACTAAATTTACATTGGCAAAGATACTTAATTAGTGATGCAACCGAATTGCAAAGTTAGTTTTGGTAATTTTAACAAATCCCTTTAACAATCATATTTATATTTACGAATGTAAACCCATGAGACAGCGTTATTTCCGGTACAGGAATATCATTTAAATAATAGCTTAGGGAATTAGCTAAGAAAAAATTGAATAAATACGAGCATCTTCAGAAAAAATCGGTGCAGGCTGAGGTAAAATATTCATATAAATATAAGTATGCGTTTGCCATGTTCTTGTATATAGCGGCTACCCCTATGAATAGGGTAGTTTTTATGTAGAGACAAATTTATGTAATCTTATAGCGTAAATTGGTCTTGGAATTTAAATATTTAGAAAACTCCTCCGCATTAACTCTAATCTGTTTTGGCTGCATTTCCAAAAATATATCTCCATCTTTAATAAACAATTGAATTTTGGTATTTCCGGGATGTGCTTTGGCCTTGCCAACAATTTCATTAATTAATTTTTCATTAATATCATTCAGAATAAGCTGAATTTTTATTTGATTGGCAAAAGTGTTCATCACTGAATCAAGCATCATTATATCATCAATGTTAAGCTCAACTTTTGTTTTGTCTCGGTAAGAAGGCTTTATATTAGCGCTTACATATACAAAGTTGTCAATTTGCATTAGATGCTGATATTTTAGAAATTTCTCCGTAAAAAGAGGAAATTCAATGCTCCCTTCTTTATCTTCTACCGTAAAAAATCCATATTTATTACCATTGGATATCGACTCTTTTATCACTGCACGACTAACGATACCGGCAAAGCGTACTGGCTTCTTAATCTTTTGTTGTAGAAGCATATTTATTTCTTCCGTGTTATTACTCACAAAGAATTTTAGTGTATCGGCATAAGTATCCATGGGGTGTCCACTGAGATAAAAACTAATAAGGTCTTTTTCCAGGTTAAGGCGTTTAAGGTTACTCCATGGCTCACACTCAGGAAATTCGGGATTTTGAATCTGCACTTCCTCCATATCACCAAAAAGAGAGGCCTGTGAGGAGTTAGATAAACTTTGAATTTTATTGCCATGTTTAATAAGTCGCTCAACAAAAGTTTCGTTTTCATTAAAATTAGCGACAAACTGCGCCCTATGTTGGTTGGGATGTAATTCGTCAAAAGCACCTGCAATCAAAAGTGCTTCCAACGCCCTTTTATTCACCGAGCGTAAATTAATGCGACTGATAAAATCGAATACATCAATAAAGTTACCATTTTCGTCGCGTTCTTTAACAATTGTTTCCACAGCGGCTTCTCCAACTCCTTTGATGCCGGCCATTCCATAACGAATTTCTCCTTGAGAATTTACAGTGAAATCAGAATAGCTTTCGTTGATATTAGGTCCTAATGCCTTTATACCCATTCGGTTGCATTCGTTGAGATAAAGGTTTAGCTTGCTAATATCTTTAAGTTCGTGGCTAAGTACCGATGCCATAAACTCTGCCGGGTAATGTGCTTTGAGGTAGGCTGTTTGGTAAGATACGTAGGAGTAGCAAGTGGCATGAGATTTATTAAAGGCATATTTAGCAAAGGCTTCCCAGTCTTTCCATACCTTCTCAACTTTTTTCAAATCATGACCATTGGCTTTACATCCTTCCAAAAATAAAACCTTTAACTCATCCATCATAGAGATAATCTTCTTACCCATGGCTTTCCGTAATGAATCAGATTGCCCCCTGGTGAAATTTCCCAGTTTACGCGATAAAAGCATCACTTGCTCTTGGTAAACAGTAATCCCATAGGTCTCATCAAGGTATTCCTCCATCCCTTCAAGGTCGTATTTAATCTCTTCTTTACCATGTTTACGGGCAATAAAGCTATCGATATACTCCATTGGTCCCGGACGATAAAGCGCATTCATTGCAATTAAATCTTCAAACTTAGTGGGCTTAAGATTCTGAAGGTGCTTTTTCATGCCGTCCGATTCAAACTGGAATAGACCTGAAGTTTCGCCCCTGCTATAGAGTTCATAGGTGGCGGTATCATCAAGAGGAATGGTATCGATATCCACATCTATTCCTTTGGAGAGCTTAATATTTTTTAGTGCATCCTTTATAATTGTCAGCGTTTTGAGTCCTAAAAAGTCCATCTTCAACAGCCCAATAGACTCCACATAATGTCCATCGTATTGAGTGGCGTACTCTAGCACACTACCTTTTACGTTAGTGATAGGTAAATAGCTGTCTAAATCGTCTTTGCTGATGATAATACCGCAAGCATGGGTGCCGGTATTACGAACGGAACCTTCAAGCCGTTGGGCAAAATCGAGTACAGACTTATTTTCATCACTTCCTTCCTGAAGCTCATTTAATAATTCAGGGACATCTTTAAATGCAGATTCTAGAGTAGTGCCGGGCTTCTCAGGAATTAGCTTGGCTAATTTATCGGCTTCTTGTAGTGGTAGTTTCTGAACTCTGGCAACATCTCTTATGGATGATTTAGCTGCCATAGAACCAAACGTTATCAAGTGAGCCACTCGTTTTGCTCCATATTTCTCTTTTACCCATTGCAAAACTTTATCTCTGCCTTCGTCATCAAAATCAATATCGATATCAGGCATGCTTATCCTGTCGGGATTTAGAAAACGCTCGAATAGAAGATTGTATTTCAGTGGGTCAATTTCGGTAATTCTAAGGCTATAGGCCACTGCCGAACCGGCTGCGCTGCCACGTCCCGGCCCCACTGATACGCCCATTTCTCGTGCTGCCTTAAGAAAATCCCATACAATAAGAAAGTAGCCGGGGAAGCCCATTGTTTTAATGGTATTCAGTTCAAAATCCAGACGTTCAATAATATCCGGATTTAATTCCTTGCCCCATCGTTTATGCGCTCCTTCGTAAGTGATATGTCTTAAAAAATCATCCTCATTAGCAAAGCCTTCAGGCAAGGCAAAGTCAGGCATGATAGGGTCGTGATCAAGTTCAAAGTTTTCTATCTTGTCGGCAATTTCCTGTGTGTTGGTGATGGCTTCGGGCAAATCCCCAAAGATTTGTGCCATTTCCTTTTGGGTTTTAAACCATTCTTGCCCCGTATACTTCATCCTTCTGGGGTCGTCGATATCTTTGCCTGTATTTAGGCATATTAATCGATCGTGAGCTATGGCATCTTCCTGATTTAAAAAGTGTACGTCATTAGTGGCAATTATCTTTACCTGATGCTTTTTTGCCAACGCTATTAGTTTGGTATTTACAAAGGTCTGATCTTTATACGTTTGTTGATTCATTGAAGGATCGCTGGCTTGATGCCGTTGAATTTCAATGTAAAAGTCTTCACCGAAAATTTCTTTGTATTCCAATAAGGATTTCTCTGCTTCAGCAATACCGTTGCTCATTAACTTTTGTGGAATTTCACCGGCAAGGCAAGCGGAGCAAGCAATAATACCTTCGTGATATTGACGAAGAAGATCTTTGTCTATTCGAGGTTTATAATAATATCCTTCGGAAAAAGAAATGCTGGAAAGTTTAATCAAATTTTTATATCCGGTTTCGTTCTTTGCCAACAATATTAGATGATACCGTTTGTTATCTATTTTTTCCTTATCTAAATGCGAACGTACTGCCATATAGGCCTCAGTACCAATAATAGGTTTTATCCCTGCCTTATTAAGGGTTAAATGAAATTCTTTGACCCCAAACATGTTTCCATGGTCAGTGATTGCTACCGCTTTCATCCCATCTTTTTTAGCCTTTTTAACAATATTCTTAATCTTTGTCATCCCGTCGAGGATCGAATATTGGGTATGAAGGTGTAAGTGGGTAAAAGGGAGTACTTCTGATGGCTCTGTTTTTATGTCAGTTTCTTTCGCTGTACTTTCTTCAATATTTTCAGTGCTAATAGTATTTTCACCCTTTAGCTCATTAGGATTATAGGCTTTAGTATTGAGTCCTATGGCTTGGATTGTATTGGGATTGTTTTTAATGAATTCCTGATGTTCCAATGAACTCATTTTAAGGTCGTTGGCCCTAATTTGCCCAATGCGTATCAACTCAAGGAAACATCTTGCCGTGGCTTCCACATCGGCGGCGGCATTATGCGCTGTATCAAAGCCTTCATTAAATAGTTTACGGTGAAGTTCTTCTAGTTTTGGATATTTGAATCCGCCTCCTCGTCCTCCCGGCAAAGCACAATACTGGGTGGAGAATTTTACTGTATCGATGGAGGGAATTTGTTCCAGCGGATTGCTGATTTGTTTTCTGTAATATTCTGCACCAATAATATTATTGTCAAAAGTAATATTATGGCCTACCAAGAACTGACATTTGGATGCTGATTTGCCAAATTCTTCCAACACTTTCTCGAGCTTCACCCCATATTGCTCCGCACGTTCAGTGGTGATACCATGGATTTTCACCACATCATAAGGAATTTCATAACCTTCCGGCTTGACGATATAATTTTTTACTTCAACCAGATTGCCTTTGTTGTCGTGAATTTGCCATGCCAATTGGACCATCCGTGGCCAGTTATCACTATCACTAACGGGAGCTTTGAAATTTCGTGGTAATCCGGTAGTTTCAGTATCAAAAATTATATACATATCTTTAGCTTTAGTAGTATTGAAATACGAGCGTAAAATTAATGAAAAACCCCAAGTGAAATTCTTTTGTTAATAAAATAGTTCTCC
>WGCS01000053.1 GCA_015493685.1 Bacteroidales bacterium
TAGTGATATGGAGTCACATAACAGTATTTTAATCATGCTACTGTGGGTCAAATTAAGATTAAAAATTGTCATGTTCGTTTCATAATGTAATTTACTTTCTAACTTACTAAATGAAGGGTGAGGACAAATGCTTTTTATCGCTTTCATAAAAGAAGAAGCTTTTTTTCCTAGTTTTGCTGTTAAATATTATTGTTATGGAGGAATTAATATATCTTGATTATAATGCAACGACTCCCATTCTGAAGGAAGTGGCCCAAGTGATGAAACCTTTTCTGGATAACTATTTTGGTAATCCTTCGAGTAGCCATAAATATGGTATTGAGACCAAGATGGCTGTAGAAAAGGCTCGAAAGCAGCTGGCATTATTAATGAATTGTGATGTGGAAGAAATTGTTTTCACCAGTGGAGGAAGCGAGTCAAATAATTATGCAATAAAAGGTTATGCTTTGGCACATCGCCGGCAAGGAAATCATATTATTACTTCCAGTGTGGAGCATCCTGCGGTATTGGAAGTATGCCGATATTTGGAGACCAAGGGTTTTGAAGTTAGTTATTTGCCCGTTGATGCGCAAGGAAGAGTTAGCCCTGCACAACTTAAAGCGGCCATAAAACCTTCGACTATATTGGTTAGCATTATGCATGCCAACAATGAGGTTGGTGTGATTGAACCTATTGCCGAACTTGCGGCTATAGCCCATAAACAAGGAGTTGTATTTCACAGCGATGGGGCCCAGTCTGTGGGTAAAATTCCTACCGATGTGCAAGCCCTTGGTGTTGATATGATGAGTATTGCGGCGCATAAATTTTATGGACCTAAAGGAATTGGCGCTCTTTATATTCGCAAAGGTTTAAAACTTGAAAAGCTTATTCATGGTGCTGATCATGAGAGAAATATGAGAGCAGGAACAGAAAATATTTTGGAAATTGCCGGTATGGGGAAAGCAGCAGAGATAGCCTTGCGTGACTTGGAAGAAAATGCAAAGCATTATTCTGCCATGCGCAATCGATTGGAGAAGGGTCTGAAGCAAGCTTTACCATATATTAAAATTAACGGGGAGCAAGCCGAACGCTTACCTAATACTTCTTCAGTGGCTATACCAAAAGTGGAGGCAAATACACTTCTTGATGAGTTGGAGGGAATAGCGGCATCGGCAGGAGCAGCATGCCATACCGATTCTATTGATGTCTCTTCCGTATTGGAAGCTATGCTGGTTCCCTTGGATTATGCCATGGGGACAATTCGTTTCTCCGTGGGTAGATATACCACTAAGGCTGATATTGACAAAGCCATTACTTTGTTTGCAAAAAAGGTAAAGCAACTTAAAGGGGAAGATGAAGAGGCTAATAATACTATTGATATTGAGGAAGTTAAACTAACTCACTTCACTCATGGTTTGGGCTGCGCTTGTAAATTACGGCCTCAGGATTTAGAACAGGTACTCCAGAAATTGCCCATTCCTAAAGATGCCAAAGTATTGGTAGGTGCTGATACTTCAGATGATGCCAGTGTTTATTCGCTGACTGAAGATTTAGCTTTGGTGCAGACCTTGGACTTTTTTACTCCTATTGTCGATGATCCTTACCAATTTGGCGCTATTGCAGCAGCCAATGCTCTTAGTGATATTTATGCCATGGGTGCTAAACCTATTTTTGCCCTTAATATAGTTGGATTCCCTGATAAAAGACTGCCTTTAAGTGTGTTGGAAGATATATTGCGTGGCGCTCAGGAGAAAGCAAAGGAGGCGGGAATAAGTATCTTGGGTGGTCATACGGTAGAAGATACCGAACCTAAATATGGTATGGTGGTGAGTGGGCTTTTACACCCAAATAAGATTATAAAAAACATTGGAGCTCATAAGGGAGATATGTTGATACTTACAAAACCCATAGGGACAGGAATAATCTCAACAGCAGTAAAAAGAGGTGTAGTGTCCAATTCCTTACGCGATTATGTTTCCGGTTTAATGGCCACATTAAACAAAACGGCCGCAGAAGTTATGGCTAATTATCAAGTGCATGCTTGTACTGATGTAACAGGCTTCGGTTTACTTGGCCATTTAAGAGAAATGATTCTCAATACTAAAATGGGAGTGGATTTGTTTTTTGATGCTATTCCATTTATCCCTCAGGCACGTGATTTGGCAGTTGCCGGTATTATTCCCGGAGGAACAAAAAATAATCTGGAATGGGTAAATAAAGATATTTTATGGAAATCAAATCGCTCTGATATTGATAAGTATTTACTATGTGATGCCCAAACATCGGGAGGATTATTAATAGCGATAAGTAAATCACAAGCTACGGATTTATTGAATGATTTATTGGATAAAAGTGTAGAGGCTTCTATAATTGGTGAGTTTAATTCTACTTACGGTGGTAAAATTCAGGTGTAATTTTTTGTAATCGGCCAATGAATTATTCATCTATTTCTTTATCTTTGCATCCTTAATCATTCCCATCTTCGGGTATAAAATTTATTAGAACTATGATTCAACGAATTCAAAGTATATATTTAGGATTAATATTTATTTTAGTAGGGGTGATGGCCTTTCTTCCCTTGGTGATTTTTCATGCCGGAGACCATGTTTTTTACATGAATATTTTCCGTTTTGAAGGGGCTTCAACTTTGCCTTTCGCTCAGCAGTTGCCTAATATTTGGCCCATAGCAATCCTTGCTGCTTTTTTAGGTACACTTGCCGGTATTAGTATATTTCGTTATAATAATAGGAAGCAGCAGCTTAAGATTAATATGTTTAATATGCTGATTAACTTTGGTTTGCTGGTAGCTATATTTCTTTATGCAGATCAAGTGGCTCAATTAGCTACTGTTTCTGATAAAGTTACTTATGATATTGCCGCTTATATTCCTGTTATCACAGTATTATTACTCATTCTCTCTAATCGGAGTATTCGTAAGGACGATAAATTAGTGAGAGAATCAGACCGGTTGAGATAAAGATACTTTGTATAAGTATTAATTTATTAAGCTGATTTTTATAGGTTTATCACCTGGTAAAGCTTGTATTCATTGGATACGGAACTCCGGTAATGAAATATCTTTTTTACAATATTCAGGAGTAAGTAATTCATTATATTTTATTAAAGACGAGAAAAATGATATACCGGAGAAAATTGGATCAATTGCTGATATTGAGGTGATCAAATAGCTTTAATGGCTTTTTCAATCTTCATTTCTTTTAATAGTTGCCGGGTGTCAATTTCTTGTTGAGCATTGATATGGATAAGATTAGAACGGTCGATATTTTTATTCCATTGTAGCATACTATTCCATATATGTTGAATATACCACTCCGGTTCTACTCCCCAGCGATGGTCTTTTCTTTTTCTTTGGAGAAAAGTTTTATAGTCAATGTCAAGCATAATTTTATAATCGTAGATATTATTTAAGGCCTCAAAATTAAAGGCGAAAATACCTTCACAGATAATATATTGATAGTTTTGATTTGCCTTCTCAACAGCTTTCATAAAATTGCTGAAATTAATGGTGGCAGGATATTCCCAATCGGTATGATTATTAATAATTCTAAGTTCTTCTTTGGGAAATACATAATCATCTTGACAAAGGTGTATTGCTCTGTCCTTTCCAAGAGCTTCAACAAGCTTTATAGCCAAAGTAGATTTGCCTGAATTACTACTGCCACCGATGCCAATATTCATAAACTATAATTAAAATTTTGAGGCGCAAATGTAGGAATTATTTTATATCATTTGGCGGGGAATCAGCTATTTATTCTTCTTTTTGGCTATTTGCTTTAAGTTCCTTTTTTTATACACTACTATTTTGAAAGTAAGCATATCTTAATCTATATTGTTGATAAAGTAAATAATAGCCTTCAATATATTGATATACAGTAATATAATATTGTTGAAATATGACTATAATTTTATTATAAATTAATTGAATTTCCTATTTAGAATACTATCTTTGTTCCGAAAATTAACTATTTTGTTATAAGGTTTAAGATCATCCATTTCTTAGCAAAGAATGTTTTTTTATTTTAAACTTTAATAAGTTCGCTTCTTTGTAGATATTGTAAATAAACGCTATTGTATTCAGCATCAATAAATAACAATAAATCCAGATAATAAATGATACACTATTTCCAGAAAGAGTCCCTTTATTTTGTTGTTCAAACAAATGCTATTTTAGGTAAAAATGAAATTGAAAAGTTGAACTGGCTATTTGGCAATTCCGATTATATAAAATCGCAGTCGGTTAAAGGATACTTTATAGGGCCTCGCAAAGAAATGATTAGTCCTTGGAGTACCAATGCGGTAGAAATATGTCGTAATATGGGTATTGATAGCATCCGGCGTATTGAGGAATTACTTTATGTTAAAGACTCTGACTCGGATTATGATTCTATGTTGCAGACCGTATATAAGAACCCGGGTCAAGCCATATTTGATATTGACAGGCAAGCGGAACCAATTATCTATGTTGATAATATTGCTATTTATAATAAGAAGCAAGGGTTGGCTTTAAGTGATGAAGAAGTTGAATATCTGAATGGGGTGGAGAAACAAATAGGACGGAAACTTACCGATAGTGAAGTGTATGGGTTTGCACAAGTGAATAGTGAGCATTGTAGGCATAAGATTTTTAATGGAAGTTTTATTATTGACGGTAAAAAGATGCCTCATTCACTTTTTGATATGATAAAGCGTACAGCCAAAGAGCATCCCAATGCTATAGTATCGGCTTATAAGGATAATGTGGCCTTTGTGTCAGGACCTAGCATACAGCAGTTTGCACCGTGTTCTCAAGACAAAGCAGATTTCTTTGAAACAAAAACAATCAAAAGTATAATAAGTCTAAAAGCTGAAACGCATAATTTTCCTACAACAGTAGAACCCTTCAATGGGGCGGCAACAGGTTCGGGCGGTGAGATTAGAGACCGTATGGCAGGAGGAAAAGGGAGTATTCCATTGGCAGGAACGGCTGTTTATATGACTTCTTACCCTCGCCATACTAACATTGAGCGGCCGTGGGAGAAGATAAATGCAGAGCGAAATTGGCTTTATCAATCTCCATTGGAAATTCTTATTAAAGCTTCCAATGGGGCCAGCGACTTTGGTAATAAATTTGGCCAACCATTGATTAATGGTAGCTTGTTTACTTTCGAGAATATGCAAACTGAACGTAAATATGGCTTCGACAAAGTAATTATGCAGGCTGGAGGTGTAGGATACGCAAGAGAAAGAGATGCACAGAAAGATATTCCTGCGGTGGGAGATAAGATTGTAGTAATGGGTGGCGATAATTATCGTATTGGAATGGGCGGAGGAGCAGTTTCTTCTGTGGCAACGGGCGAATTTGCCTCGGGGGTAGAACTTAATGCTGTGCAACGTTCTAATCCTGAAATGCAAAAAAGAGTGCAGAATGTGATTAGAGCAATGACTGAGATGGCTAAGAATCCAATAATTTCTATCCACGATCATGGTGCCGGTGGTCATTTAAACTCCTTGTCAGAATTGGTTGAAGCAACAGGAGGATATATAGAACTCGATAAATTGCCCGTCGGCGATTCAACTTTGTCAGCAAAAGAAATTATTGGCAATGAGTCGCAGGAACGTATGGGCTTAATTGTAAAACCTGAAGATATTCCTTTGATGCAGCGAGTAGCACAACGTGAGCGAGCTCCTTTTTATGTGGTTGGCGAAGTAAGCGGTGATATGCGTTTTGTTTTTAAGAATAAGAATGGAGTGAATCCAATTGATTTGGACCTTGCTTATCTTTTTGGGAAACCACCAAAGACTGTATTGGTAGATAAAACCTTGGCAAAGAACTTCTCCGCTGCTGAATATACCCAGCATAATATAGAAAGTTATCTTCATAATGTATTGAGCATAGAGGCGGTAGCGTGTAAAGACTGGTTAACTAATAAGGTTGATCGTTCGGTAAGTGGGAGAGTGGCAAAGCAGCAGTGTGCCGGCACTATTCAATTGCCCTTGAATAATTTGGGCGTAATGGCATTAGATTATCAAGGTAAAGAGGGTATAGCGACAAGCCTTGGACATGCTCCTGCCGTAGCTTTAATTGATGAATGTAAAGGGTCGAGAATCGCTGTGGCCAAAGCCTTAACAAATATTGTGTGGGCGCCGCTTAAGGATGGCATTAATGCTTTGTCGCTGAGCGCAAACTGGATGTGGCCTGCAAAAAATACGGGAGAAAATGCGCGCTTATATAAGGCAGTAGAGGCATTGAGCAATTTTGTGGTCGAATTGGGAATTAATGTTCCTACGGGTAAAGATTCACTTTCGATGAAACAGAAATATGAGGAAGAGGAGGTGCTTTCACCGGGAACGGTAGTTATCACTGCTGTAGGGCATTGTACCGATATTAATAAAGTAATTGAGCCCGTTTTGGTTAATAAAGAAGAGAGTAAACTATACTATATCGATTTTTCAAAGAGCCCATTTGCTTTGGGTGGAAGTAGTTTCTTTCAAACACTTAATGTCGTTGGAACTGAAGCACCTGATATTACTGATAGTGCTTATTTTATCGAGACTTTTGAGTGTTTACAAACCTTGATTGGCGAAAATGTTATCTTAGCCGGGCATGATATTTCTGCCGGTGGACTAATTACCACATTGCTTGAAATGACTTTTGCACAAAATGATTTGGGCTTAGATGTTGATTTAACGGATATTGGTGAAAAGGATTTGGTAAAGGTATTGTTTAGTGAAAATCCAAGTGTTGTGGTTCAGGTGTCTGATAATAAGAGGTTTGTCAGCCTTATGAATAAAAATGGAATTGGTTTTCATGAGATTGCCACTATCAATACCAACGGAGAATTTAAACTAAAGAATTTTAATAATTTTATGAAGTTAGATATTGCTGAGTTGCGCGATATCTGGTACAAAACTTCTTATTATTTCGACCGAGTACAGACCAAAAATGACTTGGCACTATCGCGTTTTGAGAACTATAAAAATCAAGACCTCCACTATCGTTTTCCGGAATATTTTGAGGGTAAAATTGCCCCTTATAAAGTAGCTAAGAGGCCTATTGCGGCTATTATTAGAGAAAAAGGAGTCAATGGAGATCGAGAAATGGCCTTTTCCTTATTCCATGCCGGCTTTGAGGTAAAAGACGTACACATGATGGATTTAATATCGGGTACTGAAGATTTATCTGAGGTCAGTATGATTGTTTTTGTGGGAGGTTTCTCCAATTCTGACGTGCTAGGTAGTGCCAAAGGCTGGGCAGGGGCTTTTCTATACAATCCAAAAGCCAAGGAAGCTTTAAATAATTTTTATGCGCGTAAGGACACGTTGAGTTTAGGAGTTTGTAATGGTTGTCAGTTAATGGTGGAGTTGAATCTAATTTATCCGCAGCAGACCAAGAGAGCCATGATGCAAGTTAACGATTCCCATAAATTTGAATCAGCTTTTCTTAATGTAGAGATAGGAATTAATAATTCTATAATGCTGAAATCATTGGCAGGAAGCAGGTTGGGCGTATGGGTGGCTCATGGCGAGGGGAAGTTTATTCTGCCGGAAGAGATGACAGAATACAATATTCCTATTAAATATGCTTACGAAGCTTATCCGGGCAACCCCAATGGCTCCGATTATAATGCGGCTGCTTTATGTTCTGATGATGGTCGCCATTTGGCCATGATGCCACATTTGGAAAGGGCGATCTTTAATTGGCAGTGGGCTAATTATCCTTCTGAAAGAGCTGATGATGAAATAACTCCTTGGTATGAGGCTTTTGTTAATGCCCGAAATTGGCTTTTGGATATTCACTAAGTTTATTTTCGAAGTATCTTTCCTACTGCTTAAATATTCTGCTGATTATTCGCCTAAAGATTTTACCTTTGCGCTCATATTATGCTGAAAAAATTATTCATACAGAATTATGCCCTTATTGATCATCTTGAATTAGATTTTCAGGATGGCTTAAATGTTATCACGGGTGAAACAGGAGCCGGAAAATCAATAATTATTGGAGCTTTGGGACTTGTCTTTGGCAATAGAGCCGACAATAGTAGTATAGATAAACAAAAGGGCAAGTGTGTTATAGAGGCTTACTATAATACCTATGGTAAAGCAGTATTGAGTTTTTTGCAGCACTATGATTTGGATATTGAAACCGAACTGACTTTAAGGCGAGAAATTGCTGTAACAGGGAAGTCGAGAGCATTTATCAATGATACTCCGGTAACTTTGGCTAATCTAAAAACATTGTCCACTTTATTGGTGGATGTTAGCTCGCAAGATCAAACGGTTATTTTTCGCGATAAAGAATATCAGATTTCTATTTTTGATGATTTAGCCAATACTAATTTATTGGCAGAGAAGTATCTTGCCTGTTATAACGATTATAAAAAGCAGCAGAAACAGCTCGATGTGCTTGTACAACAGGAGTATAAAGCAAAGCAGCAGCAAGATTTTATTCAATTTCAATTTGATGAGCTGTTTAATGCTAAGTTAATTAATGGTGAAGAGGAGAAAATTAAGACAGCATTGGAATGGATGGATAATGCTGAGATGATTAAACAACAGTTGTTTTCTGCCTCCGAAAGTCTAAGTAAGGGAGAGGATAATATCATTGAAAAAATAGAAGCTTTATTAAGTCAGCTAAGAGGCATTCGTAATTTTAAAAACCAATATGCCGACTTGGAAGATCGATTGCAATCTGCGTTAATAGAGATACAAGATATTGCCTTTGAGTATGAATCATTAAATGAGATGACCGAGTTCAATATATTAGAACATAATGATTTAAAAGATAGAATGGATATGCTTTTATCATTAATGCAGAAGCATAGGAAGCAAAGTGTAGAAGAGTTGTTGCTATTGCAAAATGAATTTGAAGAACAGCTATTAGCTTATTCCAGCATAGAGCAGCAGATAGAAATAGCCAAGCAAAATATGCTTGCCATTGAACTTAAATTAAAAAAATCGGGGAAGAAATTATCAGACAATCGTAGAAAAGAAAAGAAAACTATTGAAAAAAGGATAGAGCAGAAACTTCATGCATTGGGTATGAAAGATGCTGTCTTTGTTATTGAAATGGATAGTACAGAACATTTTGCTGCTTCGGGAATGGATAACATAGATTTTCTGTTTACTTCAAATAAAGGACATCAGGTGGATCGTGTTTCAAAGGTTGCTTCCGGTGGTGAATTATCTCGACTGGTATTGGCTTTAAAGTCGTTGCTGTCGAAAAATAGAAATCTTCCCACTATTATCTTTGATGAAATCGATACCGGAGTTTCGGGTGATATTGCAGCTAAAGTGGGCGAGTTGATGAAACAAATGTCGGTGGACATACAAGTTATAGCCATCACTCATCTACCTCAAGTAGCAGCCAAAGCTGACTGGCATTATCAAGTGTATAAGAAAGAGGTAAAAGGAGTTACCCTTAGTCATATTCGATTTTTGGAAAGAGAGGAACGCCTCAAAGAATTGTCTATTATGATAAGTGGAGATTCCTCCTCATTGCGTGCGCTTAAGATGGCGGAAGAATTAATGGGGGAAAATTGAAATTGCTAGTTTCTTTTTAGTTTCTTTTTTAGTCAAAACTACAATATCACAATTTAGCATTTAATCAATTAGTGAAATAGAGCCGATTTATAGCGGTTAGTCGGATTCCTAATTGGTATTCATCACATTTTCTTTGATTTAATAACAATATTACGTAAAATTGGAAATTCTTTTGCCAATCCTGAACTGGCTTTTCCTTTGATAATCAATGGAGTAATTTCTTTCAGATAGAAGAAATCCACTTCCTCAACTTCTTTAATATTGGCAGTAGGTTTATGGTCAATTACTCCTATATATACAAACATCATTGAACGAGATTGGGGGCTGTTATAGAGCCAGCTATGGACCAAATCAAATTTATCGATGGTATAATTTATTTCCTCAAGGCATTCTCTTTTTAACGCTTCTTCCAGGTTTTCACCATATTGCACATGTCCTGCTACCGAGGCATCCCATTTCCCTGCTTCTATGTCGCTTTTTTCACTTCTTCTTTGCAACAATATTTTTCCTTCCTTATTAAATAAGTACAATCGTACTACGGGGTACAGAAGTTTAGGATTATGGTGGCATTCTTCTCTGCTTGCTTTGCCAATAAAGTTTCCCTGCTCATCAATAATGGGCAAATATTCGATAGGATTTCTTTTGTTCTTTATTAGTCGTACCAGAAGTTCAATGCCAAAATATCCAGCTAGAATAATGTAGAATAGCGCTGTGCTAATAAAAGCCCATGCCTCAGTACTCATCCAAAAACAGGAGTACAGAAGAAGAATTAAGTGAAGACTCATAAGAATAAGAAGATTCTTGAGGCTTTTCTGCATTACCAGATTCTGTTGATCATTGATTTCCACATCTTGCATATATCTTTTCGACATGGAGAGCATGATGTTGTTTTTGCCAAAGACAGAATATGCCAATACGGCTACCAATATAGCTTCTATTATAGCCGGCTTAAGCTTGAAAAAAATATCATTATTTAAGGCTATTGAAATACCTCCCATAAAGAGGATTAGCAAGGTGTCAATTAGAACAAACTTTTCTAATTTTTTATCTTTGATAGCGAAGAATACAAGCTGAAGTATTCCTAGTATTATGGCTACAATTAGTCCAATTCGTGTTCCCCATAGTTCATCAGCAATAATGAAAATCAGAATTGGCAGCAGGCCGGGCAGCATTTTCTTTAATAGCGAAAGTCGGTTCATAGCATTATAATTCGTTATAGTAGGGGACTTCTTTTAAATATTCAAGCTGATGCGTTGTATTATTAATTTTACAGCAAAAATGATGCATTCCATTGGTCATAATTAAATAATTTACTTGCATCTTTAAATTATACATGGCTGCTTGAGCAAATGTATCTTGGTCAATTTTTACATTGGGGGCCTTGCATTCAACAATTAATATTGCTCGTCCGTTCTTGTCGTATTGTACTATGTCGGTTCGTTTTGTCAGAGTATTTACTTTTAAGGATCGCTCTATGGCCATTAAGGAGGCAGGAAAATTTCTGTGTTGTATCAAATAGTGAATAAAATTTTGTCTTACCCATTCTTCGGGACTTAAGGTGATGTATTTTTTTCTTACATCATCAAATATTTCCTTTTTCCCCTTCTCGTTTAATCGATATTTAAAATCAAAATCAGGTAAGTTCAGTTTTGTCATAAGTATCTAAAATCTAATATTTTAACCATTTCCATAGGTCTTTATAACTGGGTTTCTTGCCATACATTAATATACCTATACGGTATATTTTACCTGCAAACCATGTAGTTAACACAAAAGTAAGAATAAGCAACACCATGGAAAGTGCAATTTGCCAGTAGGGAACTCCAAAGGGGATGCGAGCCATCATGCTCACCGGTGAAGTAAGCGGTATCATCGATAGCCATAAGGCTGTGGGACCGTCAGGGTTATTTACCACCGACTGAATGGTAGCTATACTAATGATTAGAGGTACGGTTACCGGCAGTACAAACTGTTGCGTATCCACATCATTATCCACGGAGGCTCCAATGGCTGCAAAAAGGGCCGCATAGAGTAAATAGCCAAATAAGAAATAGAAGATAAAGCTACCAACTATTACCGTAAAATTTATGCTCTTGATGGCTTCAAACACTTCAGCAGTTTTGTCATAATTAGCATTGACAGTCACCTTATTGGAAGGGTCGATAACCTGTCCCGTTTTCTGCATCTCATATTTTTCAACCTGTTGAAGCTGACCGGCAAATGCAATTTTAGCTCCCGTAACTATGGCAGCAGTGAGAAATACCCACAAAAGAAATTGAGTGAGACCAACAAGTGCAAGCCCAATAATTTTTCCCATCATTAGTTGAAATGGCTTTATTGATGAAATAATGACTTCTACAATTCGACTTGTCTTTTCCTCTATCACACCGCGCATCACTTGAGTACCATAAAGAAAGATAAAGAAATAGATAGAAATTGCCAATACCATTCCAATGATAAAATAGAGTTGCCCCATCCGCTTCTCTTCTTTGCCTGTATCAGTTATTTTTATGGTGCTTATACTAATACTATTCTTCATGGTTTTAATAAGATCATTACTTACCCCTGCATTCTTTAAACGCATAGTTCTCAGGTCGTTATTTATACTATTGCGAATGTATCTTTCCACATTTAAACCCGGTTCTTTGTTGGAATAAATAAATATCTTTTGAGGATAAGTATAAGCAGGTTTGGGAATATATAACACCATATTGTAATCGAGTTTTTCATAATTGCGCTTTGCCGCAGCTATATCGAGGTGCATATCCTTGAATTTTATTTTGTCGGTATCTTTAAATGCATTCTCAAAGAATCCACTTTCATCTACCACGCCAACGGTTTTGGTCTCGTCGCTGATACTTGCCAAGTAAACGGGCACTATCATCACTGCAGCCATTAATAATGGGCCAAGAATAGTCATTATAATAAAACTCTTTTTGCGAACTCGCGTGCTGTATTCTCGTTGTATTACTAACCAAATTTTATTCATTGGGGATGTTTTTTTTAGATGTTAATTTTCAGTTACTCTACGGATAAATATCTCGTTCATACTGGGAATCAATTCTTTAAATAAATTAATATGACTATTCTGCATCATTAATTTCAATAAATCATTGGTGTATTTATCAGAAGGTAATTGAATTCTTGCTTGATATCCTTTTTCTGTTTTCTCTTCTGATAGAATAGAAAAATCAGGTGGTAGGAAAGAGGCTAGTTTTATATTATTGGCTTCATATTCCAATTCATAAGTACTATTCTTATAGGCATCTTTAATCTCGGTGACTTTTCCATCAAGAATTTTTTCTGATTTATTAATCAGTGCAATATGGTCACATATCTCTTCCACTGAAGCCATATTGTGAGTGGAAAATATTACTGTAGCTCCCTCATCTCTTAAATTAAGAATTTCCTCCTTTAGGAGTTCAGTATTAATGGGATCAAAGCCGCTAAAAGGTTCATCAAAAATAAGTAATTTAGGTTTGTGAAGTATGGTTACAATAAACTGCACCTTTTGTTGCATTCCTTTTGAGAGTTCTTCTACCTTTCGTCCCCACCAAGAGGCAATTTCATATTTCTCAAACCAATATTTCAATTGTTTTTTTGCCTCCTTCTTGCTCAAGCCCTTCAACATAGCGAGGTAAATGGCTTGCTCTCCTACTTTCATTTTCTTATATAATCCTCGCTCTTCAGGTAAATATCCTATATACTCAATATGATTGGGTTTTAGGATTTCTCCATCAAGATAGACATTGCCTGAGTCGGCTGCGGTTATCTGATTGATTATCCGTATTAAAGTAGTCTTTCCTGCTCCATTGGGTCCCAATAATCCAAAAATGCTGGACTCGGGAACAGAGATGCTTACTCCATTGAGAGCCTTGTGATTAGAAAAGCTTTTGTGTATGTTTTCCGCTACTAATAGTTCCATAATTAAGATATTTCTGCGAAAGTAAAAAAAAAACAGTGTTATGTTACAAACAGTTTGTTGCTATTGAAAATAGTAATGCGCCAACAATGGTAGATTGAAAAAAAGAGGAAACAAAATGCTTTAGAACGTAATGAGAAAGTATTTCTTAATGGAGATTGTTATGGTTCCAAGGACAACTACTAGGTTTTCCTTTTCTTCTTTTTTGCTGCGGGGAAAAGTATATTGTTAAGAATAAGGCGGTAACCCGGCGAGTTGGGGTGCAAATCTAAATCAGTGGGAGGATCGCCAACCAAATGTCGATAATCTTCGGGGTCGTGGCCACCGAGAAAAGTCCATGTGCCTTTCCCATATTCACCATGAATATATCGAGCTTCTTTTAGTGCTTTGTTCTCACCTAATATTAATGTACTCGATTTAAGGTATTTCTCTTTAAAAGCAGTTGTTTGCCCATAGAAACCCTTTATAACCTGAGTGTGATCTTGGCACAACATGGTAGGTACAGGATCCCATTTGGCCGAAAAGTCGAAGAGGGTAAAATAATCATCCTTTTCTTTTATTTGCTGTTGCCTTTTGTAAGGATTAATATCAATACTTGATATTTCATATTCATAAGGGTTGCTGCTAATGCTAAAGTCTTTAAATGCGAAGCATTTGCTATAGTCCAATTTTTTTGATGCATTGGGAGTCATTGGGTCGTGGTCAAATGGGGTAGGACAAATATCGATACCATCAGCTGCAAGGGCAACATCATAACTATCAGGAGCAGAGCACATGGCAAAAAGAAATCCTCCGCCGCTAACAAAATCACGAATCTTTTTTACAACAGCCAATTTAAGTTGCGATACTTTATTATAGCCCAATCTTTTGGCCATTTCTTCGGATATACGTACTTGCTCTTTATACCAAGCTTGGTTGCGATAGTTAGCCCAAAATTTACCATACTGGCCGGTGAAGTCTTCGTGGTGCAAATGAAGCCAATCATAGTTGGGTAGTTTGCCATTGAGAACTTCTTCGTCATATACTGTTTCGTAAGGAATTTCGGCATAAGTGAGAACAAGAGTAACCGCATCATCCCATGGTTGTCGATTGGGAGGTGAATACACCGCTATCTTTGGCGCTTTTTGTAATTTCACCACATCCATATTTGCCATTGGATCGGCTATCTCAGCAACAATGGCTGTGCTTTGGGCATTGCTGATAATTTCGTAGCTGACTCCACGAATTTTACAGTCATCTTCAATAGTAGCGACATAAGGAAGCATAAAACTTCCTCCTCTATAGTTTAATAACCAATCAACGGTAATTCCTTTTTGCAATGCTTTATAAGCTATGCCATAAGCTTTTAAGTGATTCTTCTGCCCCTCGGCATCCATCGGGATTAGAAGATAAGTAGCCAATAGATGCAATTGTAAACCAAATAAAAATAGAAACAGTAATATGTACCGTACTCCTGTCGATTGCTTTATCGTTGACATCTGATAGTGGCGATTATTTGTTTTTATGTTATTCATTGAAATTAAAAGGGTACAGGTCCATTGTCTAGGGGTGGATTTTCAGGACTATTGGTGTCAAAATCATCGAAGTTGTTTAACTTGGATTGAACTATTGTTGGAGCAGTATCAAAGTTTGCATTTGGTGCCATGGCATCAAAACCTTCATAATCCATATCCTCACCAAAGTTAACAGGCATATTGGTAAATTTAGCATAACTGTTAAGAAATTTGATGGGAATGTCTTCCAGTGCACCATTTCTGTGTTTGGCAATAATGAGTTCAGTATGTCCGGCTTGGTATTCTTCTCCATTTTCGTTTTGAGTAATATTATAATACTCAGGACGATACAGAAAGCAAACCATATCGGCATCTTGCTCAATTGCTCCCGATTCTCTCAAGTCGGAGAGCTGAGGTCGCTTGGTGCCTCCACGAGTTTCCACACTCCGATTCAACTGCGACAGGGTAATAATGGGTACATTAAGCTCTTTGGCAAGCGCTTTTAAGGAACGCGATATGCTACTAATCTCTTGTTCCCGGTTTCCTTTATCCGCGCCGGCACTCATCAATTGCAAGTAGTCGATAATTATCATTTGAATATCATGTTGTGACTTAAGTCGTCTACTTTTTGCTCTTAACTCAAAGATTGACAGGGCAGGAGTGTCATCTATATAAAGTTTAGCTTTATTTAAAGCACTGATGCGTTCATTTAATTGTCCCCATTCTTCGGTGCTTAAATTTCCTTTCTTTAGTTTGTCTCCACTAATTTCTGTTTCCGAGGATATCAGTCGTGTTACCAATTGTACCGCCGACATTTCCAAAGAGAATAAAGCGACAGAACGATTATAGTCCACGGCAATATTACGGGCAAGGCTCAATACAAAAGCCGTTTTACCCATCCCCGGCCTGGCAGCTAAAATTATCAAGTCAGAAGGTTGCCATCCTGAGGTGAGATTATCTAGTTTATGAAAACCGCTGGGAATACCGCTAATATTACCCTCGTGTTTTGAGGCCTCTTCAATATTGGAAATGGCTTCTTTTACTACGTCCTCCATATTTACCGCCGAGCGACGCAGATTGTTCTCTGCAACTTCAAATAAACTTGTTTCTGCTTTGTCAAGCAGGTCTAAAACGTCAGTGGTTTCATCAAAAGCTTCCTTGATAATGGAGGAAGAAATCCGAATTAACTCACGCTGGATGTATTTTTGTTGGATAATACGAGCATGAAATTCAATATTGGCACCGGAAGCTATTCGATTGGTGAGCTGCATAATGTAATAGCTGCCGCCAACAATATCTAATACTCCCGCTTTGCTGAGCTCCTGATTTACCGTTAATATATCTACCGGTTCAGAATTACCAAAAAGATTTTTAATGGCTGAGTAAATATGTTGGTGACTTTGCTTGTAGAACATATCAGGCTGTAAAATATCAATAACTTTATTTACGGCATATTGTTCTAGCATCATTGCACCCAGCACGGCTTCTTCCAAATCCAGTGCCTGAGGCGGAATCTTTCCGTATTCCAAGGAAGGACTCGGAGCAGATTGATTCGGATACTTTGATTTTGTTATCGCTTTTGTCTTGTTTTGTCTTGTATTATCCATGCAACAAAAATACTGAATATAAGTGCGTTTTTTTATGTCTGATTCATCCTTTTTTTAACAATATTGCATCCCATTGAAAATTAGATTATTGGGAATAGTAGGGGTCAATTGTAAATTTTTTATAATAAATATTATTCAACTATTTATAAGGCTTAATATATTGGTGTCTAGATAAATAATGATGAATAATAGCATTTATTATAGCCCGCCTTATTTTTAAGAAAAGTTAATAGGCTTCCTCAATGATATAAAAGATTATTTTTGCGACTTATATTTTTATTTAATGGCAAGGAATTTAACAGAAGGAAAAGTAGGAAAACAGATTTTGCTCTTTGCATTACCGGTGTTGGCAGCTACAATTTTTCAACAGTTGTATAATGTGGTCGATAGTATTATTGTGGGTAATTATATAGGCAAACAGGCATTGGCAGCAGTGGGAGCTTCTTTCCCTGTTATTTTTGTTACCATTTCATTGCTTATGGGTATTTCCACAGGTATCTCGGTGGTCATTTCTCAGTATTATGGGGCCAAAAATTATGATAATGTCGTTAAAGCCATTAATACCTTTTATGCTTTTGTATTTCTTACTTCGTTACTGTTTTCTGCATTGGGGGTGTATTTTGCCCGCGATATATTTGTACTGCTGAAGTTGCCGGCGGAAGTTTTGGAGGATGCTGTTGACTATCTGCAAATCTATCTCGGAGGTCTTATTGTTATGTTTGGTTTTTATGGTACCAACGCAATTCTCAGGGGCATGGGAGATGCCAAAACTCCTCTTTATTTCACCATTGCCTCCACAATATTAAATATTGTATTGGATTTGCTGTTTGTATTGGTCTTTAAATTTGGTATTAAGGGAGTAGCTTATGCTAGTGTGATAGCTCAAGGCCTTAGTTTTGCTCTAGCCGTATTTTATGTCAATAGGGGAGATTCGCTTATTCATTTTAGCTTTAAAGATTTTGGTTTTGATTGGGAAATCTTTATGAAAAGTCTCAAAATTGGACTTCCCACAGGACTTCAGCAGTCTTTTGTGGCCTTTGGTATGATTGCTATCATGCGTATTGTAAATGATTTTGGTACCAATGCAATAGCTGCCTTTACCGCCGCCAGCCGACTGGACTCATTTGCTTCTATGACAGCAATGGCATTTGCTACCGCTTTGGCCACTTTTGTGGGGCAGAATATTGGAGCTAATAAGCTTGAACGTGTTAGGAAAGGTTATTTGGTTACTCTTGGCTTTACCTCATTAATTTCCATTGCAGTCTCCATAACAATGTACTTATATGGTCGTGAATTGATTATGCTTTTCAGTAAAGACCCTGCGGTTATTAAAATAGGGTATTCTTATTTGGTTATTGTTAGCTCATTCTATATTCTTTTTTCAGCAATGTTTTCTACTCAAGGCCTGCTACGGGGAGCCGGCGATACCCTTATTCCAATGTTTATTACTTTAATCGCCTTATGGTTTCTTCGTATTCCGTTGTCGTATTATCTTTCGCGTCCTTCCATGGGCTTGGGAACAAATGGTATATGGTGGGGCATTCCAATTGCTTGGTCCTTCGGCTTTTTGGCATCATTTATTTATTATAAAACCGGCCGCTGGAAAAATAAGTCGGTGTTTAAAAGGCCTTAACTTCTCTTTATTTATTTTATGAATTTTTATTTTTAAATGGTCAATAAAATTGTTGTAATTTTATTGACTGAAAATTATTTAGGACAGTATTAATACTTGCAAAAGGGAAGTACCGCTTTGCATAATTTGGTTCTATACTTAATTTAATACCATAAATTTAAGAAATTACAATGAAGACTTTACTTATTCTTATTTCGATAATCTTGTTAAGTTTATTAGTAATATCAAGATATGTCAGCTCAAAAAAGACAGACAACAAACCCGTGGGAGGAAGTTATGATGAGGCGACAATGGAAAGTTTAATTAATCCGCCAAAAAAAATACCGTTTTTACTCCGCAGAATGGTAAAGATTGCCGACAAAAGAGCTAAAAAGAAAATGCTTACAGGAAGAATATTAACTTGGTCGCCAAAAATTGCTGTCAGTTCCGGAATTTTGGAGCTTTACGTAGAAAAAGGGGCAGCCTCTTGTCTTGACGAACGTATGATAAAAATCCTCCGAATGGAAGTGTCGTACACAGTGCCAAGTCCTTTTGCTATTGATATAAATTCGGTGAACTATAAAGAATTCGGTATAACAGAAGATGAAATTCAAGGACTTTGTGGTAATAAAGAAATTGATAGCATCACAAGTTTTTCTGAAAAAGAAAAGATAGTACTTAAATATGCACATGCACTCTCAAAAACACCAATAAAGCTTAATCAGAAACTCCTTGATGAGTTGAGAAATCATTTCTCAGAAAAAGAGATAGTTGCAATTGCAGCACTTACTGCAAAGGTTAATTACTGGGCAAGGCTAATAGAGGCATTAAGAATAAAACCGGCAGGATTCACCAATGATTCCATACTGCATATAGAAGAATATAATACTTTTGTAAAATAGAAAGAAAGTACTACCGCTGCCTCCGCTGCTGCGCGAGCCGCTAGTTCGACGCAGTCAATCCTTTCGCGTTCCATAATTTTTGCTATCAATAATTGTAATTATAAATTTCACAATTCTGATAAGATTTTACTGGAGCAAACCAAATAGTAAACAAGATAAAAA
>WGCS01000054.1 GCA_015493685.1 Bacteroidales bacterium
GATATTAACATCTTAAAAACAATACATTATTATTGACCATTAAACCTTATTATTATGATATATAGAGCCATAATATCTTTATTTATACTGAGTACCTTTAGTATTCATTTATCAGCACAAACTGATACTACAAAAGAAAATGCAAACACTGTTGCCACTGATAATTACATTCCACAAAATGAATTTAACACTATACGTTTAGGAATAAATGGTAGTTTAGGGGCAAGTTGGATGGGACCAAAAACCACTGAATATTCCAGCTACGGAAGTATATTCGCCTATTCATACGGATTGTTGGTTGACTATAACTTTACTAAGAGATACACCTTTTCTACAGGTATCAATTTAAGCCGACTTGGAGGAAAACTCAACTATCCTGATTCTGCCAGTGTCGTAAACTCCACTAAAGAGCTAGGATCAATGTACAGAGCTTATCATATTAACTATTTGGAAATTCCCACCTTACTTAAACTTAAGACAAATCAAATGGGCTACCTTACCTATTTTGTACAATTAGGTTTGCGGCATAGCTTCAGACTTAGCAGTTATAGTAATGATGAATTTATTTACAATAACGCCACTAAGACCCTTACTACTAAGAATAATGACATGCATGATTACACCACATTCTACAGATTATCTCTTAGTTTAGGCATAGGAGCAGAATATGCCATAAGCCAAACTTTCTCTGCCTATGGCTATATTAATTATGGCAATGGGCTAACCAACAGCCTAAAGAAATTAAACACTATAAGCGGTAAAAAAGAAAATGCTTTTATCAGTAAATTAAGTATTACAACAGGTTTTTTGTTCTAGAAACCACCAACGACATTTTCATTAGCTTTGATTTTTACTTAAAAGGGTAGAAACCAAAGCTTTTTTTCGCAATATCAATAGTCAACAGCATGAAAATATCTCTATCGCAACTCAACTACCATATTGGAAACTTTGATTCCAATAAAGCCAAAATAATAAAGAGTATAAGCCAAGCTAAAGAAGAAGGTGCTGACTTAATTGTATTTTCTGAATTATCAATATCAGGTTATCCACCGCGTGATTTTTTAGAGTTTGATGACTTTATTAAGAAATGCGAGCAAGCCGTTATAGAGATAGCCCGGGAATGCACCAATATTGCAGCAATTGTGGGAGCACCGCGAATAAATACCAGCGGCAAAGGGAAGCACTTATACAACACAGCATGGTTCTTATCTGATGGAGAAATAAAACATCAAATCAACAAAACGCTTCTCCCCACTTATGATATTTTTGATGAATATCGTTATTTTGAGCCCAACAAAGACTTTAAAATTATTCATTATAATAACGAAAGCATTGCATTAACCATCTGTGAGGATCTTTGGAATGTGGATGATATTCCCATGTATTCAATTAATCCAATGGATAAGTTAATGTTGCTACAGCCGAGTATAATAATTAACATTGCAGCTTCCCCTTTTCATTATAATCAAGCTAAGATACGGCAAGAAGTATTACAGAAGAATGCCCTCAAATATCACCTTCCCATCATCTATGTTAATCATGTGGGAGCACAAACAGAACTACTTTTTGATGGAGGCTCTTTAGTAATGAATTCGGAAGGTCAATTAGTAAGTGAGTTAAAGTATTTTGAAGAAGATTTTAAAACCCTCGACAGCACTTTAATTGACGAAATGGAGCCCAAAAACGCAAGACAACATAGCAAAATAGAGCTTATCCATGATGCACTGGTAATGGGTGTACGCAACTATTTTCACAAATTAGGATTCAAAAAGGCCATTTTGGGACTTTCGGGTGGCATTGATTCAGCAGTAACTCTTGTCATTGCCGCCAGAGCATTGGGCAACGAAAATGTGGAAGCCTTACTTCTCCCCTCTCAATATTCTTCCGGACACTCGGTTAAAGACGCCAAAGACCTTGCTGACAACTTAAAAACAAAGGATTATACCATAGCCATAAAAAACATCTACGATTCCTTTGAGAACGAACTTAAACCCTATTTTGAAGGCCTTCCTTTTACTATTGCCGAAGAAAATCTTCAGGCACGAATTAGAGGAGTATTACTAATGGCATTCTCCAACAAATTTGGGAATATCTTACTTAATACTTCCAATAAAAGTGAAGCAGCGGTGGGATATGGCACTTTGTATGGTGATATGAATGGTGGTTTGTCGGTACTTGGTGATGTATATAAAACTGAGGTTTTTGAACTAGCCCGATACATCAACAAAGACAAAGAGATAATTCCATGGAACACCATCAACAAGCCTCCTTCAGCCGAGTTGCGCCCTGACCAAAAGGATAGCGATTCTTTACCGGACTATACTATTCTTGATGCTATTTTATTTGAATATATTGAGAATAGAATTGGCCCGGACGAAATTATTGCTAAAGGATATGACAAAGCCACAGTTGACAGAGTACTTAAAATGGTGAATACCAACGAACACAAAAGGTACCAAACGCCACCAATATTAAGGGTATCGAGTAAAGCATTTGGCATGGGAAGGAGAATTCCTATTGTTGCTAAATACCTTTCCTAAAAGAGTTGATTATACAGCTACTGACTGTATAAAATGACTTATTAAGTCTTCAATACTTAAGCCGTCAGCTTCTGCTTTATAGTTTTTCACAATGCGATGGCGAAGAACAGCGAAAGCTACTGCTTTAACATCTTCTATATCGGGGGAGAACTTACCATTAAAAGCAGCATGAACTTTAGCGGCTATTATTAAAAATTGAGAGGCACGAGGGCCTGCGCCCCAGAGTAGATATTTATTGGCATATTCATTAGCCATTTTCGTTGAAGGACGTGTAGAATAAACCAACTTAACTGCAAAGCGATATACATTATCTGCAACAGGCAATTTACGTATTAATTCTTGAAAGTAAAGTATTTCTTCCCCATTAACAATTTCAATAATAGTACTCTTTTTGTTTCCTGTGGTTTCCTTTACAATATCCAATTCCTGTTCGAAACTAGGATAATCGAGTACCAGATTAAACATAAACCTATCGAGCTGAGCCTCCGGCAGAGGATAAGTTCCCTCTTGCTCAATGGGATTTTGTGTTGCCAATACGAAAAAAGGCTTATCCAATACATATTCTTTCCCTGCTACCGTAACAGTACGCTCCTGCATAGCCTCAAGCATTGCAGCCTGCGTTTTCGGCGGCGTACGGTTAATTTCATCGGCCAAAACAATATTTGAAAATACCGGCCCGGGAATAAATTTAAACTTTCTGTTTTCTTCAAGAATTTCAGTTCCAATAATATCGGAAGGCATCAAATCGGGAGTAAACTGAATCCGCTTAAAGTCAAGTCCCAGTGCTCGGGCCAAGGTATTCACCATTAAAGTTTTCGCCAATCCGGGAACTCCTACCAACAAACAATGTCCATTGCTAAAAATAGAAATAAGTAATTGTTGCACTACTTCGTCTTGTCCAACAATAACTTTGGCAATCTCATGTTTGAGGAGTTTATACTTCTCTTCCAGAACCTTAAAGGCCTCCTTTTCGTTATTATAAACCTCCATAGACTAATCCCACTTATAATTAAACTTACAGTTCTTCAAGTCTTTATCGAGAATGACGATATATGTCTTTTCAGACTTCTTTTGAATCCAACTATTAATGGCCTCCGACTTTTTCTTATTGAGCGCCATCAGCTGAATTTTGTCATAATCTTGTTCCAGATTAGCTTTATGAGGTTTTGTTCTTTTGTCTAATTTCACTATTCTATAAGCCTTCACATTTTTCTTCTTATCGAACAACATTGGCTTGGATATCTCACCCACATTCATTTTCTCCAAATAAAAGAATAATTCCTTTCCTATTTGATCGGGAGTGAATACATTACTTCCTGATTGTTTGTTAATTGCAATACCACCATTATATTTAGAGTCCTCATCGGAGTATTTTAATGCTGCTTCCTTAAAAGTCAATTCTCCTGAAGAGATTTGTTGATAAATGCTATCCATCTTATCCTTGGTTCTTTGCAATGACAAGGGAGAAACTTTTGTCATAATAAGAATATGACGAACGTTAATAAAATCTCCTTTTCGTTTTATCAATTTAATAATATGATAACCGGCTTCCGTTTCAACAATAGGACTAATTTCGTTTGGTTGCAACGCAAAAGCAGCCGCTTCAAAAGCAGGATACATCACTCCTCTTCCAAAATCGCCCAACTCACCACCTTTCATTGCCGAGCCCGGATCTTCGGAATATATTCGTGCCATGGATTCAAAACTTGCTCCATCAATAATCCGTTTTCTGATATCCTCGAGTTTCTTTTTTGCGTATTCTTTTTCCTCTTGGCTCAATTTAGGTGTCATCACTATTTCAGAATATTGATATTCCGAATTAATTAAAGGAATACTATCTTTAGGAATAGAGTGGAAATAAGTTCTCACCTCTGAGGGAGTAATTTTAATGTCTTTGGTGATTTTACTCTTTATCTTCTCCGACATCATTTGATCACGGATTGTATTTCTTAAATCACTTTTTATCTCCAGAATACTTTTGTTGTAATATTGTTCCAATTTCTCCTGCGAACCAATCTGCGAAATAAAATATTGCAGTCGTCTATCCATCTCACTCTCCACCATATCATCAGAGATATCAACACTATCAAGCTGAGCTTGGTTTAAAAGTAATTTGGCGAACATCACCTCTTCAAAGATCTGGCATCGAATATTGTCTCCATTTGAGGTATAACCTTGCATCAGGTATTGCATATACTGATTTTCAATATCAGAATACAGTATTTCGTTTCCACCAACAATAGCAACAACCTTGTCAATCATTTTACCTTGTGCTTTCACTTGCACTGAGGCAAAAAAGAATAACAATAGGGCCAGCACTTTAATTCCCACTAATTTATGTTTATTTTTCATCAAAATATATTAATTTTCAATATGTATAACTCCTTGCTTTTGCGCCTCTTGAAAAACATGTTCTTTCATTCTATCAATCAGCTTCATTTTTCGCATATTTATTATCAAACGGCGAATATTATCGTATTCAAAACTTAGAGGCGAAACATTATCTTGTACTCTAAAGTTATTAATTCTCAACATATAGGTAAACAGCGAATCGTTTACTTCTATGTATTTATTATTCTTCAGATATAAGCTTCTATTATAAGTTTTAATGGGCACTTCTTTTTTTAGTTCATCAAACAGAATCCAAGTATTATCATCGAGAAAATAGTTTACTGCTTTTTCTTGAGCTATGGCTTTTATCCTAGGTAAATCCTCCGGTTTATATTTTCTAAATAGTTTACGTACCGGCTTAATATTCTTCGAGTTAAGGGGGAATTTAACAAAAGATACTTGCACGATATCATCCTTCAGAGTAAACTCTTTTTTATGCTTATCGTAATAATCTTTTATTTCCTTATACTGAACTACAGTATCGAGCTTTTGTTCCACCATTTTTTTTGTAAAGCGGTATATTACCAAAGAATTTTTATACTCTTCAACCTGTTGTTGCAATTGAGCTTTTTCCCTCTCATTTTGGGTATTATTTTCTAAAGCTTTATGCAAAAGTACATGATGCCGCACCCATTGGTCTATAAATTCATTCCGCATCATAGTGCTATCCTGACTATTTATACCTTTGGGAAGGTACGAGAGCACCTCATCATTATATAATTTATCATCATAAACCTGAGCTACCACCTTTCTGTTATCGTGATGCGTATCACAAGAGAAAAGTACAAATACTAATGCCAATATACTTAATAATCTATTCAATTATTTCTGATTTAACAATTCACGATTAACCGTTACCTTATGTTCTTTATGTAGTTTCTCCAGCCATTTCTTCTCCAAATAATTTTGATAATCAGCAGTTATCAAACCTCGGGCCTCATCCAATGATTTAGCTTTTGGAGGAATGATTTTATGGATATCAACGATCACATAATTTTTACCTATCTTCATCACCTTTGAGATTCCCTGTTTCTTCTTCACTTTTTCTAGAATACTATTGGTTCCCACTTCATATTTTCCTCTCTCAAAATGTAAATTTAATGCTGAATTACGATTTGCTAAAGTCATAATTGTATCCAACGAATATCCTTTGAGTAAGAATGCATGCACTCTTTGGGCTATTGAATCGCTAGCACACTTATAAATTGAGGCCTCAATTCGCTCCTTCCATTGATAGTTTTGTTTATTTGCATTATAAAATTTCTTCAGTCCGAGGGTATCTTTAATCGCTTTTCCCCACACTTCTGAATCACTTATAGCGAAGAGCAAAATACCATCATGATATTCTTGCACCAACATTTTAAAATCCACATTTTGCGATTCCAGTTTTGAGTCTTTATAATCCAACACAACCTTATCGACCCATTGCTTGTACATTTTATCAACAAAATAGCGAATAGTCCCTTTGTGCTTCATCACTTGATTGTTTTGTAAATAGTTTGCAAAGTCTTTTTGAGTATATTTTTTTCCATCAAGTTTAAACATTGTCTTTTTCAATTTAGCCGCTTTCTCTGCCTTCCAACTATTGGTATATATGGAAGAATCAACGACAGCATAAAAACTGAATAATGCTTTTGGATACTCTTTAAATTTAAACTCTTTTTTAAACTTTATGATAGCCGATTCTTTACTTCTATTGGAGCGACTGTCTCTGGCAACTTTAGCTTTAAGTGTAGGCAAGTAGTTCTCATAGGAAGGTATTTTTATCAACTTTTTCAATTTAATCAAATGCCAACCATAGTCAGTCAAAACAGGTGTAGACACTTGGCCTTCTTTCAATTTAGAAATTGCTTTAATAAATTCAGGGACCATTCTACTCACTTCAAAAGCCGGCAGCAGTCCGCCTTTTTCTGCTGATCCTCTATCATCAGAAAACTCTTTTGCTGCCTCTTCAAATGTCAGAGCCCCACTATTAATTTTATTTTGTATCTCAATGATTTTAGCTTTAGCTGCCGCAATAGCTTGTGGAGATTTATTTTTAGGTTTAATATTAATATGCTCTACTTCAATCTTCCCCAGTTCAGGAATTTTATCCGTCACTTTAATAATATGGTAACCATATTTGGTTCTTATGGGCATACTCACCTGCCCAACAGGAGTATTATAGGCAGCAGTTTCAAAGGGATAAACCATATAGAAAGTAGTAAAATAGCCCAAATCGCCACCATTGCCTTTATGCGCGCCGCGGTACTTACTCGCCGGTTGATCACGGGCGGAAGGATCATCGGAATATTTCTTTGCCATTGTAGCAAAGTCTGCACCATTGAGAATCTGTTTCCTTATTCCCAGAAGTTTATCATAGGCAGCTTTTGCCACAGAGTCATTTTTAGAGACATCCTCATCAACAGCAATCATAATATGGCTTGCTCTCACATCTTGTTGAAGGCGGGTATAAGCTTCTCTGAGGATATTCGAATCCACCGATTTATCTGTTAGATACGGTCTGGCCAGCTGATTTCTATAACCGGCTAATTCTCTTTTAAAAGCCTTGGTAGTATCCATTCCTCTATCTTCGGCTTCTTTAACTTTAAGTCTGAAATTTTCATATAAATCCAGATATTCGTTAAGGCTTTTCTTATCAATAGCCGAAGGATTTGAGTTGTTTTTGTTGTAAACATACATAAACTCCTCCATGGTAAATGGCTGACCATCTATCGTTAACAACACTTGTTTTGATTTTTTTTGTGAAAATGCCATCAAAGGAATTATCACTGCCAGCAGTAAAGTTATTACTATTTGTTTCATTGCATTAATTAAATTATTTGTTTTCCTTAAATTATCACCAATTGTTTCTCTTTACCAGTTAATTTACATCATAAATAAGAGATATTCTATCTCACCAGCTTCACATTAACGAGCTATATCTATAATTATTATCTACTATAGTTGGGCGCTTCACGAGTAATCGTAATATCGTGTGGATGGCTTTCTTTCATTCCTGC
>WGCS01000055.1 GCA_015493685.1 Bacteroidales bacterium
AATTAAGTCCCTCGCTTAAGCTCATATTTGTATAAATTTTACACAAATAGAAAGTATAGTCTCATGCTAGAGGTACATGATAATATCTTATAACAATAATTCAATATATATTAGCGTTGTACGTTTATCATATAAGTAAATACCATCAACTAAACAAACATATTTTTAATAAAAATAAACTATGAAAAAATTAATTTTCTCAATAATTCTAGGACTTGGAATAAACGCAGCTGGTTTTGCACAAATTAACAAGCATAGTATTGGTATTTTTGCAGGTAGTGGGCTAAGTAATACATTTGCAATTTTTAATAATGGCATAGGTTATGATTTCGGCTTATCATATACGTATAAACTCAATAAAAGAATTGCCCTAATCTCAGGTTTAGACTACGATATACGAAGTTCTTATACCAGTTCCAAGATAAAAAACAGCTCGGGCAATATAGTAACCCATAAACTTAAGAATAATTTTGGGTTTATTAGTGTGCCTCTATTGTTAAATATAACTATTGGCAACAAAGTTAAGTACTATGTAAATTCAGGATTATCACTTAACTATTTATTAAATTACAAACAAACCACTGACATTGGAGACAAAACCGATGTGTATTACGACAAAGGATATTTCAATAAATTTGGGATAGACCTAAATATTGGAATTGGAGTACTTTTTCCTTTATCCGAAAAGATTGATATATCAATAGAAGCAAGGTTTAGAAAAGGGCTAAATAATATTGTAAGAAATCCTACTATGGGAAGCAGCAAAGAGACGACTAAGAATGCATTACTGCTATTGGGCTTAAAATATAATTTATTTCAGTAGATCTAAATTCGCATTGAAATAAACTTTGGTATAAGCATCCATATTAAAAAACATATTATACGTAAAAAGATAAAGCTACCTCCCTCTTACGAAAGGGAGATAATAATTGAAAGTGTGGTGGCAGATTTGATAAATTACGAATAACACAATCTACTGAAACCCTTATTGTACTTAACAGAATAAAACTATCTCCCTTTATTTAAAGGGAGAACCCAAAGAGGGATTTTTTTCTTAGCTAATTCCCCTAAACCTGGAGGATTAAGCTTCCGATTAACATTCATATCATTAGTTTATGGGTATTTTCCTCAGACCTGGAGATCTCCTCTAGAAAAAAATATATATCATTTGGATATCTAATGGATTCGATATACATTTGCGCCCTTATGATATACTAATCATGGGTGGACAGATAAACTTAATTTTCAAGCAATTATATCCATATTTACTGAGATATAGCGATACTAATAAACGGTTTCGTGGTAAAAAAACCACTTTCAAAAAAAGTTGTTACAAATTATCCGGATGAAATACAAAAGGTTATTTTCAATACAACAGAAGTTCATTTAATTTAAATCTGAATTAACGATTCAATTAAATCGACCAATAAACAATTTTGAGAAAGATAAAATACCCCCTTTTATTATTGCCGCCAATTTAGTCTATGAATTTTTATCAAGATATCCTTTTCCCATACGAAGATGGAATATTTTATCCATTATTGGCAACTCTAATTCTACCGCAAAAAGATTATATTAACCATTACCACTAATTTAATTAAGAGAACAAATAAATGAGTATAATAATATTTAAAGTAGCATTAATATTAAGCATTTTTCAATTTGCTTTTTCCAAGAAGCTACAATTTTACTTTAGTGCTTTTATTCAAACTATAATTATAGCAATTAGTAGTTATTGGGCAATTAGTGCATTTAGTATTTCTTCCAAAGTAATATTACCTTTCATTCCATTTTTAGGGACAAGCTTAAATATTGAGGTCGATCAGTTATCTGCATTTTTTATTTTAGTAATAAACTTCACCGTTCTTACTGGATTAATTTATTCCAAAGGATATTTACAGCCCTATTTCAAGAGGAAAAGCAAAGTAGAGATTGCTTGGCACTATTTTAACTTTGTATGGTTGCATATTTCAATGTTATTAGTGGTTATGCTTCGTGATGCTTTAGCATTCCTTATTATTTGGGAAATAATGTCGCTCACCTCATTTTTCCTTGTAATTTTTGAAACAGAGAAAAAAGAAACCATTACAATTGGAATTAAATATCTGATACAAATGCACATAGGCGTTGTATTCTTAATGTTGGCTTTTATTTGGGCTTATGTTCAAACGGGAGCCGAATTTAGCTTCGATGGACTTGCTGTTTATTTTCAAACACACAATCCATTTTATCTATTTATTCTATTTTTTGTAGGATTTGGAATAAAAGCAGGATTTATACCTTTCCACTCCTGGTTGCCACACGCCCACCCTGCTGCCCCTTCACACGTTTCGGGAGTGATGAGTGGTGTAATGATAAAAATGGGCATTTATGGTATTCTCAGAGTGTTAATGTATATTCATCACGATTTATTTGGTATCGGAATTTTTATTTTAATCATCTCGCTAACATCCGGCTTGATAGGCGTTTCATTAGCCATAGTCCAGCACGATGTAAAAAAGCTTTTGGCTTATCATAGTATCGAAAATATTGGGATAATAGGTATCGGCATTGGATTGGGAGTTATCGGTTTAGCCAAAGATATTCCCGTATTAGCTGTACTTGGTTTTGGTGGTGGAATTTTACATATTCTTAATCACTCCCTATTTAAATCATTACTATTTTATACCGCAGGTTCGGTTTATACCAAAACACATACTCGAAATATAGAACAGCTAGGCGGCTTAATTAAAAAGATGCCGAAAACGGCATTATTCTTTCTTTTAGGCGCATTAGCAATTAGTGGATTACCTCCATTTAATGGTTTTATTTCTGAATTTATTATTTACTCAGGGATGTTTAAATCATTATATGCAAGCGGATTAAACACTGATATAATAATCCTGTTTAGTTTCTCCGGATTGGCTATAATAGGTGGATTGGCTATATTTTGTTTTACCAAAGTATTCAGTATTATATTCTTAGGCACACCGAGAAGTGAAAAAGCAGAGGAAGCAAGCGAAGTAAGTGCCTCGATGATTATTCCTAATTTCTTTATTGGTTTTATGATTCTTCTTATCGGCTTTGCCCCCATACTTTTCATGCAGCCTTTATCACAAATAGTAAGTGCCTTTACCGGTGAGACCTCTGCCATTCAACAAATTATACCTACGCTTAATAATATAAGTTTATCATCAGGGATTTTAATTGCAATTATTGGAATAGTATGGTTGCTACGAACTTGGCAACAGAAAAAGCAAATTGTTTCGCAGAAAGCTACTTGGGGCTGTGCTTATACCGGAGCAAATCCTGCACTTCATCAATATACCGCCACGTCCTATGCCGATAATTTTGTGCAATTATCATCCAAATTAGTTAATGTAAAGAAAGACTTTAACAACTTTGATGAAGACGAAATATTCCCGAAAGAAAGAGAATTTAAAACGCATTCAAGTGATATTTTTGAAAATATATTAATCACTTTTCCTGGCAATAAATTAATAGTTTGGCTACGCAAAATTGCTGTCTTCCAAACGGGTAAAATACAGCATTATCTACTTTATGCTCTCATTTTTATTTTTGTAATTGCTTTACTCACCTACTTAAATTGGATTTAAAATGATTAGCTTTTTATTAATATTATTATCAGCCTTATTTTTTGTGGGTATCATCAACAAAACAAAATCAAAAATTGCTGCGCGGAAGATGCCCTCAGTTTTTCAAGCTGTATTTGATGTTGTCCGATTGTTTAAAAAAGGAAGTATCTATAGTACTACCACGAGCGTTATTTTTAAAATAGCACCCATTATATATTTCTCAACAGTACTTATGGCCGTATTATTTGTCCCCATTGGTTCGCAAAAAGGCTTGTTATCTTTCGATGGCGACTTTGTATTTTTTGCCTATATGTTGGCACTTGGAAAGTTTATGATGATTATTGCAGCAATGGACACCGGCAGTGGATTCGAAGGAATGGGAGCCAATAGAGAAGCGCTTTATTCAATGTTGGTAGAACCTGCCTTTTTTATTCTTATTGGTTCAATGGCTTTATTTACCAATAATATCTCCTTCCACGATTTATATGCCAACTTACATATTAGCAGTAATTTATCCTATACCATCAGCATTGTTTCTATCTATATTTTGATTTATATTGCAATGGTAGAAAATTCGAGAATGCCCATTGACGATCCTAAAACCCATTTGGAATTAACAATGGTTCACGAGGTAATGGTTCTTGATAATAGCGGTTTCGATTTAGGATTAATACATATTGCTACTTGGCTAAAATTTGCCATTTATGGTAGTTTGATTTCCGATTTTATTATCAATACTGCTTGGCAGTGGTACTATCAATTAGTAGCATTTATCGGTATTCAAATTATTTTTGCCATGCTAATTGGACTTTTGGAGGCTTTTAGAGCACGAAATAAAATGGAGAAGAATCCACAGTGGCTTATTATGCTATCGGCCATTGCTGTGGTTGTTTTTCTAACGACATTAATTATAACCAATAAAATAATTTTAAATTAAATGACCTATCTATTCATTATATTATATGCTATAACCTTAATTTACTTTGCTCTTTCCGAAAGAGTTAAAAAGTTCGTTTGGCTTTTGGTAGTTCAAGGTATTATCCTTTTTGGAATCGTATTTTTTAGTTTAAAAGAAATTGAATTAGCCGATTTTATTTTCATTCTTACAGAAACAATTTTGGTAAAATCGATTATTGTACCTTGGTTTCTTAACCGCATACGAAAGCATAATCATTTGAAACGTGAGCATGAACCTTCAGTCCCCGTATTTTATTCCATAATTGTTGTGGTTGTTAGCTTACTACTTAGTTTTGTTATCAGCTCTCAGTTAAATGATAATCAAATTTACACAAAATATTTTACCGTTGCCTTTGCCTCCATTTTATTTGGTTTGTATTTTATTATCATTCATAAAAACATTTTCTCGCATGTGGTTGGATATTTAATCATTGAAAATGGCATCTTTCTTTTCTCCTTAGTGGTAGGTAACGTTATGCCAATGATGGTGAATATGGCAATTTTATTAGATGTTTTAATGGGTGTTATAGTTCTCGGAGTATTTATCAATCATATTGGCAATACATTCAATAGTATTGAAGTTGATAATTTATCACATTTAAAAGATTAAATGATGTTAGTGATTTTTATAATCTGTGCTATTGCAGTAAGTTTGAGTATATTCTTCGTCAAGAATAATACTTTTACAAAAATATTTTCTGCTCTGTTTTTGATTCTTCTGCTAGCTCTTAACGGATATGCTTTTATTCATATTAATGAATTTAGTTCAGCCTATTTTAATTTTGACAGCCTGGGAATTATATTGATGACGGTACTGAGTATATTAAGTTTAGCTACTTATTATCATAGCTATCTATACCTAAAACGCCATGACTTCACTACAAAACAAGAGGCCGGATATTTCGCATCTTTAATAATGCTAATTACGGCTATGACAAGCGCATATTTTTCAGAAAATGTTGCAGTTCTATGGGTCAGCATAGAAACTACCACCTTATTTGTTTCCATATTAATTTTCTTTGAGCGCACAAAAGAAGCTTTAGAAGCTGCTTGGAAATATCTATTTATTTCATCGGTGGGAGTAGCATTGGCATTTATTGGCATTCTATTTTTAAGCATTACTGCCAGTAGCAACGGAATTACTGATTTAAGTATTTCTCATTTAGTTGAAACAGCATATTTAATGAATCCCATTTGGCTAAAAATGACTTTTCTGTTAGTACTTACCGGTTTTAGTGCAAAAATGGGTTTATTCCCACTACATACTGTGGCTGTGGATGCCCATACAGTAGCGCCGCCTCCAATAAGTGCATTTATTTCTACTACTTTAATGAATGTAGGTTTTATAGGTATCTTTAGAATATTTACCATAGTCGCTCAAACCCCAATATTACATTGGGTACAAAATGTATTGTTAATAGCGGGAGTATTATCGGTATTTATGTCTGCCATTCAATTACTTAAAATAAGACATTATAAAAGAATGTTCGCTTTTTCAAGTCTAGAACACATGGGAATTGTCGCCTTAGGATTGGGCATCGGCGGCATTGGCTATTATGCGGCAATTTTGCATATTGTATTTCACTCATTTGTTAAAGCGGGCTTGTTTTACCAAATTGGCCAGGTGCATCGCTATTTTAAATCGTATTGGATTAAGAATGCCGCAGGTTATTTTAAGCTAAATCCCATTGGAGGATTGGCTCTTATTTTAGGTTTTATTTCTATACTGGCTATTCCTCCATCAGGAATGTTTGTAAGTGAATTCCTTGTTTTTAAGGCAATGTTTTTAGCTAAGCATTACTATATTGGTATTTTTGTCCTCCTACTTCTAACACTAATAATTTACTCTTTCAGCAAAAATATTTTTCATCTTTTATATGGTAAACCAAAGGTAAAACTTACAATAGAAAAATTCAAGCCCAATAATTACGAAACCATTTCTCAGTTTGTTTTGTTTGGATTGGCCATCTATCTTGGGATAAATCCTCCGGTATTTTTTACTAATTTAATTAATTCAGCTATCGCAATTTTAAACTAATTTGTCATGAATAAATCAAATAATATAT
>WGCS01000056.1 GCA_015493685.1 Bacteroidales bacterium
AGAATATACTGTATTAATTTTATGAAATTATTGATATTCAAAATTGAGGCCACTTATCTCCTATACCGCGTTAAACACATTTCAGAGGGCAGTGTTTAGGACATTCGCAGAGCAGCGGGCTTATAAAATTACCAAATACTTTCTCGGGCATAACATTAACTGATTTGAACTTATTACTTGGCCGGCAACAATATCTTTTTGGCTAAATTTGTTGTCAATTGATGTTTTTGTCATAGGCAACAAACATAAATCTCAAAATCACATCATAATGAAAAAAGAAAATCTTATTATCGCTTTCCTATTATTTTCCTACAGTTTGACTGCCCAATGGCAAAAAACTACTGGTCCATGCTATGCAAGTATCAACTGTACGTATTTCGA
This sequence comes from Bacteroidales bacterium, assembly GCA_015493685.1. Taxonomy (GTDB): domain Bacteria; phylum Bacteroidota; class Bacteroidia; order Bacteroidales; family UBA1556; genus UBA6267. The sequence goes on from WGCS01000056.1 coordinate 382, forward strand.
TAGCACAACTATTTATGCCGGTAGCGCATCGGGTAAGATGTACATCTCTTATAATGGTGGCAACAGATGGAATAGTAGCTATCCTAGTTTCAGCGGAGTTAATGCGATTACAAAAAGAGATGTTAATCTTTTTGTAGGAACCAATAAAGGTATTTTTGTTTCAATAACGAATGGCGTTAACTGGTTTTCCATAAACAATGGTTTATCAAATACCACAATACTTTCTATGTCAACAATTGGGCAAAAGATACTTGCAGGAACTGCGGGAGGAGGAATATATATTACCTCAAATGATGGTGCTAGTTGGAATTCTATTAACAATGGATTGCCTATCAATGCAAATATTAATAGTATTGTTGTTCATGGAACAAGTATCTATGCCGGTACCAATAGTGGTTTGTATTTATCAACAAATAATGGCAATAGTTGGAATTTATTAAATATTGGTGGATCAGTACAAAATATACAATGTGTTGCCATAAGGGGCTCAAATATATTTGTTGGTACTTATAATAATGGTTTGTTTGAATCCATAGATAATGGTCAGACATGGAATTCAACAAATAACGGACTGACTAATACATCAATTAGCTCAATTGCTTTTTTTGACAATAAAGTTTTTGTAGGAACTAAATATGGCGGTATTTTCTATTCCGCAAATAATGGAGCCATTTGGAATCAATTAAATACGGGACTTATGTATATCAATGTCAAGTCTTTAGTATCAACAGGGACAAGTCTTTTTGCAGGAACCATAGGAGGAGGTTTATACCGTTTATCAACTACTACAAACTCTTGGAGTGAGGCTAATAGTGGTATTTCAAGGCCATTTATATACAGATTATATTCTGATAGCACAATCTTATATTCTATTACTTCGGGTAATGGAATATTCACAAGCACCAATAATGGAATACAATGGGAGGAAAAAAACCATGGTAAAGAAAGTTCTCCTAATAATTATTCAATAGCTAAAAATGGACAAAATATGTATACAGGAGGTGGAAACAATATTTTTACATCAAATAATAATGGAGATTATTGGCACTCATTTTCATCAATTCCAATGCTTTATTCCGATATACTTGCTTTCTTATTTACTGATTCTACCATTTTTGTTGGCACTGTTTCTGAAGGCATATACACATCTACCAACAATGGAGCTTCTTGGTCAAGTGCAAATACAGGCTTTTATTATACACCAACTGTTAATGCAATCTATAAACGAGGGTCGAAAATATTTGCAGGACTTTTAGGAGACGGATTGTATTCTTCGGTAAATAATGGATTATCCTGGAATTATATTCCATTATATAGTTATCGGGCTGATGTATCTTCAATAATTGAAAAAGATTCAAGTATATATGTAGGTGCTAATGACGGTGTTTTTAGTTCCAATGACAACGGGCTTACATGGACACAATTAGATTCTGGAATTGTTGGAATGGTAAACTGTTTAGTTTCTGATGGAACAACGGTATATGCTGCCACCGACAACGGAGTCTTTAAACTTCTTAATAATGCAATATGGGTAGATATAAGTAACGGTATTGCTCCAGGAACTACAGTTTTTTCATTAGCGATTCATGATAGCACCTTATTTGCCGGTACAGACAATGGAATATGGAGAATACCAATTGCAAATATAGTAAGCGTACATCAACAATTAAGTCGAGTTGAAAACATAAAAATTTTTCCTAATCCAGCTTCAGAATTTGTTCAAATTTATAAAAAGCATTGGGCGAATATGGAAATAAAAATTGAGTTTTATAGTGCATCCGGATCTCTCGTAAAAGAGTCGGTTATACATGAGAATAAAAACAGAATAACTATTTCAGATTTAGATAACGGAACTTATATAGTAAAGCTAATCAGTGATAACAAAAGTTCTATTCAAAAACTATTAATTCAAAAGTAAATAAGCCCTGATATTTATAAAACCTTCGTCATTTTCGAGTAAACAGCAATTTATTGTATCACAATATCGTATTTATGTAATAATCCCATAATATTCGATTGGGAGAACTTTGCTTTCTTAATGCGGTTATACTCCACGTCAATGGAAAAATTTTGTGCTGACCGTAGATCTGCCCCCTCTAAAATTGTATTGTCAAAAATAGCTCCACTTAAATCACAATTATCAAATATTGCTTTCTTTAAATTACTATATGAAAAATCTACTTCCAGCAAAATACAATGAATAAAAGGAGTTCCGGCAATGCTTAGTTTATAAAAAGAACTATGATTCAAAATACATTCTTGAAATTGCATATCCAAACCAAACTCATTGCATTGGTCAAAATTTGCCCCTAGAAGTTTACATCCTTTAAAATGAACTATTCTTAAGGCTGTTTTGTTCAAATTAACCATACTCATATTGCAATTAGTAAACTGACAATCTTCAAAGATATACTCCCTTAAGTCGGCATTAGAAAAATCACAATTTAGAAACCTACAATCGATATATTCTCCTTTTTTAATGATTCCTTCCTCAAAAATAATTTTATCAAAAGTTTTATCTTCAACAAACACTAGTTCCATTATTTCTGCTTTTTATTTTCCTCAGACATGATAATCCAATTCAATTTTTTAAAAGTAAATTCGGTAAAATCGAAATCAGGATTGGGTACATCAATAACAAATGATTCAATTTTAGTTTTATCAGCATTGAGTTTGAATCTTATAAATCCCTGAGGCAGAGAAGGTACTTTAGGAAACTCAATGATAAAAGTATCTGCATTATAAGGCCTAATTATCCCTTCCCACAACTTGGTATGCAGAAGCTGTATTTTCATTTTATTTACTCTTCCTGTTATCAAAGCATTACCATAAATTTTACTTTTATATAATCCCAAATAATCCTTTGATTTAAGACTGGGCTTAATTGATTTAGCAGGTACACTAATGGGACTGATTTCTTCACTATGCTGTTGATAAGGCAAAAATAGGCTAGCCCAATCTATAGTGTCTTTGGCAAGAAAACTATCTAGTATTCTGTATGACAAAGGATTATATAACGAAGATGTGGAATTTGTTAAAATTACAAAGCCCAATTTATCTTCAGGTACTAAGCAAGTATAAGTGATAACACCATCATAACCACCGCTATGGCTTATAATTTTTCTACCATGATAATCCATCACCGACCAACCCATGGCATACGCTTTGAAATGAGTACTTGGCCATAATTTGCGATAGCCTTTACTCAAGGTAAAATTAGTATGTGGGCTGCGCATTTCCAAAATCTGTTGAGATGAAATAATCGTATCAGAATGCCATATTCCACCATTCAACTGAAATTTTATCCACTTGCTCATATCCATCACATCAGAATTAATACAACCGGCACCACCAATATTATCCCAATTAACGAACTCGATGGGAATCAGCTTCCTATTGATATTATTATAAGGAGTACACACATTCTTTAGTTTTGCCAAATCATTGATACTGGTATAAGTACGCTTCATCCCTAATGGATCAAAAAAGTTTTTCCTTAAAAAATCTTCATAACTCATTCCAGACACTTTAGCAATAACTTCACTCGCAGCGATATACATAATATTACTATAGCCAAATTTAGTTCTAAATTCATAAGCCTGCTTCAAAAAAGGTAATTTCTTAATTACTTCTTCACGCGAATAATCAGACCCATACCATATTAAATCTCCACTAAATGTCTTTAGTCCACTGCGATGACTTAACATATCTGCTATAGTAAAATGGGCGGTAACATAAGGACTATAAAGTTGAAAATAGGGAAGAATATCCACTACCTTAGTATTCCAACTTATCTCACCCCTATCTACTAATATAGCCATTGCAGCCACCGTAAAAGCCTTAGTGTTGGAAGCAATGGGAAAGATAGTATATTTATCAACCGGCTGTTGATCTTTAATATTGGCAAAGCCATAACCTTTGGCAAATATCAAACTATCACCTTTAACAATTCCTATTGCCATTCCCGGCACTGACCATTGTTTAAGACTTCGAGCAAAATACGCATTTAAGCTATCTAATTTCGCCTCTTCGTACTGTGCGTAAACAAAACACTGCGAAAAAATAATAAAAACTAAAAAAAAGGCTATTCTCTTCATAATACTATTACCAATAAAAATTTACAATACCAACAAATTGTTTTGGCACTATATTTTGTAAAAAAGACAAAAATATCGCCAAAACAAACCTATTATCATCCCTTAAAAAATAAAAGCTAGTGTGCTTCTAACCAATTATCGCCATTATTTGAATCCACCACTACCGGCACATTTAACGGCAACGCTTTTTGCATTAAATCCACCACTAAAATCCTCAGTTCCTGCAATTCAGACTTAAGACAATCAAAAATTAATTCATCATGCACTTGCAATATCATTTTAGACTGAAGCTTTCGTTTCTTCATTTCATTAAAAATATTAATCATTGCAATTTTAATCATATCGGCTGAGGAGCCTTGTATTGGGGCATTAATGGCATTACGTTCGGCAATAGACCTAACCACAGCATTGGAAGAATTAATATCTCGTAAATAGCGACGACGTTTTAACAATGTCTCCACATAGCCATGCTCTTTAGCAAATTCTATTTGTGAATTCATAAATTGTTTTATTCCGGGATATTGAATAAAATACTGGTCAATTATTGCTTTGGCCTCCTTACGCGATATGCCTAAATTCTCCGACAAGCCGAAGGCAGATATTCCGTAAATAATACCAAAATTTACACTCTTTGCATGACGTCGCATTTCTTTCGTTACTTCCTCTTCATCAACATTATATACGCGAGCTGCTGTAGCGGTATGAATGTCTTTTCCGGCCTTAAAATCAGACATCATATTTTTATCCTTGCTAAGATCTGCTATTATGCGAAGTTCAATTTGCGAATAGTCGGCAGCAAAAAGGGTATATTCCGAATTAGAGGGAATAAAAGCTTTTCGAATCTCTCTTCCTTCTGTCGTTCTAACAGGAATATTTTGCAGATTAGGATTGTTGGAACTTAGCCTACCCGTGGAGGCAACTGCCTGATTATAGGTAGTATGAATATGCCCTGTTCGTGGATTAACTAACTTGGGTAAAGAATCTACATAAGTACTTTTAAGTTTAGCTAGTGTACGATATTCTAAGATAAGGTTTATAATCTCATGCTTATTCTTTAATTTCACAAGAATTTCTTCTCCCGTTTTATATTGCTTTGTTTTGGTTAATTTAGGTTTGTCCACTATTTTAAGCTCTTCAAATAAAACTATCCCCAATTGTTTTGGTGACGCAATATTAAAACTATGCCCTGCAAAAGAAAATATAGCATCTTCCAGGCCCTTTATCTTATTGGATAATACTATGGAGTAATTTTTTAGGGCAGCCACATCAAGCTTTACTCCATTGGTTTCAACAACGGCCAAAACGCTCAACAGAGGTATCTCCACCTCCTCATAAAGCTTAAGGGTTTGCGTTATCTTAAGCTTATCATAAAGTATTGGTTTCATTTGCAAAAGAATATCTGTACGTTGGCAGGCATATTCAGTACATAAGTCTTGTCGTACTTCTCTAAAGCTAAACTTAATTGTTTTAAGTCTCTTTGCAGCCTCGCTTTTGCGGCCAAGAAGTTCGTCGGAGGAAATAATTTTATAGCCTAAAAAATTCTCTGCCAATAAGGAGAGATCATGTTTCATGTCAGGCTCTATTAAATAGTGTGCCAACATAACATCAAACAGGCTATTCTTAACCTCCATTTTGTACCAACGTAAAACAGAGATAATGTATTTCAAATCAAAACCAACCAGTACTAGTTCTTCCTTAGAAAACAAGGGCATAAAGTTGTGAAGTAAAGTTACCGCCTCCTCATAATCATCGGGAAAAGGCAAATAAAAACCCTCCTTCTCTTTCCATGCCAATGCCATACCGGCAATTTCGGCCTGGTGAGGATTTACGTTGGTAGTAATTAAATGAACCGACACCCTATTCTGTTGCGACAGATTGTTTATTAGTCGATCAATCTGATGCTTCTGCTCCACAATCTCATAACTATTATTCTGCTCTTGCAAAAGTTGTAAGGAAGTAAGTCCGGAGCTTCCAGGGGCCTCCTCTTCAAGCTGATCAAACATATCTAATGTGGAGTCTGCATTTGCTGCTTTTGATTTCTGTGAAAAGGTTTTTTCCATGCCTAAGTCTGCCGATATTCTCTTTGCCAAGGTACGAAACTCCAGCTCATCAAATATTTCTTTAAGTTTATTAATATCCGGTTTTCTATAGCGTAAAGACTCTTCATTTAATTCAATGGGCGCATCTAATGAAATTGTTGCCAAATGTTTCGATTCAAGGCCTTGTTGGGCATAGTTGATGACATTCTCTTTCATTTTACCTTTAAGTTCTTCGGCATGATCTATCAAATTCTCAACACTTCCGTAACGGCCTATTAATTCTTTTGCCCGCTTTTCGCCAATACCGGGAATACCGGGAATATTATCCACGGCATCGCCCCATAGGCCCAAAATATCTATCACCTGCTCTGGCCTCTCTACTTGAAATTTCTCCATTACTTCTTTCACTCCAAGAACTTCCGCGCTATTACCCATACGAGCCGGTTTATACATAAAAATACGATCACTTACCAGCTGAGCAAAATCTTTATCAGGAGTCATCATATAACAGATAAAGCCTGCTTTCTCTGCTGCTTTTGCCAAAGTACCAATAACGTCATCTGCCTCATAACCATCAACATAAAGTTTGGGAATACCAAAAGCCTCAACAATTTTATCAATATAAGGAAGGGCCTTCACCAAATCATCGGGCATAGGTTCCCTATTGGCTTTATATTCAGGAAACTCGATATGCCTATGCGTTAAAACTTTAGTATCGAAAACAATACCAATATGGGTAGGCCTTTGATTTTTTATAAGCTCGTAAAGCGTATTGGTAAAACCCAACATTGCAGAGGTATTGAGTCCCTTCGAATTAATTCGCGGATTACGAGAGAATGCAAAATACGCCCTGTATATCAATGCCATAGCATCAAGTAGAAATAATTTCTTTTCCATAAGAATAGTATAAAATTTAAGGCATAAATGTAAAGCAAATTTGTTTAGCTATGGCAATAATTATAGTAGCTTAAATTCTCAATATAATTTTTTAGAAAGCTTCATTATGCGTAAAAAATATTGCTATCTCCCTTTTTTCCCTGCCGGAGTTTATTCCTAAGTTTTGCGCAGCAGCGTATAAGTTAAATAAGTCCCTTCGCTGGTGCACGAAATCGAAGATTCGACGCAGTCAATCCTTTCGCGTTCCATTATCCCTCACTACCTTTCCTCCGGCTTTATGGTTTCTATATTTAGCACAAAAGACAAGATTAACAATTTACACTGGAACTTATTGTTACAACTCTTTCTTTCATACTTTTTCCAGCAGCTGAAAAAGTATGCAAAAAAGCCGCCGTAAGTGCCACGTCAGGCCTATTATTGGCGCAGCAAGTCTTGTCCTTTTTGCAGATGTCTGCGTTAAAATTTTTAA